>JAZKYR010000108.1:0-63859 GCA_045612245.1 Agathobacter sp.
GACACAGCAGAAAAAATGGTATGATTACTTATGGATTTGGTCGATTATATATTTCTCATTGGGCTTCTTTAATATTATGTTTGCATGGCTTGGTATGATTGACTTTATCGTTCCATTGCTCTTTGCAATTATTGGCGGAAATAAAAATTTCTGTAATAAATACTGTGGAAGAGGACAGTTGTTTACTTTATTAGGAAATAACTTAAAGGGGGCGCGTAATGCAGCAACACCAAAATGGATGTCTTCGAAATGGTTCCGTTATGGTTTCTTGGTATTTTTCTTAAGCATGTTTGGAATGATGATTTTCCAGACTTATTTAGTGGGAAGTGGTGCTTCTTCCTTAAAAGAAGTAGTAACCTTATTCTGGACATTTAAGGTGCCATGGGGATGGGCATATTCAGCAACAGGCGTTCCTGAATGGATTGTGCAGTTCGCATTTGGTTTCTATAGTATGATGTTGACATCTACTTTAATTGGTCTTATAGTAATGGTGCTGTATAAGCCACGTACCTGGTGTGCATTTTGTCCAATGGGAACCATGACACAGGGCGTTTGTAAGCTTCGTGCAGCAGGCGAAAACAATAAATAATATTTCTGCCACCGGGTAGAGAATGTGAAAGCATTCGTAAATGTATCGTTAGGTCTTAGAAGATACATTTGCGAGTGCTTTTTTATTAGGAGTGCTTCATGAAAAGAATAAGAGAATATTTTACAAAAGAAGAAAAAGTATTATGGGCGAGTTCTGTTGTGTTAATCATCCTATCTTTCTGTCTGTTTGACAGGGAAAACTATCTTACTTTATGCGCTTCCTTAATTGGAGCGACCTCTTTGATATTCAATGCAAAAGGAAATCCCTTCGGACAGGTGCTAATGGTGATTTTTAGTTTGTTATATGGAATCATATCGTATACGTTTTCCTATTATGGAGAAATGATTACCTATCTTGGGATGACAATGCCAATGGCGGTGTTTGCGTTAATTTCATGGCTTCGCAATCCTTACAATGGAAATCGGGCAGAAGTAAAGGTAAATCGTATCTCAAGAAAAGAAATTGTATTTATGTGGATATTGGCGACAGTAGTGACGGTGCTGTTTTATTATATCCTTTCGTATTTTCATACAGCAAATATCGTACCGAGTACATTATCTGTAACAACAAGTTTCATAGCTGTGTACTTAACCTTTCGTAGAAATCCATATTTTGCCGTGGCATATGCTGCGAATGATGTAGTGCTAATTGTACTATGGGTGTTGGCAAGTTTGTCAGATGTGAAATATATTTCAGTAGTGGTATGTTTTGTGGCATTCTTAGTAAACGATATATATGGTTTTGTAAATTGGAAGAAGATGGAGAAAAGACAAAAAAGGCGTGACAAGTAGTCACGCTTTTTTATTTGTACGTGTTGACAATATCGATACTCGATAATATAATAAAGATAGGAAATATCGATACTCGATAATAAAAGGAGGGCGAGCGTATGGGAAAGAATAGAAAGACTGTATTTAAAGGCTTTGACTACATGCACTGTGATGATTTTGCAAGGCTTTTAATGGACATGGCGAAAAAAGGCTGGCACTTCAAAGAGTGGGGCGTAGGACTGAAATTTGAAAAGGGCGAACCAGAAAATGCAACCTATGCAGTAGAGGTGTTTAATAAAGCAAGTGAAAATGATACAAGACCTGCACCAGAGACAAAAGATTTTGTGGAGTACTGTGAGGCGGCAGGTTGGAAGTTTATTGACGCAAAGCAGAAGTTCTGTGTTTTCAAAAAGATAGATGAAGATGCGGCAGAGCTTTTTACTCCGGAAGAGAGAGTGGTAAATTGTGTGAAGGCCACAACAACAGGTTATCCAATCATGCTACTCGTTTTATATGGAATTAATGCATTGATGCAGTGGGTTAATGTAAGTAGTTTCTTTGAAATGTATATTTTTTCACCAACATTTTTGTTTGTTTTTTCTATTTGGAATGTGATGTTCTTTGGTCAGATTTTTACCTTCTTGCATGCATTTTGGAAAAAGAGAAAATTGTTAAAAGACATTCGTGAAGGAAAAGACATTTATCTTGGAAGTCTGAATAAGCTTCATCTTACTGCAAGAGATATTTATGTAGTAGTTTTACTGCTGATTTTAAGTAGTTACTTCCTCATAATACAGCAGGTAGAACTTCTCCTTTTAAATGTCGGAATGATTGTGTCGGTACTTTTATTGACAGTTTTTATTAATAAGTTCCGTCCAGACCGTGATACAAATGTTATCATTCAAATGGTATATAGTTTTGTAGTATTCGTGCTGGTGATTGTTATTTCTATCGCTATTATATCAGAGACAGGAGAAAACGTAACGGAGCAAAAAGAAGACATTCCACTTCATATTTCGGATTATAGAGAATGCTCTTATGAAGAGGATGATATAGATATCTATCATGATGGTAATTTGTTCGGACGTGTTGATGATTATTTCATTTTTGCGGGCGAAGATGCTATCTATTATAGAATATATAGTTCAAAGAATTCAAAAATCTTAGATCGTATCTGGGAAGAAGAACTAGGTAGTAGAAAAATAAATGAAGGTGCAGTGGACTGTACGTCAGATTGGGATGCTCAAAAGGCACTTCGTAATAAGTTAGGTACGTATTATGTGAGATATGAAGATTATATCCTGATATTTAGTGATGATGAACATATATACCTTACTCCAGAACAGATAGATATTATCCTTAAAAAATTGGATATAAGGTAGGTGATGGTATGGCAAGAGAACAGTTTCAAACCTTAACGGAACCTATGTATTACATCCTTTTGGCCCTGACAGAGGAATGCTGTGGTGTAGATATCATGGAAAAGGTGAAAAGTATTTCACATGGTCGTGTGGTAGTAGGACCAGGAACCTTGTATGCTATGCTTGCCAAGTTTGAGGAAAATGGTGTTATCAAATTGACTGCTTCGGAAGGAAGAAGAAAGTCCTATGTCATCACGGATAAAGGTCTAGATATGCTAAAAGAAGAGTATAATCGACTGAAAACCTTGGTAGAAGATGGTACATTCGTCAATGTGACAACATAATTCCAAAATCTTTGGCACTTTGCCAATGGTCATTTTGCAACACCTAAGTTAAGATAAATGTAATTAAGATAACACTTAGGGGGATTTGTAAAAATGGCAAGTTTATCATTAAAAAACATTTGTAAAAAATATGACAATGGCTTCGAAGCTGTTAAAGATTTCAACCTTGAAGTAGAAGATAAAGAGTTTATCATCTTCGTAGGACCTTCAGGATGTGGTAAATCTACTACACTTCGTATGATCGCTGGTTTAGAAGATATTTCTTCTGGGGAATTCTACATTGACGGAAAACTTATGAACAACGTAGAACCAAAAGACAGAGATATCGCAATGGTATTCCAGAACTACGCGTTATATCCACATATGACAGTATTTGATAACATGGCATTCGCTCTTAAAATTGCGAAAGTTCCAAAGGAAGAAATCAAAGCAAAAGTAGAAGAAGCAGCTCGTATCCTTGATTTGGAAAAATTATTAGATCGTAAACCAAAGGCTTTATCTGGTGGACAGAGACAGCGTGTCGCTATGGGTCGTGCTATCGTTCGTAGCCCTAAGGTATTCCTTATGGACGAACCTTTATCAAATCTTGATGCAAAACTTCGTGTACAGATGCGTGCAGAAATCGCAGCATTACACAATAGATTAGGTGCTACTATTATCTACGTTACACACGATCAGACAGAAGCTATGACTCTTGGTACAAGAATCGTAGTATTAAAAGATGGTGTTATCATGCAGGTAGATTCACCACAGAAACTTTACAACGAACCAAATAACTTATTCGTTGCAGGTTTCATCGGATCTCCACAGATGAACTTCGTAGATGCTAAAGTAGAAGTTGCAGGCGATAAAGCTGCATTAGTATTTGCTGATTTCAAGGTAGAATTACCAGAAGCTAAAGCGAAAAAAGTAATCGATGGCGGTTACAATGGAAAAACAGATGTTATGGGTATCAGACCAGAAGATATCAGCAATGAAGCAGAAGACCTTGCAAAATGGCCTAATATCAAATCTGTAGTTGAAAACAATGAATTATTAGGTGCTGAAGCTATGGTATACTTCTCAGTTGCGGGTGCTAACATGTCAGCAAGAGTATCAGCTGCTACAAATGCAAGATACAATGATGCAATCACTCTCGCTATCAATCCAGAAAAAGTACATGTGTTTGATAAAGAGACTGAATTGACAATCACAAACTAATTCGGTAAAATTATATAGTTGTAAATTTTGGCAGGGTGTAAATTTACACCCTGTCTTTTATTGATAAAACCTACTAATGAGGGGATAAGGGATGTCAGAGCAGAGCTTATTGGAAAAAATTGCAGAGCTGAAAGAAACCTATGGTTTAGAAGTGGCACTTTTTCATTCAGATGGAAAGCTAGTTGTAAGTACGACGAAGGATTTTGATGAAGAAGAAACTCGTGTAGTACAAATCGTAGAGAAAGACTTAAACCGCAATATTTTTATTAAGGATGTATTGCTGGGAAATCTTTTGTCAGTGGATATGCATAGCCAAGCAAAACGTTTACATATAGAGGCAAAGCCAAGGGTTTGTTATGTCATTGACACTGGAAGTAAGAGTACTGAGCTTGTTATGGAATTGGTAAAGAATCTGTCCGATTTAAAGGCCGGTGATTTTGTTACAACAGTAGATGAACATAGTGTTGTACTAGTAAAAGACGTTTCAAATGAAGATGCCAGTGAAGAAGATTTGGAGGACATTGCGAAAGGTCTTGTAGATAGTCTGCATATGGAAGCTATGGTTAAGGTGCGTGTGGGTTACGGAAATATTGTGACAGAGATTTCGGAGATTGCGCAGTCTTTCCAGGAAGCCAAGATGGCACTCCAGGTAGGTAAGGTGTTTTATGCTGAAAAAGATACCATTTCCTATGGTAAATTAGGAATCGGTCGTTTGATTTATCAGCTTCCAATGAGTCTTTGTAATATGTTTATCAAAGAGGTATTTGGAAACGAAATTCCAGAAGTATTAGAAGACGAAGAAGCAATGTCTACCATTGCAAAATTCTTTGAGAATAATTTAAATATCTCAGAAACAGCAAGACAGTTGTATGTACATAGAAATACATTGGTATATAGATTAGAGCGCATTGAAAAAGAAATAGGATTGGATATCCGAAAATTTGATGATGCGATGACCTTCCGTATTGCAGTCATGGTACTTGCACATATGAAGGATGCAGATAGAAATGAGTAGAGGGAGATAGTATGGCAAAAAAAGTAACATACGATGAAAGTAGTATTTCCATATTGGAAGGATTGGAAGCGGTTCGTAAACGTCCGGGAATGTATATTGGTAGCGTTTCACGAAAAGGTTTAAATCACCTTATTTACGAAATCGTGGACAACTCTGTAGATGAACATTTAGCAGGAGAATGTGACACCATCTGGGTAACCTTAGAGAAGGATGGTTCTTGTACTGTAGAAGATAATGGTCGTGGTATTCCTGTAGGTATGCATGCAAAAGGTGTATCTGCAGCACGTATCGTTTTTTCTACCTTACATGCAGGTGGTAAGTTTGATGACTCTGTATATAAAACCAGTGGTGGTCTTCATGGTGTAGGTTCATCGGTAGTAAATGCCCTTTCTACTTATATGGATATTGAAATCAGCAGAGAGGGATTTGTTCATCATGATCGCTACGAACGTGGTAACCCTACTGTTAAATTAGAAAATGGACTTCTTCCTAAGATTGCAAAGACTAAGAAGACTGGAACAAAGATTAATTTCTTACCAGATCCAGAAATCTTTGAAAAGACATATTTCAAGGAAGAGGATGTTAAG
This sequence comes from Agathobacter sp., assembly GCA_045612245.1. Classification (GTDB taxonomy): domain Bacteria; phylum Bacillota; class Clostridia; order Lachnospirales; family Lachnospiraceae; genus Roseburia. The sequence continues at coordinate 5,867 of JAZKYR010000108.1, forward strand.
AGTCGTATGCACGAAACTGCATACTTAAATCCAAACCTTACGATTATTTATGAAGATCGTCGAAAGGACGAAATCGAGCATATCGAGTATCATGAGCCAGATGGAATTATTGGTTTTGTTAAGGATTTAAATAAAAATATCGAGACGCTTCATGATGTGATTTATTTTAAAGGCGAAAGTGAAGGAATCACGGTAGAGGCGGCTATCCAGTATACAAATGAATTCCACGAAAATATTCTTGGCTTCTGTAATAATATTTACAATGCAGAGGGTGGTACACACATTACAGGTTACAAGACTGCAATGACTACTATCATTAATGCATATGCACGTGAACTCGGTATCTTAAAAGAAAAAGATGTAAACTTCACTGGTGCAGATGTAAGAAATGGTATGACAGCGGTTGTATCTATTAAACATCCAGATCCACGTTTTGAAGGTCAGACTAAGACAAAATTGGACAACCCAGATGCATCCCGTGTAACGTCTAAGATTACTGGTGATGAAATGCAGTTGTTCTTTGATAAAAACTTAGAAATTTTAAAGACGGTTATTTCTTGTGCAGAAAAAGCAGCAAAAATCCGTAAGACAGAAGAAAAAGCGAAGACAAATATGCTTACAAAACAGAAATTCTCTTTTGATTCGAACGGTAAATTAGCAAACTGTGAAAGCCGCGATGCTTCTAAGTGTGAAATCTTTATCGTGGAAGGGGATTCCGCTGGTGGCTCTGCAAAGAATGCACGTAACCGTATGTATCAGGCGATTATGCCTATCAGAGGTAAGATTCTTAACGTAGAAAAGGCCAGCATCGATAAAGTTCTTGCCAATGCAGAAATCAAAGCGATGATTAATGCGTTTGGATGTGGTTTCTCAGAAGGCTATGGTAATGACTTTGATATTACCAAACTTCGTTATGACAAGATTATTATTATGGCCGATGCGGACGTCGATGGTGCCCACATTTCGACCTTGCTTTTGACCTTGTTCTATCGTTTTATGCCAGAACTGATTTTTGAAGGTCATGTATATGTGGCGATGCCACCTCTTTATAAGGTAATTCCAAGTAAAGGTGAAGAAGTATACTTATATGATGATGCAGCGTTGGAAAAATACAGACGTACTCACACAGGTAATTTCACCTTACAGCGATACAAAGGTCTTGGTGAAATGGATGCAGAGCAGCTTTGGGAAACAACTTTAAATCCAGAGACTCGCATGATGCGTCGTGTAGAAATCGAAGATGGACGTATGGCATCCGATGTGACAGCAATGCTTATGGGTACAGATGTACCACCACGTAGAGCATTTATCCATGAACACGCACATGATGCAGACCTTGACGTATAATTTAGGAGAAAACTATGCAAGTAAATGAAAACAATATTATCCGCACCGAATACTCGGAGCTGATGCAAAAATCATATATTGACTATGCCATGAGCGTAATCATAGCTCGTGCACTTCCTGATGTACGTGATGGTTTAAAACCAGTACAGAGACGTGTGCTCTATGATATGTCAGAATTGGGTGTAAAATACGACAAACCACACCGTAAGAGTGCGCGTATTGTCGGTGATACCATGGGTAAATATCATCCACATGGTGACTCATCTATTTATGAAGCGCTTGTAGTTATGACTCAGGATTTCAAGAAGGGACTTCCACTTATCGATGGACACGGAAACTTTGGCTCTATCGAAGGTGATGGAGCTGCGGCTATGCGTTATACGGAAGCGCGTCTTCAGAAAGTGACTCAGGAAGCCTACCTTGCAGATTTGGATAAAGATGTCGTAGACTTTGGACCAAACTTTGATGAAACAGAAAAAGAACCATTGGTTCTTCCTGTTAAGGTTCCAAACTTACTTATCAACGGTGCAGAAGGTATCGCAGTAGGTATGGCAACTAGCATTCCACCACACAACTTTGGTGAAGTAGTAGATGGTGTGATTGCTTACATGAAGAATCCAGATATTACCACAGAAGAATTGATGCAGTATATTCAGGGACCAGACTTCCCAACTGGTGGTATTATTGCGAATAAAGACGACCTTTTATCTATTTATGAAACTGGTATGGGTAAAATCAAGGTTCGTGGTAAAGTGGTTCATGAAAAATTAAAAGGTGGTAAGGAACGTCTTATCATTACAGAGATTCCATACACTATGATTGGTGCCAATATCGGGAAATTCTTGATGGATGTAGCTGCTTTGGTAGAAACCAAAAAGACCAGTGATATTGTAGATATTACTAACCAGTCATCCAAAGAAGGTATCCGTATCGTTTTGGATTTAAAGAAAGGTGCAAATGTAGAAGCCTTAGAAAACCTTTTATACAAAAAGACAAAATTAGAAGATACCTTTGGTGTAAATATGCTGGCAGTAGCAGATGGCAGACCAGAAACGATGGGACTTATTCCAATTATCCGTCATCATGTAAACTTCCAGTATGAAATCGCAACCAGAAAGTACAAAACTTTACTTGCGAAAGAATTAGATAAAAAAGAAATCCAGGAAGGTCTTATCGAAGCATGTAATGTTATTGATTTGATTATTGAAATACTTCGTGGATGTACCAATAGAAAAGATGCAGAGAAATGTCTTACAACAGGAGATACTTCTAATATCAAATTCAAATCAAAGGCATCTGAAAAGATGGCAAAACAGCTTCGCTTTACAGAGAGACAGGCACATGCAATTCTTGAAATGCGTTTGTACAAGCTGATTGGTCTTGAAATTGAAGCCTTGATGAAAGAGCATAATGAAACGTTAGAAAAGATTGCGCTCTACGAAGACTTGCTTTCACATCGTTCTTCTATGGCGAAGCTGATTATGAAAGAGCTTACTGCATTCAAGAAAGAGTATGGAAGAGCTCGTAGAACCGTAGTGGACAATTTGGCAGAAGCAGTTGTTGTGGAAAAACCAATCGAAGAAAAGGATGTAGTATTCCTTATGGATCGTTTTGGTTATGCTAAAACAATCGATGTTTCTATTTATGAAAGAAACAAAGAAACAGCAGATTCGGAAAATAGATATGTATTTATCTGTAAGAATACAGATAAGATTTGTATCTTTACCAATACCGGTCAGCTTCACATGGTGAAAGTACTGGATTTACCAGCTGGTCGATTAAAGGATAAGGGTACACCAATTGATAACGTAAGTAATTTCGATAGTAAGACAGAAAACTATATCTATATAGATAGTCTTGCAAATGTATCTGCAGGTAAAGTAGTATTCGGTACGAAACAGTCTATGATTAAATTAGTAGATGGTGCAGAATTCGTTGTAGGTAAGAAGACTACAGCGGCAACCAAACTTGCAGATGGAGATGAAGTGCTTTCCGTACGTGCCTTAAAGGGCAATGAAACTATGGTAATGCGTTCAGGTAAGGAATATTTCCTTCGTATCGAATGTGCATCTATTCCAGAAAAGAAAAAATCTGCAGTGGGTGTTCGTGGTATGAAGCTGGACAAGAATGATGAGCTTCAGAATATCTATGTATTATGTGAGGGCGAGAACGAAATGATAGAAGTAAAGGGCAAGGAAATGGCTCTCAATCGTCTTCATATCGGAAATCGAGATACAAAAGGTGTAAAACGATGACATTTAAAGAAGCATTATGCTATGTAGAAGAATCAAAAAAAAGAGGCAGCGTGTTGGGATTATCCAACATGCTTTCTCTTATGGAAGAGTTAGGAAATCCGCAAAATCAGGTTCCTACGATTCATATTGCGGGGACAAATGGAAAAGGTTCCGTAGGTGCTTATCTTGCCTCTATTTGCAAAGAAGCAGGATTTAAGGTTGCAAGATATTGTTCGCCTGCAGTATTTGATGCTTTCGAATGCTGGCAGTATGATGGACGCTATATCACAGAGGAAGAATATGCCTTTGGCATGAGCAAAATAAAAGACGCCTGTGATGCCATTTCTAATCGTACGGGAATGGAATTTGAACCTACTAGCTTTGAGTTGGAAACTGCGCTTGCATTTGTATTTGTCGCAGAAATGAAACCAGACGTATTTCTTTTAGAAGTAGGTATGGGTGGTAGATTAGACGCGACGAATGTAGTTGAGAATCCATTGGCTTGTGTGATTACAAAAATCAGCCGTGATCATATGCAGTTCTTGGGCGAAAATCTTACAGAAATTGCAAAAGAAAAAGCCGGTATTATGAAACCGGGTGCTTTTGTTTTCTGGGCCAAACAGGAACCAGAGGTTGAAGCAGTATTAAGAGATGCTGTTTCACGTATTCCAGATGCTGTAAAAGGTGATTTTTATGGCAGATGCGTAGAAGTATTGTCCGTGAAACCTGAGAGAATGGATTTTTCGTATTTGGGTGTTGATTATGAAACCCGTATGACAGGTTTGTACCAGGCACAGAATGCAGCACTTGCAGCTGCAGTATTTGATGCAATCTGGCCTAATTTGCTATTAGGATTACAGGAAGATATGGAATATTGGAATGCTGATAATGAGTCTTTGGTGTCCTGGGTAGAGATGGAGTATGCAACCAAAGAAGGCATTGCAAAAGCATTCTGGCCAGGCAGATTTGAAGTCCTTGGTACAGAACCATATTTTGTAATTGATGGTGCTCATAATGAAGATGCAGTAAAGCAATTGGCTGAAACGATAAAAATACATTTTACAAATCGAACAGTAAACTTTATAATAGGCATACTAGCAGATAAAGAACATGAGAAAATGTTAGAGATTATGATGCCATATGCGAATCACGTCTATACTGTTACGCCACCGAATCCAAGAGGATTAGATGGAAGAATCCTTGCTGAAGAGATTCGTCAGTGGAAGGATGAAGTTGTTTTTTGCGAAAGCATCGAGAAGGCAGTGCAAGAGGCTCTTTCACAAAGCAAACAGGATGGATGTCCGGTAGTAGCATTTGGTTCTTTATCTTATCTAGGAGAATTAAAGGAAGTATATAAAAATGTTTGATAGAGAAAAGATAAAAAAAGGTGTAGAGTTGATTCTTGAGGGAATCGGAGAAGATAAAAACAGAGAAGGTCTTGTGGAAACACCAGAACGTATTGCTCGCATGTATGAAGAAATATTTGCTGGTTTAGATATGGATTGTGAGGAGATACTATCAAAGACCTTTACAGTAGATAATGATGAGATGGTTATTGTAAAAGATATCACTTTTTACTCTACCTGCGAACATCATTTTATGCCATTTTATGGAAAGGCTCATGTTGCCTATATTCCAAATGGTAAAGTAGTAGGTTTAAGTAAACTCGCCCGTGCAGTAGAGGTGTTTGCAAAAAGACCTCAGATTCAGGAACAGCTTACCGGTCAGGTTGCAGATGCTTTGATGGAACACCTAAATCCAAAGGGAGTTATCATTATGATGGAAGCAGAGCATATGTGTATGACTATGCGTGGTGTGAAAAAGCCTGGTAGCAAGACAGTTACCTTTGCAATGCGTGGGGCTTTTGAGGAAGATGAAAGCCTGGTAAACAGATTCCTTATGATGTGTAAGTAAGAAAAGAAAGAGAATAAGTATGAGAATTGGAACACATGAATTTGATGTGAAAAATCAAACCTATATTATGGGCATTTTGAATGTGACTCCGGATTCTTTTTCAGATGGTGGCAAGTATCACGGAGTTGACGCTGCGTTAAAAAGAGCGGAGCAGATGATAAGTGAAGGAGCCGCCATTCTTGATATAGGAGGAGAATCTACGAGGCCGGGGTATACACCGGTTTCAGAAGAAGAGGAAATGGAACGTATCCTACCTGTGATAGAAGCTGTCAAACAGCGTTTGGATATTCCGGTATCTGTGGATACGTATAAAGGAGCCGTAGCGGAGGCTGCGATTTTGGCAGGTGCAGACCTCATCAATGATATCTGGGGCCTTAAGGCCGATGATAGAATGGCAGAAATTATAGCAAGGCATAAAGTGGCTTGTTGTTTAATGCATAACCGTTCAAATCAGTCTTATACAGACTTTTTGCCAGACGTATTGGCAGATTTAAAAGAGAGTGTAGTTCTTGCAAAAACAGCGGGAATCCTAGATGAAAACATCATTCTAGATCCAGGTGTCGGTTTTGCAAAGGATTATGAACAGAATTTAAAAGTACTGGGCAACTTGGAACAGATAAACAAATTGGGATATCCGGTGTTGCTTGGAGCTTCCCGTAAATCTGTTATTGGACTTACGCTTGATTTACCAAGTGAAGAACGTTTAGAAGGAACATTAGTAACCACAGTTGCCGCTGTTCAAAAAGGTTGTGCCTTTGTTCGAGTGCATGATGTGAAAGAAAACTATCGTGCAATTCAGATGGCGCAGGCAATTTATAGAAGAGGATAGAGGTCATGAGAAGAACGAATGATTTTATCAAAGTAACTAACATGAAGGTGTTTGCATACCATGGAGTGTTGGAAGAAGAAAAGAAAAATGGTCAGGATTTTTTCCTGAATGCAAAAGTATATGTGGATATGCGTAAAGCCGGTTTGACAGATAAATTGGAAGATACGATTAACTATGACTCTGTTTGTATATTTTTAGCGGAAGTATTTGCAGAAAAAGTGTTTGATACGATTGAAGCAGCTGCAGAATACACTCTGCAGGAAATTATTGTAAATTTTCCAACGATTCAGGCAATGGAGCTTGAGATACGTAAACCACATGCACCACTTACCTATGTACCAGAGGATATTTCTGTTACGATTTATCGTGAATGGCATACGGTATATCTGTCATTTGGCTCCAATGTAGGAAATCCAACCGGACATATTAATGAGGCGATTTCGATGTTAAAGAATCCATATGCGATTCGAAACGTAAAAAGATCGGAATTGTTTGTGACCAAACCATATGGACCAGTAGAACAGAATGATTTTGTAAATGGATGTCTGGAAATGGAAACCTATATGGATCCTGAGGAATTGGTGGAATATATCCATGAAATCGAAGATTATTTTGAACGAGACAGAAGTATTCATTGGGGACCAAGACCAATCGATTTAGATATCGTATTTTATGATGATGAGATTTATAATAGCAAGGCTCTTACGATTCCTCATGCAGACATGGAAAATCGTATGTTTGTCTTAGAACCATTATCACAGCTTTGCCCTGGAAAAAGACATCCAGTTTGGGGCAAAACGGTGGCTCAGTTGAAGAAGGAACTCAGTGAACGTGGTGGGGATGAAGACATCCTCAAGAAATTAGAGGAATAATATTTTGAAAAGAAGTTTATCAAACAGAATTTGGGATATTGTATATCCGGTACTTATGTATTATGCGACGATTACGATTGGTATTTACGTTGCGCAGTTGATTTTTGGTACTGGAATTGAAAATTATATGTTGTGCAAAATAATAGGAAGTCTTGTGACAATTCCAGTTGTTTATGCAGATTATAAAAGAGATTTGATGCTTACTGGAAAGTATGGGTTAAAGAATCCAATTACAAATCGACAGGTAACGCAATTGCTTGCAATTATTGGAATTACGATTTGTTTATCCGTAGCACTTAATAATCTTATTTCGATGTCACCGCTGGTGTCTATGTCAGAGGAATACCAGAATGCCAATGATGCCTTTTATGGTAGTACAATCGGATTGGAGCTTTTAGGCTCTGCACTCATTACCCCTTTCTTAGAAGAACTTTTACACAGAGGAGTTGTATATGGAAGACTTCGTAGAATGATGGGAATGTGGTCTGCGGTTATTTTATCAGCACTTATTTTCGCAGGATTACATTTTAATATTGTACAGTTCATCTACGCCTTTTTACTCGGCATAGTATTTGCTTTATTTGTAGAAAAAACAGGTCGCCTTTATCCGGCAGTAATTGCGCATGTGGTGGCCAATGGAATTGCGGTTATTCGTACAGAGACAGGATTTTTACAGGAATCAGTGGATGGTAGCATATCTGCATGGCTGATTTCGCTAGGATTTTGTTTCATCGGCGTCGCAGGATTATTAAGTTTCGTGGGAAATAAAAAGAAAGAGGAAAATCATGACTAAGTATGTATTTTTTGATATAGATGGGACTTTGTGGGATGACAAGATGGTCGTTCCAGAGAGTACAAAGGTGGCGATTAAGCAGTTGCAGGCAAATGGACACAAAGCCTTTGTTTGTACAGGTCGTGCTATGGGAAATGTCAATGATCCACAGTTTGATGAGATTGGTTTTGATGGATTTATTGCGGCATGCGGAAATTATGTGCAGATGGATGGGAAAATTCTTTATGAAAGAAATATGTCTTATGAAGATGTAAAGGCGATTTATGATGCAAGTCGTCAGCATCAGTTGCCAATTATTTATGAAGGTACAAAATACCAGTGGCTGGATCGCAATGGTTTTGAAGGAGATTCCTATATTGAATACATTGTTCAGAATCTGAAGGACACAGCGGTCTTTTTAGATGACTGCGAGTTAGAAGATATTGAAGCAAATAAGTTTTCTGCATTGGTGAACGAGAAGACTAATTACTCAGCGGTGGAAGAGGCGTTGTCGGATAGATTTGATTTTATGGACCACGGAGATGGTATTATTGAAGCTGTTCCAAAAGGAACTTCAAAAGCTACGGGGATTGCTTGGTTATGCGAGCATTTAAATATTGCAAAAGAAGACACCTTTGCGCTTGGCGATAGTATCAATGACTTAGAAATGTTAGCCTTTGTTGGACACAGTATAGCCATGGGAAATGCATCTTTGGCAGCGAAAGAAGCGGCAGAATATGTGACTACTCATATTCATGAAGATGGTGTTCTTAATGCATTAAAACACTATAATTTAATTTAGTTTCAAAAGTTTATAAAAATTTTAGCACTCTAAGCAAAAGAGTGCTAATTTTGTGTTGACTTTTAAATATCGAAGTAATATTATCTTATCTAGGGCATATAGATTATTAGAGTATGTCTATGAATAAAGTGAATAATTAATTACATATATAGGAGGAATTAAAATGAAATTATCACCACTTACAGATCGTGTTGTTTTAAAACAGCTTGAAGCTGAAGAAACTACCAAGTCTGGTATTATCTTAACAGCATCTGCACAGGAAAAACCACAGGAAGCAGAAGTAATCGCTGTAGGTCCTGGCGGAATTGTAGATGGCAAGGAAGTAGTTATGCAGGTTAGCGTAGGACAGAAGGTTATCTACTCTAAATACGCTGGTACAGAAGTAAAACTTGAAGGTCAGGAATACATTATCGTTCGCCAGAACGATATCCTCGCTATTGTGGAAGATTAGTATTAAAGGAGTATATATAAAATGGCAAAGGAAATCAAATACGGCTCAGAAGCCAGAGCAGCACTTGGTGCTGGTGTAGACAAATTAGCAAACACAGTACGTGTGACTTTAGGACCAAAAGGTAGAAACGTAGTATTAGACAAATCTTTTGGTGCTCCACTCATTACAAACGATGGTGTAACTATCGCAAAAGAAATCGAATTAGAAGATGCATTCGAAAATATGGGTGCACAGCTTGTAAAAGAAGTAGCTACTAAGACAAACGACGTAGCTGGTGATGGTACTACTACAGCAACTGTACTTACACAGGCTATGGTAAACGAAGGATTTAAAAACCTTGAAGCAGGTGCAAACCCAATCGTTTTACGTCGTGGTATGAAAAAAGCGACTGATGTAGCAGTAACAGCTCTTAAAGAAATGAGCCAGCCAGTAAGCGGGAAAGAACAGATTTCAAGAGTTGCAGCTATCTCTGCTGGTGATGAAGAAATCGGTGCTTTAGTAGCAGATGCTATGGAAAAAGTAACGACTGATGGTGTTATCACAATCGAAGAATCTAGAACTATGGAAACAGAACTTGACCTTGTAGAAGGTATGCAGTTTGACCGTGGTTATTTATCTGCATATATGTGTACAGATATGGATAAGATGGAAGCAGTTCTTGACGAACCACACATCCTTATCACAGATAAGAAGATTTCAAATATCCAGGATATCCTTCCATTATTAGAGCAGGTAGTACAGTCTGGAACAAGACTTCTTATCATTGCAGAAGATATTGAAGGCGAAGCGCTTACAACCCTTATCGTAAACAAACTTCGTGGTACATTCAATGTAGTAGCAGTTAAGGCTCCAGGATACGGCGACAGAAGAAAAGCAATGCTTGAAGATATCGCTATCCTTACAGGGGGTCAGGTAATCAGCTCTGACCTTGGTCTTGAACTCAAAGACACTACATTAGATATGCTTGGTCGTGCAAAATCTGTTAAGATTGCAAAAGAAAACACAGTTATCGTAGATGGATATGGCAATAAAGATATGATTAGAGCGCGTATCGCTTCTATCCATGGACAGATTGCAGAAACAACATCTGAATTTGATAAAGAAAAACTTCAGGAAAGACTTGCTAAGATGGCAGGTGGTGTAGCAGTTATCCGCGTAGGTGCAGCTACAGAAACTGAAATGAAAGAAGCAAAACTTCGTCTTGAAGATGCTCTTAACGCTACAAGAGCTGCAGTAGAAGAAGGTATCATCGCAGGTGGTGGTTCAGCTTACATTCATGCATCTAAGAAGGTTGCTGAACTTGCAGAAACTTTAGAAGGTGACGAAAAGACAGGTGCTAAGATTATCCTCAAAGCACTTACAGCACCACTTTACTATATTTCAGCAAATGCTGGTCTTGAAGGCGCAGTTATCATCAACAAAGTACGTGAATCAGAAGCAGGAGTAGGTTTCGACGCTGCAAAAGAAGAGTACGTAGACATGGTAGCAAGCGGTATCCTTGACCCGGTAAAAGTAACAAGAAGTGCATTACAGAACGCTACATCTGTAGCATCTACACTTCTTACAACAGAATCAGCTGTTGCAAACATCAAAGAAGACCTTCCTCCAATGCCACAGGGCGGTGGAATGGGAATGATGTAGTAACCAGTTTAGCCTAGACGAATAAAAGACTCCACGAGGAAATTAATTTCCATGTGGAGTCTTTTTGAGTCTAAGGGCGTTCTGCCCCTAGTCCGTGTTATAGCATCTTTGATGCGGAATAGTCGCGTAAGCGACGAACACGGACCTAGGAGGCTAAACTGGTTAAATAGCGAGACTCTCATTCTAATGTGATAGCATGTATACATTTGTGCCTGCCTTGACACTTACTGGTGGGTGTGAGATAATGGACCAAATCGCGTAATATTTTTGTAATAGTTTAAATTACACTCGTTCGGGGGAGAACATGTTTAATAATAAGATACGATGTGTAGCAGGAATGCTCATGGCTGCAGTGCTTGTAACTACGGTGCCAATAGATGTTCTTGCTGCTACAGAAAAAGATAAATATTTATTAGGTACCTCAGTTGCCTTTTCTGCTGGTGCACATTTGGCAATTGAAGAAAGTGTTGTATTAGATACTGCAACCGAAGAGTATTTTGCTTCCGGTGTTATTAATGGAGAAGCACCTTTGGTAGCAGAACCAGATGCGCCAGAGGTAAATCCATATGAAAATATGGCCGTAGCACAAGTAAATGATTATGTAAATATTCGTTCAGAAGCAAATGCAGATTCAGAAGTGCTTGGCAAGCTGTATAACAATGGTGTAGCAACTGTGTTAGAGACACTGGACGGATGGTATAAGATACAGTCAGGGAATGTAACGGGATATATTAGTGCGGAATTTTTGGTTGTTGGAGACGATGCTCTATGTGCTTCTGTAGGTAAAAGGGTAGCTACAGTCACAACTAGCAGATTGAATCTTCGTAGAGAACCATCTACAGGAGCAGGAGTTAAAACGGTTATTACGACAGGACAACAGGCAACTGTGTTAGATGAGTCTCTTGAAGGATGGGTACATGTACAGTACAGATCTTATACTGGATATATTTCAACAGAATTTGTAACGCTTGAAACAGTATATAGTTATGCTGAATCCAGAGAAGAGGAGGCTGCTCGTATTGCAGCTGCAGAAGAAGCACGTAGAAGAGCGGAAGCACAAGCTGCATATAGAAAGCAGCTTGAAGAAGCAGCTAGAAAGAATTATGTACCACCTACAGGCGGAACAGGACAAGATGTAGTAAACTATGCAGTACAGTTTGTAGGAAATCCGTATGTGTTAGGTGGTTCAAGCCTTACAAATGGTATTGATTGTTCGTGGTTTGTTAGTAGAATATATGAAGCCTTTGGCGTTAGCCTTCCACATAATTCTTATGCATTAAGAAGTGTTGGTTATGCAGTAAGTCCTGCAGAGCTTCAGCCAGGCGATATCATATGTTATAGTGGACATGTTTCTATTTACATCGGTAATGGTGCAATTGTGCATGCTTCCAATAGAAAAGATGGAATTAAGATTTCACCAAAGTGGAATTATACTCGCGTAATTACGATTAGAAGGATTTTTTAATAAGATATGAAAAATATGAAACAGATTTTTGCAATACTCGGAATCGTTCTTATCCTAGGATTGAACGTATTTGTATTTTTTGCCGCAGGCACCGCAAGTGATGATGGAATGGGTTTGTTCGGTGGTGCAGTGGTAGCCATGGTTATGGTGCCAGTGCTTTTGTGGATTTATATGTATATCTTTAAATTAATAAAGAAACGAAATGAAGAAAAAGAAATAGAAGAAAAAGACTTGTAAACTTACAAGTCTTTTTGTATACTATCTAGGATATCGACAGAGCATTTGCTCTGCAAAAATATATTACAAAAGGTGGAAAAAGAAATGGCATTATTAAAAGAATGGCACAAACTTGCTTATAACGAAAACGCTGACCAGGGTGAAATGCAGAGATTCTGGACATCTTACTTCTTAAAAGAACAGAGCGTTTATGAAAAATTATTATCAAATCCAGATGAAGTTGTGGAAGGCACAGTAAAAGAACTTGCTGAAAAATATGAACTTTCACTTATGGAAATGACAGGCTTCCTTGATGGTATCAATGAATGTCTCGTTACTCCAAACCCAATTGAAGAAATGGAAGAAGACACAAAAGTTAGCCTTGCATTTGATAAAGAAAAACTTTACAAAGGTATGGTAGCTGCAAAAGCAGAATGGCTTTACGGACTTCCACAGTGGAACGACATCTTTGACGAAGAAACTCAGAAGAGACTTTACTTAGAACAGAAAAAATCCGGTACTGTAGTAAACAGCGAAAAGAAAGTTGGCCGTAATGATCCATGTCCATGTGGTTCAGGCAAGAAATACAAAAAATGTTGTGGTAGATAATTGATTTTTAAAAGACTATGATTCAGAAAATGAATCATAGTCTTTTTTCTGTTTTTAAGGTTTCGTTAAGGTTATTTTAAGGTGATAGATATAGTAGAGGGGGAGCATTTATGATAAAATAAATATAAGAAATGAAATTTGATGCGCTGATGGAGGAGATAGTATAGATGAAAAATACATTTATGGTAAGTTTGTGTAAAAATGGTCTTTTAGGTGGATATATTGTTATGGAAGAGGAAGCAATGATATATCGTACTGGAAAAGTGACAATTCCGCAGAAGCATAGAAATCTTGTGATGAAATATAATGATATTAAATCTTTAACAAAAGAGAAAATGCTATTTATGACGACAATTTCTGTGCAAATGAAGAACATGGAAGAATATAAGTTTCTTGTATTCAATGAGAAACGATTTCTTGAAGTGCTACAGGCTAAAAGAAATGGTAAGTAAGGGAGAGTATGAAAATGCCACAATATGATGATTTTGGAAGACCGATTTATGAAACGGCAGAAGAATATAATAAAGCAAATAAAGCAAGACAGATGACATATACATACACAAATCCAGATTGTGATGTATATCAAAACAGTGCAGTGACACCAAAAACGACAAGTCAAACAGCCGCACAGCGTCATGCGATGCGTACAGGTTCAAAGAATGCGAAAAAATTGATTGTGGGATTAGCGGTATTCCTTATTGCCGTTAATTTGGGTGTTATATTCACGATATTGAGTTCGATTGGTGTATTCTCTGGTGGTAGTTATGAGGAACATGTAAATGATTGGATTCAATTCGAAGATGAGGAATGCACTGAAGAATACTTAGGTGATGATGCTACACCGTTGATAGAAGGCTTCGAGACGTTTACATATAACGGGGAAACGATTACTTTGCCAACAACTTTTGAAGAGTTGTCGGATATGAAGTTTGTCTTAGATACAGAATATAGTAAATTTGAACGTGTTCCTTCCGGTTATAATGAATTTATTGACTTAGTAGATGCAGATGGAAATACATATGCGATGGTTATTGTAGATAATTATACTGACGATGAAATACCATTAGGAAAGTGTACGGTAGATTATTTCAGCATTAACAATCCAGCTGTTTATGATGATGCAGTTGATGTTCCAGAGTTTACGTTTGTAAATGGGCTTACATTTGAAAGTACTTATGAAGATTTGGAAGCAACATTTGGTGTTCCGTATTATCACTATGAGGATCATTCGGAAGAAGGATATTATTATGATAGTTATGAGTGGTGCTATTATGGTGAATATGAAACTCATTACGTGACGATCACTTTCTGGAATGGTGAGATATCAGATATAGCGATTCAAAAAGGGATAGAAGAGGAGATATATTAATATGGCAAAAGATAAGAGATTTGAAGAAGTTTATTCACAGTCGGGATTTGTGAAAGGAATGGAAATTTGGGTAGATAATGAAACAGGTGTGAATTATCTCTGTTATGTAAATGGATATGCAGGCGGGATGACACCACTCTTGGATTCAAGCGGGAATGTTGTTGTGACACCTGTGAGTAGAAGAAATTACGATTAATAAGGTATGATATGGAAAATTCCTATGAATTATCAAACTGCAGTGGATTATCTCTCGCCGGAAGGTAAATATTATACTAGTATGCTTAGATATCCACATTATTCTTCCAAACGCTCTCTTTCATCAAAAGAAAATTGGGATTTTGCCCAGAGAACATATGGAAAGTATTTGCTAATGTTTGCAGGTGTGCAAGCTGTGATAGGAGTGTTTTGGTATCCTCTTGCTGAGCTTGCTATGGAATTTACCAAGTGGGATGATGCTGGGATGGCTATGGTTACTTGTCCAATTATATTGTTTTTAATATTGGCAAATGTTTTGACAGAAGTGAAATTAAGAAAACTACAGGAGGAACATTTATGAAGAATTCGAATATTTGTCCAAAGTGTAATAGTACAGATATACTTCGAATTGATGGAACGGTAGAAGCATACGGAGTAGGAAATAATATTCAAGTAGGTTTTTTGAAAAATCCTGTATTAGTAAATCGTTATCTTTGCTGTAGTTGTGGTTTCTCGGAAGAATGGATTGATTTATATGAAGAGGATATCCAGAATTTGAAGAAGAAATATAAGTAATTTACTACTTTACAAAACCATAAAAAGGTACTAGAATATTTAGGTAATAAAAAATACAAAACGTTGATGAGAAGAGTACGTTGTGAAATGTTCCAGAGAGAGATGCAATTGGTGTGAGCATCTTAGCAGGAAGCAGCCGAAGACCACCTCAGAGTGACCCCAATCCGGTCCGGCCGACACCGTTATCGTCAGAATGAGATTTGCTTTTTGTTTTTGAAAGCAAATGAATTTGGGTGGAACCACGATTAGATTAGTCGTCCCAGATGCAACTAATGTTGTATCTGGGACTTTTTTTCGCGACAAAGAAGAGGAGAATCAAGCATACAAAACGCCTGCTAGCAGGCAGGTTTTCGAGTCTGCTTTGGCGTTGATGAAATATATATATCATTTAAATATAGAAAAGGAGAACGAAAATGAAAATCACTTTAAAAGATGGCTCTATTAAAGAGTACAGCGAAGCAAAAAGTGTCTATGATATCGCGCTTGATATCAGTGAAGGTCTTGCACGTGTAGCATGTGCAGGTGAAGTAAATGGCGAGGTAGTAGACTTAAGAACAGTAGTTGACAGTGACTGCGAATTAAATATCATCACAGCAAATGATCCAGCTGCATTACCAATTATTCGTCATACAGCATCACACATTATGGCTCAGGCTGTAAAGAATCTTTTCCCAGAGGCTAAGGTAGCTATCGGACCAGCAATCGAAGATGGTTTCTACTACGACTTTGATAGAGAACCATTTTCAAGAGAAGATTTAGATGCAATTGAAAAAGAAATGAAGAAAATCATCAAGAAAGGTAGCAGAATCACAAGATTTACACTTCCAAGAGAAGAAGCTATCGCACTTATGAAAGAAAAAGATGAACCATTCAAAGTAGAACTTATCGAAGATCTTCCAGAAGATGCAGAAATTTCTTTCTACGATCAGGATGGTTTTGTAGACCTTTGTGCAGGTCCACACCTTATGAATACAAAGGGAGTAAAAGCATACAAACTCATTTCTTCTTCTATGGCTTATTGGAGAGGCGATGCAAACAAAGCTAGACTTCAGAGAATTTATGCGACAGCATACAACAACAAAGAAGATTTACAGGCACATCTTGATCACTTAGAAGATATTAAGATGCGTGACCACAACAAACTTGGTCGTGAAATGGGACTTTTCACAACAGTAGACGTAGTAGGTCAGGGGCTTCCTTTATTTACACATAAAGGTACAAAGATGATTATGAAACTCCAGAGATGGATTGAAGACATCGAAGAACAGGATTGGGGATACATCCGTACTCGTACACCTCTTATGGCAAAATCTGATCTTTACAAGATTTCAGGACACTGGGATCACTATAAAGATGGTATGTTTGTAATGGGTGATGAAGAAGTAGACAAAGAAGTATTTGCACTTCGTCCTATGACATGTCCATTCCAGTATTTTGTATACAAAAATGAACAGCATTCTTACAGAGATTTACCAGTTCGTATGGGTGAAACATCTACATTATTCCGTGCAGAAGACTCAGGTGAAATGCATGGTTTAACACGTGTTCGTCAGTTTACAATTTCAGAAGGACACAACGTAATTCGTCCAGATCAGGCAGAAGAAGAATTAAAGGCATGTCTTGACTTAGCATATCATGTTCTTTCAACACTTGGATTACAAGATGATGTAACATTCCGTCTTTCAAAATGGGATCCAAACAATAAAGAAAAATACTTAGGCGATGATGAATACTGGAATACAACACAGGATGCACTTCGTCAGGTATTGATTGATAAGAATGTACCATTCACAGAAGAAGATGGTGAAGCTGCATTCTACGGACCTAAGATTGATATTCAGGCTAAGAACGTATACGGCAAAGAAGATACAATGATTACGATCCAGCTTGACTGTGCGATCGCAGAAAACTTTGATATGTATTATGTGGACCAGAATGGTGAAAAGGTTCGTCCTTACATTATCCATAGAACATCACTTGGATGTTATGAAAGAACACTTGCATGGTTAATCGAAAAATACGCTGGTAAGTTCCCAACATGGCTTTGTCCAGAACAGGTTCGTGTACTTCCAATTTCAGAGAAATACATTGACTATGCTGAAAAAGTTGCAAAAGAACTTAAAACAAACGGCGTAGACGTAACAGTAGACAGCCGTTCAGAAAAGATTGGTTACAAGATTCGTGAAGCTCGTATGGACAGACTTCCATACATGCTCGTAGTAGGTGCTCAGGAAGAAATCGATGGAACAGTTTCTGTAAGAAGCCGTTTCGCTGGTGACGAAGGCATCAAACCACTTGGAGAATTTGTAGATCAGATTTGTAAAGAAATTAGAACGAAAGAGATTCGTCAGGTTGTTGTTGAAGAACCTGCAAAATAAAAAATTAAGAACTCTACCAATAGGTAGAGTTCTTTTTTTGTTTGTCATTTTTAGATTTAGTCAAAAGCAAAGCCAAAGTACGCTGGTACAACAAAATCCTCAGCTAGTGCATGATACATTGCAAATGGTTCATCTTTACCAGGGGTAAAGAAAGTTCCGTCTTTGCATCCTAAAGCATGTACAATGCCTGGTGCAAGAGAAGTATCTCCAAGAAGTTCCATACTATAGAGATTCTCATTTTCGATGTGTCCTGCGAGTAAGAAACGTTCTCCTACATAGAATTTTGACTGTGTTTCAAGAAAATCCAGATTTTCGTCTTCCTGAATCACTGATTGAGAAGGTAAGAATTCTCGTCGTAGAGTAGCGAATTCCTTCTTTTTAATTTCTCGAATTTCAATTCCCATATTTTCTGCAGCACATTCGAGTTTGCTTCGTTTCGTGCATAATTCATATTCACAGCCTTCGTATAGGTGTACAAGTGCTTCGTTTCCAGGAACTAAGATTACGCCTGAATACCCAAGTGCCTGTAGGTGTTTATGTGTGTCTTCTAATAGCATATGGCATGCGCCTTTGCCGCGAAATTCTTTTGCAGTGGCCACAGCATAGACATAAGCAATCCGCTGGTTGTCAATCGTACAGTCAAACCAATATAGCACGGCTGCTAATTGATCATTCACGGTTGCTATACGACAGCGAGAGGTGTCAAAAGCAGTTGAATAAAAACAATCCAAGAAAGTATCGTTGTCCCCAAAGGCTTCCTTCCATAATTCGCGAAGCGCTGGAAGTTTAGTAGCAGAAGGTTCCGCAAAAGAATATTTAAACTGTAGAGGAATCGCCTTATATTTCTTAATTAGATGATGTGGGAAATAACTAAGTTTCGCTTTGCGAAGTCCAGGGATTCCCAAATCTTCCTCGCGGTCAAGATATTTGATATCTGGATATTTGTTTCGGATATAATTTGCAAACTCACTATTGATGGTAGTGTAGGCTCCATCAATATCACCACGGGCTTTTTCATAATGCACGTCAAGGGTGTCGTTGCTCATTTGGCTAGCCATAGTAAAGCCAAGTATTTTACCATTTTCTTCCAGAATCAGACCTTCCATTTCCAGGGCCTCATAATGTGTAAATACTTTTTCTAAGGCGGCTTGTTCATTGTGATAGTCACCATCTGGATTTTCTTCTAATTTTTGATTGTACCATTCTTTGACAAATGCTTGAACGCGGTCCATGTTTTCCAATGTAATTGGTGTTACAACATAATCAGGGTGATTTTTCTTAAAATGTTTCAGATGATTACGTTTGCGGTGGAGTTTTCGTCCTTTTAAATCAGCCAATTCATGGATGCCATAGACATAGTCATAGCTGCTTCGATCCGCATGGAAATAAAACTGGTTTGGATAGAGAGTTTCTACCGTTTGTTTATCGGTTTCGGTTAAGCCTGTCAGACAAGGGCAAAGGCTGCGTTCTTTTGCATCTTCAAAAATTGCATCCAAAACGGCTTTTTTGTCCCCGGTTCCAACAGGAAATGGATAGAAACAGTTACCATCAAAACGAGAAAACAGCACAACATGGTCATGTAAAAAAGTGATTCCCTGCAAGCCCCACATAAAAAGGTTGCTAAAGGAATACTGGCAACCACGGTCTGAATCCTGATATAAATGTTCATTATATAAAGTTTTATCTTTTAATTCTATGGTTCGAAAATCTATCATTGTGTAAAATTCCTTTCAATTAACCATATTGCCTTCAAAAAAATATTTTGTCAACATTACTAGTATAAAATTTTAAAAGAAAATCATACTAAAATAGAAAATTATATTAGGAGGTAAAAGTATGACAAAATTAGATTGTAATGTAGTAAGTTGTTCTTATAATGAAAACAAATTATGTAAGCGAGACAATATAACAGTAGGTGGTCAAAAGGCAATTAAACCATCTGAAACAGTATGTGAAAGTTTTTATCCAAGAGGGACAAATACGATGACAAACTTAGATGCGAAAGGACCATCTGAGATGACAAATATTGCATGTAACGCGGTTACCTGCGTTTATAATGACAATAAGAAATGTACGGCAGAGCATATTCAGATTGCAGGGATAAAGGCTATGACTTCTGGGGAAACGGAATGTGGTACTTTCCAGTGTAAATAGTTTTGAATAGAACAGAGAGAGTTTGACATTATTCGACATACAGAATAAAATAGAATGAGTGTGTCGAATAGTGTCGGCTACTTTGTTTACAGAAAAGGAGAACGAAATTGGATTATAATATTAACTTTCCAAATTTACATATTTATCTTGATCATGTAGGGAAACTCATTTCCATTGGCAATTTTGATATAGCATATTATGGTATTGTAATTGCTTGCGGGATTATGGGTGGTGTATGTTTAGCGGTTACCATTGCAAAATTATCTGGACA
Organism: Agathobacter sp.; assembly: GCA_045612245.1. Classification (GTDB taxonomy): domain Bacteria; phylum Bacillota; class Clostridia; order Lachnospirales; family Lachnospiraceae; genus Roseburia. Next base: position 25,962 of record JAZKYR010000108.1, read on the forward strand.
GAATACAGAGGATTATTATGATATGGCATTGTATGCGATTATCTTCTCTGTGTTGGGAGCAAGATTGTATTATGTAATCTTTAATTGGGATTATTATTCCGAGGATTTGCTTCGTATTTTAAATTTCCGTGAAGGAGGTTTGGGAATTTATGGAGCAGTAATTGCAGCAATCATTTCAGTGTATATTATGACAAAGAGAAGAAAACTCTCATTTTTATTAGTTGCGGATTCTGCAAGTCCGGCACTTATTCTTGGACAGTGCATAGGCAGATGGGGAAATTTTTTTAATAGAGAAGCGTTTGGTGGATATACGGATAACCTTTTTGCGATGCAGCTTCCGGTTTCCGCTGTAAGACAGCATGAGATTACGGCTCAGCAGTGGGAACATGCTCAGACGATTGCAGGAGTTACATATATTCAGGTGCATCCAACCTTTTTATATGAATCTATGTGGAACTTTGCGTTGTTGACTTTTATGTTAATTTATTGGAGATACCGCAAATTTAATGGAGAGATATTCCTGATATATTTATTAGGATATGGCGTAGGTCGATTCTGGATAGAATCTCTTCGTACGGATCAATTAATATTACCAATTTTTAATGTTCCAGTATCTATGGTTGTGGCAGCTGTGATGGCAATCGTAGCTTTGGTTGCAATTATAATTGGAAGAAGAAATGCAAAATTAAAAGAAAAGAAATAACAAATTTATAAAAAAAGACGTACAGTTTGACAGCTGTACGTCTTTTTTTGTTGCCAAAAATAAATTTAAAAAAATGCGAAAAAGGCTTGATTTTACTGGGTTTTTGGGGTATTATTGAATAAAAGTGGAGGAAAGTGGGGCGTTAAGCCATAAAAGTGGTGTAAAGTGGTGGATAAGTTGATAAACTTGTTGATAAGTTAAATCCAACACAAAAATCCAGTACAGGAAATCCACAAAATACACAGAAAGGAGAGAGAAAGCCATGTTCATGGGAGAATACAACCATACAATTGATGCTAAAGGCCGTTTAATCGTACCTTCAAAATTCCGTGAACAATTAGGTAATGAATTTGTAATTACCAAAGGCTTGGATGGATGTCTTTTCGTTTATTCAAACGAAGAATGGCAGAATATTGAAAACTCTTTCCGAGATAAGCCACTTACCTCAAAGGATGCAAGAAAGTTCATGAGATTCTTCTTCGCAGGTGCATGTTCTTGTGAAGTGGACAAGCAGGGACGTATTCTTATTCCAAATAACTTAAGAGAATACGCTGGTATTGAAAAAGATGTAGTTTCTGTTGGCGTACTTAGTCGTGTAGAAATCTGGAGCAAAGAAAAATGGACAGATAATGGTGATTATGATGATATGGAAGAAATCGCTGAACACATGGCAGAACTTGGATTTGGTATTTGATAAGTATAAATAGGAGCAGATATGGAGTTTAAACATTATTCCGTTTTACTGGAAGAAACAATTGAAAATTTAAATATTCGTCCAGGTGGGATATATGTAGACGGAACTCTTGGCGGTGGTGGACATGCTTATCAGGTGTGTAAACGCTTAAATGGACAAGGCAGATTCGTTGGGATTGATCAAGATGCAGATGCGATTGCAGCTGCGAGCGAGAGATTGTCTGAGTTTGGCGATTTGGTAACCATCGTAAGAAGCAACTACTGTAATATGAAACAGGTTCTAAAGGATTTAGGTATCGAAAAGGTAGATGGTATCGTTCTTGACCTTGGAGTTTCTTCCTTCCAGTTAGATACCCCAGAACGAGGGTTTACATATCGTAGTGAAGATGCACCGCTGGATATGAGAATGGATGACCGTCAGACCCTTACAGCAAAAGACATCGTTAATGAATACAGCGAAATGGAACTCTTCCGTATTATAAGAGATTACGGAGAGGACAAATTTGCAAAGAATATTGCAAAGCACATCGTAAATGCGAGAGCGAAGGAACCAATCCTTACAACAGGACAGCTTAACAGAATCATAGATGCGGCTATCCCAATGAAGATGAAAGTTACAGGTGGACATCCTTCCAAAAGAACTTATCAGGCAATTCGAATTGAATTAAACAGAGAGTTGGATGTGCTTAGAGATACCTTAGATGAAATGATTGAACTCTTAAATGAGGAAGGAAGAATTTGCATCATTACCTTCCATTCATTAGAGGATCGAATTGTAAAAACTATTTTTAAGAAAAATGAAAACCCATGTACATGTCCTTCAAACTTCCCAGTTTGTGTATGTGGAAATGTTTCAAAAGGACATGTAGCAACGAGAAAACCGATACTTCCTTCTCCGGAGGAATTGGAAGTAAACAGCAGATCAAAGAGTGCGAAGCTGAGAGTTTTCGAAAGAGAGTAATATTTAGGAGCTAGAGTAATAATGAAAGAGACTTATTTTGTAAATGGAAGTACAGTAAGACAAATGGAAGCTCAGCCTGTCAGAAGAAAAGTTGACAGAAGAAAGATTCAGGAACAACAGCAGAAAAAACGTAGAAGAACTGCGGCAAAGAGAAATAGAGAACGCGCATTACATATGAGTAGAGGCTATGTAGCCTTCTTAACACTTTGTGTAGGTGTAGTTGCTTTTGCAGCGGTAGCATTAGTACAGATTCAGTCACAGGTGACACAGCGTATGGAACATATTGCAGCTTTAGAAAGTCAGATTACTGATCTTAAAGCGGATAATGACGCTCGTTACAAAGAAATTGTAACATCTGTAGACTTGGATTATATTAAAGATGTAGCAATGAACGAATTAGGAATGCAGTATGCGACAGAAGACCAGATTATTTATTATTCTGTAGCGAATGATAATTTCATGGATCAGTATAGTGATATTCCAGAATAAATAGCTAGGAGAGTACTGTGGCTAAAAAGAAGAAACCAGTTCTTAAGCTTTCCCGTGGCATGCGTAAGAAATTGATTGTCCTGTTTTCAGTGTTGATAATCTGTTTGTGTGCCTTGATTGGAAGGCTTATGTACATTAATTATACAAGTGGAGAAAAATACGAAAAGAAAGTACTATCGATGCAGTCATACGATAGCGTAACGATTCCATATCAGAGAGGCGATATTGTTGATCGAAATGGAACGGTTATGGCTACCAGTGTGGCTGTTTATAATGTTATTATGGACTGTTCTGTCATGACAAGCGAAACAAAAGTTGATGGGGAAAAGGTGAAAAAATACTTAGAGCCAACGATTGACGCTTTGTTGGAATGTTTTCCAGAACTGGATAAAGCAACACTATATCAGTATGCAACGGAACGTCCAGACAGCAAATATATCGTATTATTAAAAAAACTTCCTTATGAAAAGATTCAGCCGTTTGTCCAAATGCAGGAAGAATTGGATGAAGATGGCAAAAAAGAAAATCCAAATATTAAGGGCGTTTGGTTTGAAAAAGAATATCAGAGAAGATATCCATTCAATAGTATGGCAAGTGCGGTGATTGGTTTTGCATCTTCGGGTAATGTAGGAACCGTTGGTTTGGAAAACTATTACAATGACACTTTAAATGGAATCAATGGACGTGAATATGGTTATCTAAATGCAGAAAGCGATTTTGAGAAGACCGTTATTGCACCACAGGATGGAAGTACTTTGGTTACTACCATTGATGCAAATATTCAGTCAGTTGTAGAAAAGAAGATCTTAGAATTTAACTCTGCGTATACCAATAATTACAGAGATGGTGATGGTAGCTTAAATACTGCTGTTATTATCATGAATCCAAATACAGGTGCTATTTTGGCAATGGCAGATTATCCAAACTTTGATTTAAACAATCCAAGAGATACTTCGAAACTCTTTACAGAAGAGGAATTGGAGACAATTTCGCAAGAAGAGCAGATGGATGCTTTAAATGAGTTGTGGAGAAATTATTGTATAACGGAAACGTATGAACCAGGTTCTGTACAAAAACCATTTACAATTGCAGGTGGTTTGGAAACAGGAACGTTAAATACCAATTTGTCGTTTCTTTGTGATGGACATGAAACAGTTTCGGGTAGTTTTGTAGGCTGTGTAAATCTGGATGGACATGGCATTGTGAATTTGGAGAAGTCTCTGATGGAATCCTGTAACGATGCATTGATGCAGATGGGGATGAATTATATTGGAGTATCGAATTTTACAAGATATCAAAGTGTGTTTGGATTTGGCCAGAAAACTGGTATAGATCTTCCGGGTGAGGCGAATACAGCTTCCTTAATTTATACGGAAGATAACATGAAAACGATTGACTTAGCGACAAATGCATTTGGACAGAACTACAACTGTACCATGATACAGGTAGCGAGTGCATTTTCGTCTATCGTAAATGGAGGATATTACTATCAGCCATATATCGTAAGTAAGGTGTTGGGAGCCGATGGAGGCACTCTTTCTGTGACAGAACCTACGGTTTTGAAACAGACGATATCCAAACCTACGAGTGATCTTTTGAGAAGCTATATGTACAGTACAGTAAATGCTGGTACAGCATCTACTGCAAAAGTAGATGGATATTCTTTGGGTGGTAAAACTGGTACTGCTGAAAAAATCCCACGTAAACAGGGGAATTATTTAGTATCATTCCTTGGATTTGCTCCATATGAGAATCCGGAAATCGTTATTTACTGTATTGTGGATGAACCAAATTCAGCAGATCAGCCACATAGTTATTATGCACAGAATATTGTTCGTGAGATTCTGGAAGAGATTTATCCATATATGAACATTTTCCCAGACGAAGAGTTGACTGGAAAGAATGCAAATCTGGATGTCACAGGTACAGATCCATTTTTTATGGGAGAAAGAGATGGTCACTACATACCAAGTGCTTCGGATGAACCTGTAGTAGATGTAGAACCATAGACGAGCAAAAATAATCAGTACAAACATAACCTCATAATTGCCTACATAAGATACAATAAGGCAATTATGAGGTTTTTTATGGAAAGAAATAAAACCTATAATCGAAAGAAGATTTGCATTTTTTGTTTTTTTATATTCTTTTGTGCATTTTATTTAACGGGACGACTAATATATCTTATGATATTTAAACATGATTATTACACCGAAAAAGCAATAGATTTACAGCAGAGAGAAAGAATGATAAAGGCTGCTCGTGGAGAAATTATAGATCGAAATGGTGTAGTGTTAGCGACGAATGAAGCGGTTTGTACGATTTCTGTCATACATAATCAAATAAAAGATGAAGATGCTGTCATACGAATGCTTTGTGAAGAACTGGATTTATCAGAAGAATATGTACGAAAACGAGTAGAAAAACTGTCCTCTATTGAAAAAATAAAGAGTAATGTGCCAAAAGAAATCGGTAATCGAATTATGGCTCATGCATTGCCAGGGATAAAGGTTGATGAGGATTATAAACGAGTCTATCCTTATAACGAGCTTGCTTCAAAGGTCTTAGGTTTTACAGGTTCGGATAATCAGGGGATTATTGGGCTGGAGTCAAAATATGAAAAATATTTAAAAGGTCAGGATGGTGCTATTTTGACCTTTACAGACGCCCGAGGACGAGAGTTAGACGATTTAATAGAAAATCGAATAGAACCGATTCAAGGGAATACCTTACAAATAAGTATGGATTACAATATTCAGTCATATTGTATGCAGGCTGCTCAAAAGGCATATTTGCAGAAGGAAGCCGATGAGGTCAGTGTGCTTGTAATGAATCCTCAAAATGGCGAGCTATTGTCCATGGTCAATTATCCTGAGTTTAACTGCAATGACCCGTTTACACTTATTGAAAAGTATACGGATCTAAACGAAATGTGGAGAAATCCTTGTGTAAGTGACACCTATGAACCAGGGTCTACTTTTAAGATTATTACAACCTCTGCAGCCTTAGAAGAAGGAACTGTAGGGATAGAAGATAGTTATTTTTGTCCAGGATATATTATGGTGGAAGATAGAAGAATACGTTGTCATAAGACGACAGGGCATGGTTCAGAGACTTTTGAAGAAGGAATAGAGAACTCTTGTAATCCTGTATTTATATCAGTTGGTTTAGAGTTGGGAGTAGACCGCTATTATCATTATTTTGAAAAGTTTGGATTGCTAGATAAGACCAAGATAGACCTACCAGGGGAAGCATCTACAATCATGCACAAAAAGGAAAAGGTAGGTCCGGTAGAACTGGCAACCATATCCTTTGGTCAGTCATTCCAGATTACTCCAATCCAGCTTGCTACGACGGTATCTTCACTAATTAACGGCGGAAACCGTGTAACGCCGCACTTTGCAATGTCTGTGACTGACAGTCAGAGTGGAGAAGTTACTGAGCTTGAATACGAAGTTTTATCGGATATATGTTCAGAAGAGACGTCAGAGACCTTGCGATATTTATTAGAACAGGTTGTGTCAGAAGGGTCTGGAAACAAGGCATACGTAGAGGGCTTTGAAATAGGTGGAAAGACAGCAACATCACAGACCTTGCCTCGTTCGGAAAACAAATACATTTCTTCTTTCTTGGGAGTGGCGCCTGCATCAAATCCAGAAGTATTGGTTCTGGTGATTATTCATAATCCCAAAGGAATCTATTATGGTGGTACCATAGCGGCTCCGATTGCTCAGGAAATATTCGAAAATATACTCCCTTATCTTGATTAATAGAAGAAAAGGGATTATACTATAAGTTGGTTTATAATAAGTACCAAACACAAGATTTGGAGGTATACCATGAAATTAGAGGATAAAAAAGTCTTGGTAGTAGGCACTGGAATCAGTGGGATTGCTGCTACAGAACTTTTAGTGGGACAGAAGATTGATACAGTTCTATTTGATGGAAATAAAGAGCTAGATACAGAGAAACTTTATGCAAAAAGTGAAGTGCTTCGTCAGGTTCCTCTTTTATTGGGAGAAGTCCCAGAAGAAGAGATGAATCAGTTTGATGTAGTGGTTCTTAGTCCGGGTGTACCGACCGATTTACCTATGGTAAATGCGATGCGTGAAAAGGGAATTGCTATTTGGGGTGAGATTGAGCTTGCATATTATTTTGCGAAAGGCCGCATTGTGGCGATTACTGGTACAAATGGTAAGACTACCACGACAGCTCTTACAGGAGAAATTATGGCAAATTACTTTGCTAGTACCCAGGTTGTAGGAAATATTGGTATTCCATACACATCTGTTGCATTGGATACTACAGAGGATACAGTAACGGTTGCTGAAATTAGTAGCTTCCAGTTGGAAACAGTGCATGAATTTAAACCAGTAGTTTCAGCAATTTTAAATATTACACCGGATCATTTAGACAGACATCATACGATGGAAGCCTATATTGGTGCTAAGACGGACGTGACAAAAAATCAGACTCAGAATGAAATCTGTGTATTAAATTATGAGGATGAAGTGTTGCGCGAATTTTCCGTAACCTGTCCTGCAAAAGTAGTGTTTTTCAGTAGTAAACGTAAATTGACAGAAGGATTCTATTATGCAGATAAAGAAATTTATTATGCACATGATGGAGTGGAAGAAAAAGTCATCCATGTGGATGAATTAAATATATTAGGAGAGCACAATTACGAAAATGTTATGGCAGCTACAGCTATGGCTATGGGGGTAGGCGTGCCTATGGAATCTATTCGTGAGGTGCTTCGCCGTTTTCAGGCGGTAGAACACCGTATTGAATATGTAACCGAAAAACGCGGTGTGCGTTTTTATAATGACTCAAAGGGAACGAATCCAGATGCAGCAATCAAAGCGATTAAAGCAATGAATCGTCCAACCTATTTGATTGGGGGAGGATACGATAAGCAGTCTGAGTATGACGAGTGGATTGGAGCCTTTGATGGTAAGGTAAAAGAACTCGTGCTTATCGGTCAGACCGCAGAAAAAATTCAGGAATGTGCACATAAGCATGGTTTTATGAATACAATTATTTTTGAAACCTTTGAAGAGGCAGTTTCTTATTGCTATGAAAAAGCAACTTCTGGAGATGCGGTATTGCTTTCTCCAGCCTGTGCAAGCTGGGGCATGTTCCCTAATTATGAAGTAAGAGGAAAAATCTTCAAGGATATTGTTAGAAATTTTGAGGAGTAAAGTAAGTGGCAGAAAAGAAGCGTAGTCCAAAGAAACGCAAAGAGAATTCAATTTCATATTTTGATTATAATCTGCTATTTTTAGTAATCTTTCTAGTATGTTTTGGATTGGTTATGCTATATAGTTCCAGTTCATACATTTGTGCAAATTCAGCGAAATATAATTATGATGCTGCCTTTTATTTGAAAAGACAGTTGCGAAATTATTTGGTTGGAATCGCGCTTATGGTTTTTCTTATAGCAGTGCCATATCGTAGGTGGAAATCCTGGGGATGGCTTGCATACTTTGCATCGTTTGCATTGTGTATACTGGTTATTTTTATCGGTTCAGAATCACATGGTCAGGCACGTTGGATTTATATCGGTTCCATTGGTTTCCAACCATCGGAAATCGCAAAGGTTGGCGTGATTGTGTTCCTGGCAATGCTTTTAGAGAAGATTTCGAAACAGTTAAAATCATGGAAAAATTTGGTTAAAGTGTTTGTGCTTTTGTTGCCGATTGTGGGAGCAGTAGCGTATAACAACTTAAGTACGGCCATTATTATCCTTGGAATTGCTGTGTGTATGATTTTTGTGGCGAGTCCTAAATATATCCATTTCGTTGCAGTAGGTGCAGCGGCAATCGTTTTTGGGGTGATTTTCATCCTTACAGCGGGATATCGTGTAGGACGAGTGGAAGCTTGGCTTCATCCTGAAACCGCTGATCCAGCCGATGTATACCAGACCTTGCAGGGGTTATATGCCATTGGTTCAGGTGGCCTTTTCGGAAAAGGTTTGGGTGAAAGTTTGCAGAAACTGGGAAATGTACCAGAGTCACAGAACGATATGATTTTTACTATTATTTGTGAAGAATTAGGGTTGTTTGGAGCTGTTGGTGTAATTCTTTTATTTATGCTTATCATTTGGAGAATGATGGTGATTTCAAATAATGCACCAGATTTGTTTGGCTCACTTTTAGTAGTAGGTGTAATGTCTCATATTGCGATTCAGGTTATTTTGAATATTGCGGTAGTAACGAACTCTATCCCAAACACAGGTGTTATTCTCCCATTTATCAGTTATGGCGGTACTTCGATTATGATTTTGATGGGTGAAATCGGTTTGGTTTTAGGCGTGTCTAGGTCTATTCGACTAGAGAACATTAGATAGTTGGAGCATATATGATTAAAGAAAAACGTAGAAAACAAAGACGATTCAAAAAAATTTTGATAGCTCTTTTGATCTTCATGATTCTGCTAACAATAGCTGTTTTTGTGGTCATTAACGTTTTTGTAGTAAAGAAAGTAAAAGTAGAAGGAAATAAACTTTACAATCAACAGTTGATTACAGAAACCATTTTGAATGATGAATATTCTTGGAACAGTTTATATGTTCTTTTGAAATATACTTTTGTGGACACCAAAGATGTTCCATTTATTGATGAAATGGAGGTAAGGCTTGCAGATCCACAGACATTAGTCATCAAGGTATATGAAAAAGGAATGATGGGATATCTCTATATAAATACAATTGGAGAAAATGCATATTTCGATAAAGATGGTTTTGTTGTAGAGACTTCTACCAGAATTATTGAGAATGTTCCAAGAGTAGAAGGGATTTCTTGTGACGAAGTAGTTTTATATGAGAAACTTCCAATTAATAATCGTAAACTGCGAGAGATGTTGACCCTTACACAGGCATTAAAAAGGGAAGGTATTGAGCCAGATACGATTCAGTTTGGCCTGGAACAGTCGCCAGTAGTATCTTATGGAAAAACAGAAGTATGGTTAGGTACTATTGAGTTATTGACAGAAAAGGTCAAGCATTTAAAAGAAATCTTTCCAAGTATAAATGGTATTCCTGGAGTTTTGCATATGGAAGATTGGGATGAGCAGACTGCGAATACCATATTTGAAAAACTTCCAGAGGTGGTAGAGGAAGAGTCAGAAACAGAGACAGAAGACGATGCACAATCAGAAACGGAAGGTGAATCTGAAGAAAATCAAGATGGTGGGGAAGATATTCCTGTAGATGACGAAGCACCACAAGATGATGGGGATGTGCCTGTAAATGGGGATGAAGATGTATCAAATTAGGTACATGTGCTGGAAAATATAAAAAAATTGAAATTTATGGTTGATTATTTGTTGAAATGATTATATTATAGTATATGATTTTTATAATTATAGGATAATTATGTGATTTTATATAAACAGTGGTAGAGAAAGAGGAGGACGAAGCCGTGCTGGAAATTAGAACAACAGAAGCGGACGCTAGTGCAAAAATTATTGTTATCGGTGTAGGCGGTGCAGGGAATAATGCCGTAAACCGTATGATTGATGAAAACATCGGTGGGGTAGAATTTATCGGTGTTAATACAGATAAACAGGCTTTACAGTTATGTAAGGCTCCTACATTAATTCAGATTGGTGAAAAACTTACCAAAGGACTTGGCGCTGGAGCTAAACCTGAAATCGGTGAAAAAGCTGCAGAAGAAAGTGCAGAAGAATTAGCAGCTGCTATCAAAGGTGCGGATATGGTATTCGTTACTTGTGGTATGGGTGGCGGTACAGGAACTGGTGCAGCTCCTGTTGTAGCTAAAATCTCTAAAGATCAGGGTATCTTAACAGTAGGTGTAGTTACAAAGCCTTTCAAATTTGAAGCAAAACAGAGAATGATTAATGCGGTATCAGGTATCGACCATTTAAAAGAAAATGTAGATACACTTATCGTTATTCCAAATGATAAACTTCTTGAAATCGTTGACAGACGTACTACAATGCCAGATGCATTGAAGAAAGCTGACGAAGTACTTCAGCAGGCAGTTCAGGGTATTACAGACCTTATCAATTTACCAGCTCTTATCAACTTAGACTTTGCAGACGTATCTACAGTTATGAAGGACAAGGGTATGGCACACATCGGTATCGGTAGTGCAAAAGGTGATGACAAAGCAATCGAAGCTGTTAAACTTGCAGTTGCTTCTCCACTTCTTGAAACTACAATCTCAGGTGCAAGCCATGTTATCATCAATATTTCTGGTGATATCTCTCTTATGGATGCAAATGATGCAGCAAGTTATGTTCAGGAACTCGCTGGTGATGATGCAAACATCATCTTCGGTGCTAAGTATGATGAAACTATGGTTGATGAAGCAACAATCACAGTTATCGCTACAGGCTTAGAATCAGGTTCTAGAACAGCTATGCCTACAAACGTATCTCAGATGATGAAATACGACCAGGCTCCAGTGAGACAGACAGTTACACCAAACATGGCATCTCGTAGCGTTATGAACAATGGTTTACATACTGCAGCTCCAACAGCTAGACCAGTAGCTCCTGCACAGCCAGTAGCTCCAACAGCTACACCAGGCATGACACAGCAGGCTGCTCCTCAGATGAGCATTCAGAGACCTGTTCAGCCACAGAGCAATGTTCAGCCAGTAGAAATCAATATTCCAGATTTCTTAAAGAACTCTAAAAGATAATTTTTAAATACGATATTAAAGACCAGTCACATTGTGTGACTGGTCTTTTTTTATGCGTATGCCTCATTCTGACAAAATCTGCATTTGAAATATGCTATTCTAGTTTTATGCGGTACATATTTTATGCAGATGTGTTTTTTTTACAGAATTTCATAATTAAAGTGGCGGTGTTATATCTTTCGTTGTATTGGAACAAGGTGTATTTCGAGACAACAAGAATAAAGGGGATTGGTAAAATCTGCTTTGCTTCAGCAATAGGTACACTGATAGAACTTGCAGGACTTTTGTTAAGTGGTTCCTATAATGTTTTTATTGCGATTATGCATTTGCTGGAGATTCCTTTGATGACATGGTATATATCAGGGATGCAACGGCGAAAAATGTTTCCAATCATTCTTACAGGATATTTTTTTCTGATGCTTATTAATGGAGTTCTTGAAGCCGTATGGAACCAATTTGGAGAGCTGGGAAGTTATATATTTTATCTGATTTTTTCATGTGGTGTAGTCATTGTGTGTGCCCGGATGTGGAGTAATTATAAATGTATACAAAAGGGCGTGTTTCAGGTGGAGCTGATACATCGGGGAAAAAGGGTTCAGATGAAAGGATTTTACGATTCTGGAAATAAGCTGAAGGATTCTTATTCGAATAAAGGAGTCCATATTATTGCGCAAGATAAGCTTGCAACACTGGAAGTAGAAGCCCCTGTTTATGTTCCATATCATTCTCTTGGAAATGAAACCGGAATGCTTACCGTTTACTATATTGATGAATTCATAGTTGAAGGAGAACAGAAAAGGATAAAAATACAAAATTGCCCATTCGGTGTAACAAAAGACAATCTTTTTGAAGGAAAAAATTATCAAATAATATTAAATGAAGAGGTGTTTTAGAATGTTACATATTAATTGGAGCAAAGTGGTTGATTACTATTACTATTGGAAAAGAAACTTCTGGTATTATGGGAAGAGAATTAAAGAACTGTTAAATGGAGAAACGCAAAAGGATACCGTGCTTTATATTGGTGGCTCGGAGGTTTTGCCTCCTCCTTTGAGTACAGAGGAAGAAAAACAATGTCTTTTAGCCATTAATACAGAAAATGGTGAAGAAGCAAGAAAAAAATTGATTTCACATAACCTTAGACTTGTGGTATATCTGGCTCGTAAATTTGAGAATACGGGAGTGGGAGTGGAAGATTTGATATCGATTGGGACGATAGGTCTGATAAAAGGAATTCATACCTTTAATCCTGAAAAGAATATCAAGCTCGCCACCTATGCGTCAAGATGTATAGAGAATGAGATTCTGATGCATTTGAGAAGAAGCAATAAACTGAAACTAGAGGTGTCCTTTGATGAGCCTCTCAACGTCGACTGGGATGGAAACGAACTTCTTTTATCTGATATCTTAGGTACAGAAGAGGATGTTATATATAAAGATTTGGAAACGGAAGCGGAGATAGCCATGCTTCGAAAAGCGATGGAGAAATTATCGGATCGAGAACGCGAAATTATAGAACTTCGATACGGATATAATCAGAAAAATGACAAAGAGATGACGCAAAAAGAAGTGGCTGATTTGTTGGGGATTTCTCAATCTTATATATCAAGATTGGAAAAAAAGATTATGTTACGATTGCGTCGTGAAATACAACGCATTGAATCGTAAAGATAATTTATCTAAAAATGTTAAATTTTCAGAAAATTATAGAAGTATACAATATATAGTGGTATAATACATATATAATATAAAAAGGAGATGAGCCTATGATTATAGAATTTTTGGGAGCAGCACGAGAGGTAACAGGAAGCTGTCATTATGTTAGTTTTAATGATATCCATTTCCTTGTAGATTGCGGTATGGAACAAGGTGCTGATTTGTATGAAAATCAGGAAATTCCAGTTAATCCAGCCACAATAGATTATGTATTTATTACACATGCTCATATCGATCATTCGGGACTTTTACCATTACTATATAAAAATGGTTTCCGGGGACAAATTTTTGCGACAAAAGCTACCACGGAATTGTGTAGTATCATGCTTCGAGATTCTGCTCACATTCAGGAATTTGAAGCTGAGTGGCGTAATCGAAAGAACCGTCGTGCAGGTAAACCAGAGATTTTACCATTATATGATATGAATGATGCAAATGGTGTCATTCCACATTTTATTCCATGTGATTATCATAGTAAAATCGAAGTAGAAGAGAATTTATCTGTTCGATTTGTGGATGCGGGTCATCTTTTAGGATCATCGTCTATTGAAATTTGGATAAAGGAAGATGGTGTTAGTAAAAAGCTGGTATTCTCAGGGGATATCGGAAATACCAATCGTCCATTGATTCGCAATCCTGAGTTTATAGAAGAAGCAGATTACGTTATCATGGAATCTACGTATGGATGTCGTGTGCATGAAAAACCAATTGATTATGCAGTGGCATTGGCGGAGGTTATGAAAGATACCTTTACTCGAGGTGGAAACCTTGTAATTCCAGCATTTTCGGTAGGTAGAACCCAAGAAATGCTGTATTTCCTTCGAAGAATTAAGGCGGAGGTGCTTTTGCCAGAGTTTCCGAATTTTGAAGCTGTAGTAGATAGTCCTCTTTCGGTAGAGGCGACAAATGTTTTCCATAAAAATGTAGCAGATTGCTTTGATGATGAAGCCTTGGCATTGGTAAATCAGGGGATTAATCCAATCAAATTCCCAGGATTAAATGTATCTGTAACAAGTGATGATTCTAAAATGATTAACTTCAATCCAAATCCAAAGGTTATCATTTCTGCTTCTGGTATGTGTGAAGCGGGACGAATTCGTCATCATTTAAAACACAATTTGTGGAGAGCAGATTCTACAATTATGTTCGTAGGTTATCAGGTTCCGGGCACACTAGGAAATGCTTTGCTGGGTGGCGTAGACAAGGTTAAGTTGTTTGGTGAAGAAGTAGAAGTTCGTGCTAAAATCGTAAATCTCCCTGGCATCAGTGGTCATGCGGATCAACCACATCTTTTGGAGTGGGTAAAAGCATTTGGAGACACTCCTACAAAGGTGTTTGTGGTACATGGAGATGAGGATTCTGCAGTTTACTTCTCAGAATTGGTACGAAAAGAAACGGGAATTGATGCGGTAGCTCCATATAGTGGGGATGTCTATGACTTAGAAACAGGCCTTTGCATTCAGCAGGGTACTCATAAATTCGCGGTTAAGAAGAAACAGTCCAAGGCACAAGGAGTATTTGCAAGACTTATTGCTGCTGGAGAGCGTCTTGCGGCGGTTATTCAGAAATGCGAAGGTATGGCGAACAAGGATTTAGCAAAGTTTGCTGACCAAATTAATTCATTATGTGACAAGTGGGATAGGTAAGATGCAAAAGATAAAGGTAAAAGGAGTCCTCTTTGATATGGACGGTGTAATATTAGATACAGAGAAATTATACACTCGGTTCTGGAAGGAGGCGGCACAGGAACTTGGCTATCAGATGACACATGAAATGGCTTTAGGAATGAGAAGCCTGAGTCGCGAGGTAGGAGAAAAACAACTAAAAGCATATTTAGGTGAAAATGTTGATTATGAACAAGTGCGAAATATGCGTATCAAATTGATGAGTGCATTCATTGAAGAGAATGGAGTAGAACTTAAACCAGGGATTCATGAATTACTAGAGTTTTTAAAGGAAAAGGGGATTAAAACCTCTATTGCTACATCATCACCATTGGATAGAACTAAGAAATACTTGTCTCAGGTAGGTCTTGTGGATGCTTTTGATGAGCTTGTGAGCGGTCATATGGTGCCACATGGAAAACCTGCTCCTGATATATATATCTATGCGGCCAATAGATTAGGGTTAAAACCAGAGGAGTGTTTGGTGCTAGAGGATTCACCAACAGGTCTTTTGGCGGCGCATCGTGCGGGTTGCATTCCAGTGATGGTGCCAGATCAGGATCAGCCAGATGAGGAAACGAGGGAACGAGCATATGCAGTGGTAGAGAATTTAGTTGCTGTGAAGGCTTTGCTGGAATAATCATATAAGAAATGAGAATGAGAAAGGGGATTTTTATGAAAAAAAGAGTTGTATCGATGTTTTTAGTTGTGATGATGTTTCTCACAATGATGCCGGTGTCGATGTTTGCGACCGAAATGAGTGATGAATTTGAAGTGATTTTAAATTCAGAAGGAAAAGTGGTAGTGACTGATAATTCTTCAGTAGATGAAAGAACTTTATTAGAGGAATTTTTGCGTAAATATACCAAAAATACAGCAGAAAATAATCTTTCGTTTAATGTGGTAGCTTATAATGAGGATACGAATATAGCTCAAATTGCATTATATAACTGGTCGTATGCTGAAGGTGCATCGACGTTGTTAGAGGAACAGGAAGTTGAAGTTGTATTTGTGGAATCATACAGTGAAAATTTTAGACGATATGTTCCAAATGATACAATCGTAGTTGCTACGACTAGTAGCAAAGATATCGTGAATTATATTTGGCGACATGTGAATGCATTTACTCCTGAAGGATCTGATTTTAGATTTCAGACTGCAAGAATTAACGAAGATTGTACAAGCTGTACGGTACAGATGGTAAATAAACAGGGTATAGTTGTAGAGCAACATGTGGTGAATCTTACATACATTACGGAGATGAGTGAAGCATATAAAGAACGTCTCAATCTTTCCGAAGATGGAAAATTGATAATGCGATGTATGGAACCACAGACGATGGAAGATTTCTATTCTGCTTTTTTGTATTTATATGAACGTAATGATGAAGAACGAAACAGCGTTGAGTATATATCTGAAGATTTTTCAAAAGTAGATGTTATCATCAATAATGGAAGACCTAATCAAGAAAGACATACATTAGAAGTTGAGTATGTGTATGATGATTCAGACAATGCGAAAGTAGATGCATTTATGGAAACTTTCCCAGATGATAAAACACAGTTTGGCGTTCATGATATGGAATTAGTGAACTATTGGTATAATAATGCCGGAACAGAAGATTTTAATACATTAGATAACTATTCCGGCGAATTAAAGTCCTGCTTGAAGTATAATAACATTAAACTTTTTGTTAAAAATGAAGCAGGCGGCGATGATCCATATTTTACACATCGAATGGGATTTGCATTTTTCATATATGAGGATGTTGTTTACCATGTGATAGATATGTTAAGTACTTATGCAGAGCATGTAATTTATGTTCCAAGTGATACACCAAATAATGCGGAAGCGATGGTCGCTGCTGCACAAGAAAGAATTGATGATTATTTGGGTGAAGGTAAGATAAGACTATCGAATGTTTCTTCTTTATATGATGCATGGATTTTACAACAATATGAAGAAAATCGTGAATATTGGGAAGAAGAAGACCCAGATATGACATTGGAAGAATTCGTAGCATTGGGCAATGCATATATCCCAGCCTATGAAAATTTTGAAGATGTAATCTATGTTGATGGTGTAAATGAAAATGATATCGCATGTGATTTGGAAGTTGTTTCAAAAAATAGAACATTTCATGTAATTATTAAACGAGATAGTTCAAAAATGCTTACACCTGAGTATAAGACTGTGGATGTTGGGAATAATGTGGAAATCAGTTCTTCTTCATCAGAAATTCCACTTGATACAATTGTTAAGTCAGAAGAATTAAAGCATGGAACTTTATATGATAAAATTATCAGTTTGCTGGCGGTGAAAGATAATTTAACATATGACCTTTCTTTATTCTCAGATTCACTAATGAGTTATGTGTCTAAATTGAAAGAGGGAACCTTTGAAGTGAAAATTCCTTTGTCAGAGGAATTAGCTAGAAAAAATTTAGTAGCATATTACGTGGATTCGAATAACAAGGTAGTAGAGTATGAGGTAACAGTAAAAGATGGATATGCTATTTTTGAAACAAATCATTTTAGTATTTACACGATTGCTGAAGGCACTATAAACAGTGAAGAGGAAAAAGTAGAAATTGTTGCACCAAAAGACAATGTAGCAGGTGCAAAGTTAGAAGAAGATACTACAACTGTTATGGAAAAGGTTCCATTTACAGAAAAAGAAAAAGCTCTGATAGAAGCAGGTGCTGAAGTTGTTATTACATTAAAAGCAAAAGATATTTCTGAAACAGTTTCTAAAGAAGATAAAGAAAAAGTAGAGAATAAGGTAAAAGAAATTAAAGACCAGAAAATTGGAATGTATCTTGATATCAACTTATTCAAACAGGTAGGGGATAATGAGGAAGTAAAAGTTCCTGAATTAAAGGGAAAGATTAAGATTCAACTTACAGTTCCAGATGAACTTCTTATCAAAGATGCAGATAAGACGCGAGAATATAGTATTATTCGTATTCATGATGGAGAAGTAAGTGTGATTGAAGCCAAGTTTGATGCAGATACAAAGACTTTGGCGTTTGAAACAGATGGTTTCTCAACCTATGCATTGGCATATAGAGATGTAGTAAAAGCTCCTGATACAGGTGATAGTACATCGATTGCAGTTTGGGGGATGTTACTCCTGTTTGGCGGTTGTGTACTTACCTATGCGAAGAAGCGAATCGTTTAAGAGGTTTATTTATTCAATAAGATAGAAAAGCGGATGCAAAATATTGCATCCGCTTTTTGATAGGATTATTCACCTGCAATATTAATTTCTTTTACAAGTACCGATGGAGATCCACATCTATGTGCGCTAAGGGAACCAGGATTAAATTTCAAATCCTCTCCAATAGCAGTGATATCTTTCATTAGCTGTAAGAAGTTTCCGGAAATAGTAATCCCCTTCACTGGAGTAGTTTTCTTTCCGTTCTCAATGCGGAATCCACTGGAAGAAAGAGAGAAGTCTCCAGAAATAGCATCTGCACCAGCATGAAGGCCTTCTACAGAAGTAATATAGATTCCATTTTCTGCCTCTGCGAATAAATCTTCGAGACTTCCTTTTACTGGATTGATATAAAAACTATAGTGGTTGATGCCTACAGGAGAAGCATAAGAGGCTTTATAACCATTTCCGGTAGTTTTTACGCCAGCTTTATTTGCAGTAGCAAGGTTGTAAAGTAAGGTAGTAAATACACCGTTTTCAATAACGTTTTTGCTATAGGTTGCAGCGCCTTCATCATCAAAAGCAGACTTTACCAAAGCTTCTTTATATAATGGGTCATCGGTTAAGGTTAGGATTTTAGCAGCGATTGTTTCGCCTTCTTTATCTTTTAAAAGTGAAAGTCCTTTTTGTGCAGCTTCAGCCGAAAAGATAGAAGAGTATACGCTAAGTAAGCTAGCCATTACTTTGTTAGAGAATACAACTTTGTAGGTTCCACTATCTACGGAGGTGTATCCGATGGAAGAAATAGCATCTTCTACTGCTTCTTTGGCGATGTTGGTTTTATCAAAGTCTGCAATTTGACCAGAAACGATTTCCATTCCATTATAACTTTCTGCTCCATCTGAAACGATTGCCATTGCATATGCAAAATCAAAGGCAGAAGCGTCTACCAAGTCGATTCCCTTGGAATTGAAGATAGCGCGTTCTGATGCACCAAAACCCGCGAGTGACTGAGTTCCATCTACGACACGTTCATCCTGAGCATAGATTTCTTTTTGTAAATCCAAAGCGAAGTCTACAAGGGAAGCTGCACTTGGCCTAGCAGTTTCTTCTTTTTCATAAGAAAGATAAGTATCGCCTTTTTTATGAATGAAAGAAGGGGATTCACTTTCTAAAGACTTTGCGTTTTCAATTGCGCGAAGTACGATGGATTCTGCTTCTTCCTCGGTCATGTTTTCAGTTGAAGCATAACCGGTCTGTTCATTTACAATACAACGGAAACAAACGCCCATACTATTAGACGAGTTGAATGCTTTTATTTCTGATTGGAAGGTTTCTACACTGGTTTCGTCAGATTTTGTGTAGAAAAGTTCATATTCATTTATAGTATTTGCTGTGGCATATTTTACTACGGCATTTTTAAATTCTTGGTAGTTCATATTTTTGTGTCCTTTCTACATATATATTATCGTCCGCCAACCGTGATAGAAGATACGCGAATCATTGGCTGACCTACATCCGTAGGAATGCTTCCAGAAGAAGAACCACACATACCTTGTGCACGTTCCAGATTCTGGCCTACCATATCGATATCCATAAGGATTTCAGAACCTTTGCCGATGAGAGTAGCACCACGTACTGCTTCACAAATCTTACCATTTCGAACAATGTATCCTTCGTTTACTGCAAAGTTGAAATCTCCTGTGATAGGGTTTACAGAACCTCCGCCCATCGAATGTGCATAGAGACCGTATTCAATAGAAGCGATAATATCATCGTTTTTGTCAGTTCCCTCTGCAATAAAGGTGTTTGTCATACGTGAGGTTGGTTCGTAGAGATAACTCTGACGACGACAGTTACCAGTAGGAGCCATGCCCATACGACGTCCATTTAATTTATCAATCATATATGATTTAAGGATACCATTTTCAATCAATACATTCTTATTAGAAGGAGTACCTTCATCGTCTATATTGATAGAACCCCAGGCATTTGGGATGGTACCATCATCAATAGCAGTTACTTTGGTATTTGCAATTTGTTCCCCGAGTTTACCTGCGAATACAGACTGGCCTAAAGCAACACTAGATGCTTCTAAACCGTGTCCACAGGCTTCATGGAAAATAACTCCACCGAAACCATTTCCAATAGCAACTGGCATTTTACCAGCAGGAATATAGCCTGCATTAATCATAACCATAGCCTGACGAGCAGCTTCTTCACCGATTGATTTTGGATCATGAAGCTCATAGAATTCCATACCCATACGTCCACCAGGCGCATAGTATCCGGTCTGGTTTTCACCATTTTTGCTTGCAACGGCATTAATCATCATACGAGTACGAATTTGTCTATCCTCAGCCAGTAAGCCTTCGGTAGTTGCAATCATGATATTATGATCTACATCAAGGAAAGTGCCTGTAACCTGAGAAATATCACTATGATAATTTCTTGCAGTTTCACTAGCTTCACGAAGTAAATCAATCTTTGTATTATTTTCTACGGTGCTAGGAACGATGCGGATAGGATGAATATCGCCGAATCTGCGCTCGTGCAATACGATGGTTTCCATTTCTCTTGCACCGCTTAAGGCATCAGCTACTTTCTGTGCACAGGAAAGGACCGCTTCTGGAGAAAAAGAAGAAGTCGAGCCATGTACACAGCGAGTACCTTTGAATATACGGATACCCACACCAGAAATAATTCCATCTGCGATTTTGTCTACCTTAGAAGACACCATATTGATGTTTTTTTGTTTTGTATATTCAGCAAATACTTCAGCATAATCCGCTCCGGTGGAAGATGCTTTCCATAATGCTTCTTTAATTAGATTTTGTGGTAATAACATGAAAAAGACCTCCTAAAACAACTTGTTTTTAGTATAAAAAAGAATGGGTTTTAGGTCAATCATTTTGTTTGGCTAAGATGTAGTTAAGAAGAGGTGTCCTTCGTTGACGTTAGTAAAAATAATAGGGTATCATTTACCATGGGTGTAGTTCGAAATTTATAACTACATCATTTAGAAATATGTTTTGACTTTAGGAGGAAAAAATGGACATTACATTAGTTTTTGGATTGTTGGGAGGTCTAGCCCTATTCCTTTACGGAATGCAGATGATGAGCGACGGCTTGGAAAATGCTGCGGGAGACCGAATGGAGCGTATTTTAGAGAAACTTACTGCTAATCGTTTCATTGGTGTTGCGGTAGGTGCACTTATTACAGCGGTTATTCAGTCTTCATCTGCTACGACAGTTATGGTAGTAGGTTTTGTAAATTCAGGTATGATGACTTTACAGCAGGCCGTATGGATTATTATGGGGGCAAATATTGGTACAACAATTACCGGTCAGTTGGTTGCTCTTGATATCGGTGCATTTGCTCCAATTATTGCATTCCTTGGGGTTGCATTGATTGTTTTTATGAAAAATCCAAAGCTTCATCATATCGGAGCTGTTTTAGGCGGTTTTGGTATGCTTTTTATTGGGATGGATATGATGGGCGCTGCTATGGAACCACTCCGTGAGTTCCCTCCATTTATTGAACTTATGACAAGTTTTACAAATCCATTATTTGGTATTGCAGCGGGTGCAGTATTTACAGCAGTAATTCAGTCATCATCTGCATCTGTAGGTATTTTACAGACTTTAGCAGCTTCTGGATTAATTCCATTTGCTAGTGCTGTGTTTGTACTTTTTGGTATGAATATCGGTACATGTATTACAGCAGTGCTTGCCTCTATTGGTACAAATAGAAGTGCAAAAAGAACAACAATTATTCATTTGATGTTTAATATTATTGGTACAGTTATTTTCACAACTTTGTGTTTGATTTTACCAATTGCAGATTTTGTAGGAGCTTGGACACCAGGCAGACCTGCGGCTCAGCTTGCAAATATGCATACTGTATTTAATATCGCAACAACCGTTTTACTGATACCTTTTGGGACCTTGCTTGCTAAAGCGGCCACAAAAATTCTGCCAGATGCAGCAGAAGATGCGAGAACGACTTCTCTTTTGGGTAATCTTAATAAGGAATTTGGTCGTTCCAAAACACATCTTGGTGCAGATATGATTCACATGGATTTGTTGCGTCAGGAAATTGAAAAAATGATGATTCTTGCAAATCAAAATGTGGAAAAGTGCTTTGACTCAGTATTAAATAGTGACTCTTCACTTTTTAAAGAGGCTTCAGAAACAGAAAAAGTGATTGATACTTTAAATAAAGACATTTCACAGTATATTTCGAAAATACTGGTAAGCAGTACAAGTGATACAAATGTAACCAATTTTGAGCAGTATTTCTTGATTACTGGGAATGTAGAACGTATTGGAGATCATGCAATAAACATCGGAGAATACTTAAGTACGATGAAAAAGAAGAATATTGAATTTTCTGATAGTGCAAAAAAAGAAATTGCTACTATGCGAGATATTACGAAAAAGGCAATTGACAAAGTGCTTCAAAAGGAAGATGATATGACCGTATGGCTTTCATCGATTGCTGCAATGGAGCAACAGATTGATGATATGACTAAGAATTATAGAGAGCATCACTTACAGCGTATGAGAGAGGGCAGATGCTCGGAAGAAGCTTGTGTTCTTTACTCGGAGATGTTAACAGACTTTGAACGTATTGGAGATCATGTGCTAAATATTGCCCAGGCACGTGTTAAAATTGCACAGGACTAAGATGAAATAGAATGGAGGTAGTAGTTATGGAAAAATATAAGCAGATTTTAAAGGATTTATTCTTTACGGTGTTTATACTTGTTCTGACTTACTACCTCAGTTATTATGTGCAGTTTGTATTTGAGACAAATACATTGGTTCCTACGATATTTGTGTTAGGTGTATTCTTTATTTCTTTGCGTACCGAGGGGTATGCATGGGGTGTGGTTGCTTCTTTAGTAGGAGTAATGCTTGTAAACTTCACATTTACAGACCCTTATTTTGAGATAGATTTTATCACACCGGTAAATATGTTTGCGGCTTTGGTTATGCTTGTGATTGCAATTATGACGAGTACGCTTACCACACAGATTAAACAGCAGGAGAAAATCAAGGCAGAGAGTGAAAAAGAACGTATGCGAGGCAACCTGCTTCGTGCAGTATCTCACGATTTACGTACACCTTTGACATCTATTTATGGTGCAACCTCTGTTATTATGGAAAATTATGATTCTTTAAATAAAGAAAAACAGATAAAACTATTGGGGGAAATACACGAAGATTCCCAATGGTTAATTCGAATGGTGGAGAATTTGTTGTCAGTTACACGTATCGATGATAGTGTTACCAAGATTGTAAAAGAGTCCGTTGTTTTAGATGAATTAATAGATTCTGTAATAGTTAAATTTAACAAACATTATCCAAAGCAAAAGGTAGATGTATCGGTGCCAGATGAATTTATAAGTATTCCTATGGATGCAATTTTGATTCAGCAAGTCCTTATGAATATTATGGAAAATGCGATTGTGCATGCGAAAGGTATGACGGAACTAGAAGTATCGGTTCGAGTTGAAAATGATACAGCTGTTTTTGAGGTAAAGGATAATGGATGCGGAATTCCAGAGGATAAAAGGAATAATTTGTTTACGGGGTATTTAGAAAGAGATACGAGTGTGCCAACTGATGGTAGTAGAAATAATATGGGAATCGGATTATCGGTTTGTTCAACCATTATTAAAGCCCACGGTGGTGTGATTTATGCGGAGAATAGACCAGAAGGGGGAGCTGTATTCGGCTTTACTTTAGAGATGGAGGATGGATATGAGCAATAATAAATATAAAATACTGGTTATTGAAGATGAAGCAAATATAAGTAATTTATTAGAAACAATTCTTACAACAAATGGATATCAGGTAGTGATAGAAGGAACCTGTAGTGAAGGTATCATGATGATGCATTCCTATGTGCCAGATTTGGTAATTTTAGATTTAGGTTTGCCTGATAGAGATGGATTAGAGTTTATAAAAACAATTCGCCAGGCTGATACGACGCCAATTCTTGTGGTTTCTGCTCGTAGCAATGAGAATGATAAGGTGCTGGCTCTGGATTTAGGAGCAAATGACTATATTACAAAACCATTTGGTAATGCAGAACTTATGGCAAGAGTCCGTGCAGCACTTCGAGATCGTCGTTCTATTGAAATCGAGGGAATTGTAGAAGGGAAGTTCCGTTTACACGATATGGAAATTGATTATGCTCGTCGTTTGGTGCAAATTAATGGCGAAGAAGTGAAGTTAACTAGAACGGAATATAATATTTTAGAGATTCTTTCTCAGAATCAAGGTAAGGTTTTAACATATGCTGCCATTATACGCAAAATATGGGGACCTGCAGATGATGGTGGAATAAAAAAATTGCAAGTAAATATGGCTAATATTAGAAAGAAGATCGGTTCAGTGCCAGGAGATAATAAATATATTATCAATGAATTAGGTGTTGGATATCGTATTGGGGAAGAAAATAATTAGATATAAAAGCAATCTTAACCATATCTTTGCTAAGAGTGAGATATAATGGTAAAGAAGTCGCAAAGTTTCTTTGTGGATTCTTTACCATTATTATATTTAAAAGGAGAATTTTTATGGAGTTACTAATTCAGGTTGTTTTATTAGTAGTTGGCTTTACCATGTTAGTAAAAGGTGCTGACTGGTTTGTAGAAGGTGCTGCAGGTATTGCTGTTAAGTTTGGTATTCCACAGTTGGTAGTAGGTCTTACTATCGTTGCTATGGGTACATCAGCACCAGAAGCAGCTGTTTCTATTACAGGTGCTATGAATGGAGCTGCAGATATCGCAGTAGGTAACGTATTAGGTAGTAATATCTTAAACGTACTTATTATTCTTGGTCTTACAGGTTTTATTACAAACGTAGCGATTCAGAAATCTACACTTTTGATTGAAATGCCTTTCATGCTTGTAATCACAGTGATTTTTGCATTTGTAGGTTTAAATGACGGAAACGTAGGATTTTTTGATGGTGTTATTCTTTGGGCATTATTCATTGCATATCTTGCATACCTTTTTGTACTTGCTAAAAAAGGAAATCAGGATGAAGAAGATGAACCAGAAGAACGTCCAGTATGGAAACTTGTTTTATTAGGTGTTGTAGGTGCAGCTATCGTAGTATGGGGTGCTGATATTACTGTCGGAGCAGCTACTACAATTGCTTCTGCACTTGGTTTATCAGAACGTTTTATTGGTCTTACAATCGTAGCATTAGGAACATCTCTTCCAGAACTCGTAACATCTGTTACAGCTGCTAGAAAAGGAAATTCAGATATCGCGATTGGCAACATCGTAGGATCAAATATTTTTAATATTCTTTTCGTAATTGGTACAAGCTCACTTATTATTCCAATTATCTTTGAAGTATCCTTCCTTGTAGATGCTATTGTTGCAGTATTAGCAGGTGTACTTCTTTGGGTTGCAACAGTTAGAAGAAAAGAACTTACTCGTCCATGGGCAATTGTAATGTTGCTCGGATATGCAGCATATTTCGTATACTTAATTGTATAATATTGGAATTACATATAAATACAAAAATAATGAAACGCATCTGCTTATAGCAGGTGCGTTTTTTCTTAACCGTCTCTTGGTTGAATGCGAGCATATAATGTGATAAAAAATGTTCTTGAACGTTCATTTATAGGAAGCAAAGGAGTAACAAAACATGGTGGAAATTTTAGTGGTCATTTTCGGTATTGTAATGGGAGGTTTGCCTACGATTTATTTAATCTGGTCAGCAATCTCTACCATTTCTATGAAAGTGGTTAGAAAAGTAAAATATGGAATTTCTATGTTTGATTAGTGAGTTTAGAGAAAAGGAGAGAATGTATGGAGTTAATTATTCAGATTGGTTTATTGGCACTTGGTTTCTTTATGTTGGTAAAAGGAGCTGACTATTTTGTAGATGGTGCGGCTGGCATTGCAACTAAGT
Organism: Agathobacter sp.; assembly: GCA_045612245.1. Classification (GTDB taxonomy): domain Bacteria; phylum Bacillota; class Clostridia; order Lachnospirales; family Lachnospiraceae; genus Roseburia. The sequence goes on from JAZKYR010000108.1 coordinate 51,957, forward strand.
TCGGTATCCCACAGTTGGTAGTAGGTCTTACTATTGTTGCAATGGGAACATCTGCTCCAGAAGCAGCAGTTTCTATTACTGGTGCCTTAAATGGTGCTGCAGATATTTCAATTGGTAATGTTGTAGGTAGTAATATATTAAATATCCTTATTATTCTTGGTATTACAGGCGTAATTACAGCAGTAGCAGTTCAGAAGTCTACACTTATGATTGAGATGCCATTTATGATGGCAATTACAATTCTTCTTATCGTATTAGGCATGTCAGGAAATGAACTTACCTTCTTTGAAGGTATTATTTTCTGGGTTTGCTTTATTGCTTATCTTGCATATCTTTATGTATTAGCAAAAAAGGGTACGAGTGAAGAGGCTACAGAAGATAGACCTGTTTGGAAACTATTACTTTTTATCATTGTAGGTGGAGCAGTAGTTGTTTGGGGTGCTAATATTTCCGTAGATGCTGCAACAAGTATTGCAACAGCAATCGGTATTTCTGAAAAGTTTATTGGTCTTACTATTGTAGCATTAGGAACTTCACTTCCTGAATTAGTAGCTTCTGTTACAGCAGCAAAAAAAGGAAATGCAGATATCGCGATTGGTAACATTGTAGGATCCAATATTTTTAATATCCTTTTTGTATTAGGAACAAGTGCTCTTATTACACCAATTCCATATAAATCAACATTCTTAGTAGATGGAATTATTGCATTGGCAGCGGGTGTTCTTCTTTGGGTAGCAACTATTCGCAAAAGAGAGCTTAACCGTAGTTGGGGTATTGTAATGTTACTTGGGTATGCAGCATATTTTGCATACTTACTTGTTCAGGCTTAAAAGAACCTATTAAGAAATGTTTTTATAAATGGAACCAAATCCAAACTGTGGAAGCAGAGGGATTTGGTTCCATTTTTTTCTTTACATATAAAAAAATTTGTGCAATTATATATAATGTTGAAAATAAATTGGTAAAGGTTTTAAGGTATGTTTTTCAAATGGAAGACAAGTGATATGACGAAAATGGCGCTTTGTGTGGCAATTTTGTGTGTGACTTCTTTTTTGGTCATACCTTTGCCGTTTACACCGATTGTCATTAGTTTACATACGATAGCGGTAAATATTATTGGGCTGATTCTTAGTCCATTACAGGCTGGAATTACAGTGTTGATTTATTTGCTTATGGGACTGATAGGTTTGCCTGTATTTTCTGCTGGAACGGCAGGACCTGGGAAATTATTTGGCCCTACCGGTGGTTTTTATTTTGGATTTCTTTTTGCAGCTATCTTGATTAGCTTGCTTCGAGGGAAGAGAAGTTCAATGAAAAGATATGTCCTTATTTCGATTGGAGTAGGGATTCCTGTACAGCATATTTGTGCAATTATCGGAATGTGTATACATAATGGTGGCAATATTCAGCTTGCCTTTGCAACAGTTTCGTTGCCATTTATTGTAGGGGATATCATAAAATGTATGATGGCTTCTATGGTTGGAGTTTCCTTAAATAAAGTTATTAAGTAAAAAACTAAGGAGGAATTTTTATGTGGCTATTTTTTACGCTTGTAACAACTTTGTTATGGGGCGCAGCAGAACTTTTTTATAAAAAAGGTTCACATGAGGATCGCAAATATGATCATTTAAGGGTATGTGTTTTAGTTGGAGCAGTAATGGGAATTCATGCGGTATTTACATTATTGACTTCTGATATTGTATATAATCCAATGAACTTAATCGCATATTTACCGGTTTCATTGTGCTATATCTTATCGATGGCATGTTCATTCTTCGGAATCAGATTTATCGAAGAGTCTTTAGCAGATCCAATTGAAAACACATCAGGAGCAATGTGTTCTATTATGTGTGTGATTGTTTTTGGCGATAAGATTTCACTTCCAGTATGGATTGCTATCGCAGTTATTGTGATTGGTATCATTGGTGTTACTAAGACAGAAAAGAGTGCAGAGGTAAATAGAAGTCAGAAATTAGGTAAGAAATTGGCAACAGTTGCCTTTTTGATGCCATTCTGTTATGCATTCATTGATGCAGTCGGATGTGTATTAGATATTTTCTTCCTCGAAATGGAAACAAGCCCATTGATCGGTATTACAGAAGATAATATTGAATTAGTAGCAAATATTTCTTATGAATTGACATTTGCAATTGTAGGTTTGATTCTTTTCATTTTCATGATGATCAAACGTGTAAAATTTGAATTGCCAAAGCAGGGCGATAAGATTGCGGCAGCTGTTTGTGAAACAGCTGGTCAGTTGACTTACGTATATGCTATGAGCGGAAACGGAGCTATCGCAGCACCAATTCTTTCTAGTGTTTGTGTAGTATCACTTTTATTATCAAGAATTTTCTTGAAAGAAAAACTTACAAAGAAACAGTACTTCTTTATCGGCATCATTATTGTAGGTATCTTAATGCTTGCAGTTTTAGAAGGGGAATAATATTTATGCGCACCTAGGTTAAATAGGTGCGCATATTTTTTAATGCATTTTTCTCGAGGCGCGAAACCTGTGCTTGTGAAATGTGTATCTGTTCTGCAACTTCAATCTGCGTTTTTCCCTCGAAAAATCGTAGTCTTATAATTTGTTCGTCTCTGTCATTTAGCTGTTCCATAGCAGAAGAGAGTGAAAGGTCTTCAATCCAGTTTTCCTCTTTGTTCTTTTTATCTGAAATTTGGTCCATGACATAAAGCGTGTCTCCACTGTCGGTGTAGACTGGGTCATAGAGGCTAAGTGGCGTTTGTATTGCATCCAAGGCGTAAATGATATCTTCTTTGGGGATTTCACATTCTTTAGAAATTTCATCAAGTGTAGGTTCGTGAAAAGAGGTGCGAGAAAGCATTTCTTTAGCATGAATTGCTTTATAAGCAATATCTCGAAGGGAACGAGGGATTCGATAGGAGGAGTTATCTCGTAAGTAACGTCGTATTTCACCTATAATCATTGGTACAGCGTATGTGGAGAATTTTACACCAATGGTTGGGTCAAAATTATCGACGGATTTCATCAGACCGATACAGCCAATCTGAAATAAGTCATCGAGATTTTCATTATGATTTGAAAAACGTCGGATAACGGATAATACTAGACGTAAATTTCCTTGGATATAAATTTCACGGGCTTCCAAATCGCCAGCTTTTATCTTTTTAAATAGTTCTTCTTTTTCTGCTTCTTTTAGTATGGGAAGTTTTGCGGTATTTACTCCACAGATATCTACTTTATACGTGCCCATGAAAGCCTCCTATGTGTTGTTACATAATTTTTCTATATAGGAAGTTTTTGCAGATTTCTGGGATTTTATACGTTCTTTTTTGTAAGTTTAAAACATTGCAATTTATGCATTACTATGTTAAAATTCATTGGTTAAAGATAAAAGAAGTGAGTTCGAAACCATCCTCACTTGAGCAAATGCTCTAAAACAAAACTAAGGAGAATTAAATATGAGAAACAAGAATGTAACGATGATTACACAAGGTGCTATCATTGCTGCCATTTATGTAGTGCTTACGATGATGGCCAATGCGATGGGATTGTCTAACCATGCAATTCAGGTGCGCTTCTCAGAAGCCCTTTGCATTTTGCCGTATTTTACAGTGGCAGCGATCCCAGGACTTACAGTAGGATGTTTGATTTCAAATCTGTTAACAGGTGCGCTTGTTTGGGACGTGTTATTCGGAAGTCTGGCGACTTTGCTGGGAGCGATAGGTACATATCTTTTACGAAAGAATAGAGTACTGATGATGTTCCCACCTGTAATTGCAAATGCTGTGATTGTACCATTTATCTTACGTTATGGGTATGGATTCACATGGATGTTTGGAGAGGTGGAATGGAGTATTCCGTATTTCGCATTTACTGTTGCCGTAGGAGAAATCATCTCAGTATGTGGATTAGGCAGTGTGCTTTTTAAAGCATTGTTGCCATACAAAAATATTATTTTTAAAGATTAAAACGAGGAGACTGTTATGAAAAAATTACTTGATTTAATTTCAGAAGAAGTAACCAAAGCATTCGTAGAATGTGGATATGACGAAAAATATGGTAGAGTTACTCTTTCTAACAGACCAGACCTTTGTGAATATCAGTGTAATGGTGCCATGGCAGCTGCCAAAGAATACAAATGTGCTCCATTTATGATTTCCGATAAGATTGCAGAAATGTTATCTGGAAACAAAATGTTTGCAATGGTGGAATCTGTAAAACCAGGTTTCTTAAACCTTAAGATTAACGAGGACTATTTAGCAAAATATATGAACGATATGCAGGCAGATGCAGGTCGTTTCGGTTGTGCACAGGTAGAAAATCCTAAGACAATCATGATTGACTACGGCGGACCAAACGTAGCAAAACCACTTCACGTAGGACACCTTCGTTCTGCTATTATCGGTGAAAGTGTAAAACGTATCGGTAAATTTGTAGGTCACAACATGATCGGTGACGTACATCTTGGTGACTGGGGTCTTCAGATGGGCCTTATCATCACAGAATTAAAACTCCGTAAACCAGAACTCGTTTATTTTGATGAAAGCTACACTGGTGAATATCCAGCAGAAGCACCATTTACAATTGCTGAGTTAGAAGAAATCTACCCAACAGCAAGTGGTAAATCAAAAGAAGACGAATCTTATAAAGAAGCTGCACTTGCTGCAACAAATGAATTACAGCAGGGAAGACCAGGATACCGTGCATTACTTGCACACATCCTCAATGTATCTGTAACTGATCTTAAGAAGAACTACGAAAAATTAAACGTAGACTTCGAGCTTTGGAAGGGTGAATCGGATGCACAGCCATACATTCCTGATATGGTAGCCAAATTAAAAGATGGTGGCTACGCTTATGAAAGTGAAGGGGCATTGGTAGTAGATGTGGCAGAAGAAACAGATACAAAGGAAATTCCTCCATGTATCATTTTGAAATCTGACGGAGCATCCCTTTATAGTACAACAGACCTTGCAACACTTGTAATGCGTATGGAAGATTACAACCCTGAATCAATTATCTACATTACAGATAAACGACAGGAACTTCATTTCAAACAGGTATTCCGTTGTGCGAAGAAGACTGGTATCGTAAATCCAGAAACAGAACTTACACATATCGGTTTTGGTACTATGAATGGAAAAGACGGCAAGCCATTCAAAACACGTGATGGCGGTGTAATGCGTCTGGAATATTTATTAGAAGAAATTTTCGAAGAAATGCTCAAGAAGATTCTGGAAAACCAGAAAACAAAGGAAAATCTTGATATTTCTATGGAAGAAGCGCAGGATACAGCGCGTAAGATTGCCTTAGCTGCAATCAAATACGGAGACCTTTCTAACCAGGCAAGCAAGGATTACATCTTTGATATCGAAAGATTTACATCCTTTGAAGGTAATACAGGTCCATACATCCTTTATACAATCGTTCGTATCAAATCCATCCTTGGAAAATACGAAGCAACTGGTAAATCTGTGGTAGATTGCCTTGGAGCAATGGAAGCGGCTCACAATGAGCATGAAAAAGCACTTATGCTTTCACTTTCGCGTTTCAATGCAGTAGTAGAAAATGCATACGAAGAAAGCGCACCACACAAACTTTGTGCATATATCTACGAACTTGCAAATGCATTTAATGGCTTCTATCACGGCACAAAGATTCTTTCTGAAGAAAATGAAGCTGCGCAGAAGGCATATATCGGATTACTCTGCTTAACAAAGAATGTGCTTGAAACATGTATCGATATGCTTGGTTTTGAAGCACCAGAACGTATGTAAAATTATAGTCATAAACTAAAAGACAAGTCATATATATAAGACATAGGTAAATAACACCTATGTCTTATTTTTTTGAAAGGAGCTTACAATGGTCAAAGGATTGGTAACGGTATTTCCGACAAGTATTAGACCGAGAATGCGAAAGATAAATTGGGATGGTCTGGAGGAAATTCGTGTTCGTATCGGCTGGCCAGTGGAACTGATTTATGGGAATCACAATGAATGGCTTGGAAATTATGACAGTATGATAGACAGGCAGTGTTTGGATGAAATGCTCAATTACATAACAGGATACTCTATATATGCATTGGATGAAGAAATTAGACAAGGCTATATTACTTTCTCTGGCGGTCATCGAATTGGAATTACTGGACATGCGACGTATGAAGCACTACGAGATACTAGAGAACATAGGATTACCAATATTGTAGATATCGGAGGTCTAAATATCCGTATTGCACATGAGCGTAAAGGGTGCGCAGAGTGTATCGTACCATATTTGCGAAAAGAAGGGAGTATTTATAATACCTTGTTCTTTGCAGCTCCAGGAATAGGAAAGACAACCTATCTACGAGATGTGATACGTATTTTGGGAAATGAGATGAAAATCAGTGTCATCGATGAACGATCGGAAATTGCAGCTTGTGTAAATGGGAAGCCACAAAATGATTTAGGCAAGCGAACGGACGTCTTAGATGCTTGTCCTAAGGCGATTGGTATGAAAATGGTGCTTCGAACAATGTCTCCAGAGATTATTGCAGTCGATGAAATAGGGAAAAAAGAAGAGTTTGAATTGATGGAGCAGATGAGGTGCTCTGGGGTAAAGGTGTTAGGAACGATGCATGCTTCAAATATGGAGGAAGTACTTTTAAATCCAATGATTCGAACTGGTGTAGGGACTGGGGCGATCGAACGTTTTGTAGAATTAAAACGCTTAGATAATGGACATCGTAGGTTTCGGGTTTATGACGGACAAGGAAACATGTTATGTGGAAGGTTTTAGGGATGGCACTTCTTCTAGGAGGAGTTGCTGGTGTGTTATACAGTTGGATACTAGAGCAAAGGTCGCGGCAGAAGAGACTTGGAGAAATCATTGTATTTCTTCAAAGGACAGTTGGGATTATGGAGTGCGAGAAAATAAGGGTAACGGATTATTTAGATAGACAGGATTCTAAGACTTTAAAAGAAATTGCAAGGCGGCTGTCGACAAATACCTATGCAAAAGGTCAGGCGGTATGGGAAGAAGTTTTTAAGGAAGAGGAACAGAACTTATCACTTGACAAAGAAACATTCCAAATAATATTGCAGTCTGGCGAAGGTTTTTTTGGGAAAAGCCGTGAAGAGAATATACGATTTTTACAAAAAAGCATATCTGAGTTGGAAAGCAAACAGAAGGAGATAAAAATCCGGGATGCACAAGAGCGGAAAGTCTGGATTCCAGTTGGAATGCTAGGGGCAGTAATGCTCGTAATTATTTTGGTATAAGGTAGAGGAAATACATGGAAATTACAATCATTTTTAAAATTGCTGCGGTCGGAATTATAATTACAGTTTTGGGACAGGTGTTAAAGCATAGTGGAAGAGACGAACAGGCATTTTTACTTAGCTTAGTTGGACTAGTTATTGTTTTGTTTTGGGTTGTGCCATATATCAATGAGTTGTTTGAGGCGATGGAAGCATTGTTTTTAATCGGATAGGAGGGATGGATATTATAAAGATAGGGCTAATTGGGGTGGTGGCTGCTATTTTATCTTCCTTTATTCGAAAGGAACGTGCAGAGTTTTCTATGATATTAGGGATAGTGGCCGGTGCAATTGTTTTTTATTATGTAATCACACAGATTTCCGTAGTGGTGGGGTTTGTCACGGAAATATTGGAAATGGTTGATATGGAGGAAACATATTATTTGCAACTATTAAAGATGCTTGGAGTGGCCTATGTTGCAGAGTTTGCATCGTCTATTTGCAAAGATGCAGGTCAGCAGTCTGTGGCAGGAATGGTAGAACTTTTTGCTAAGATTTCAATTGTCGTACTGAGTATTCCTGGTTTAGTGTTTCTGGTGGAAACCTTGGAGAAATTTGTATGAATGAATATTTGGAGCAAATTATTGAGACGTTGGATTTTGAGGTCCTAAACCAATTTCTGAATGAGCATATACGGATGAAAATGAGTTTTGAAGAACTTATTAAGCAAATTAGCACGAATGGATTCGAAGCATTGAATAAGGAAAATATTACACAACTGTTCTTTGACGCCCTGCTTTATGAAGTGTCTGTCGCTAGACCAATTTTCATAAAAATGTTGAGCTTTTCTATTTTGTTTTCAACCATACAGCGTTTGATAGTTTCCAAGAAGACTTATGTATCGAATATTGGGTTTTTGTTGATTTATTCTACTTTGATGGTGCTTCTTATGCAATCGTTCTTCTTAGTACGGGATATTGCATTAGAGGGAATGGATGGGATGTTAGCTTTTCTAAATGCATTGATTCCTACCTATACTATGACAATGGTTTTTACAGGGAATGCAGTATCTGGAGCGATGACATATGAAGTGGCGTTTTTCTTGGTTTATTTCATAGCATTTCTGATGAAAAACTTCTTAAGTCCTCTCATTCATGTATTCGTTCTTGCATTATTTCTCAATCATCTGTTTGAGGAAGATAAACTATCCAAGCTCGCGGAATTTATGGAAAAAATGATTGGTCTAATTTTGAAATTATCAATTGGAGCGGTTGTGGGGTTAAGCGTTGTGCAATCGCTGCTAACACCAATGAAGGATCGACTTGCAAATAATGTGTTATTATCGGGGATGTCCGCGATACCAGGCGTGGGAGGTGCTTTAGGTTCTGCTGGAGAAATACTGCTTAGTTGTGGGATGTTGATAAAAAATAGTGTAGGAATCGTAGGACTTATTATTTTGCTTATTATTACTCTAATTCCAATAATAAAAATAGGATGTTTCTGGGGAATGTATCACATATTAGCGATTATCTTGCAGCCTATTGCAGATAAAAGAATTGTTGAATGTGTTTATGGTGTTGCCAGAGGCTGTGATTTGTATCTTAAAATCATTTTATACGCCATGCTTTTATTTTTTGTTTTGATATCCATGGTAACGATGGCAACGAGTTTTGTTTTTTAGGAGAAGAAGATGTTGGAGTTTTTAAAGAACTACTATGTGTTCATGTTGATTTTATTGTTGTTTTCTTATCTGGTTCCGAAGGAAGAGTATAAAAGATACATACAGTTTTTTATTGGGATATTTGTTGTAGTGTTATTTTTGAGACCAATATTAGAGTTTTCAATTATTGATAACGAAAACCTTTTGCAAGAAGTATTTACAAAGTTCAATCAAGGGGTACTAAATTTGGATATGGAGATTGAGGAAGGGGAGAATATGTTTGAATATTTCTTTTTGGAAAGAAAAGGGGAGTAAATATATTGTATATATTCTAGCGGGGCTTTTAATCCTGGTGATGTGTATTCCAACAGGAACTAAGTCTACACAACAAAGGGTAGAAGAATCAGAAATTACAACAGGAGATTTAGAGGCTAAGCTAGAAAGAGTCCTTTCTGCTATGGAAGGAGTTGGAGAGGTAAAGGTCATGATTACAACAGAAGAGGGAAATGATAGTGTGTTTGACATGCAGGTGCAGGGACAGACGGTCTGTGGGGTGGTTGTGGTTGCTGAGGGCGCTGGAAATGCAACTGTTAATGCAAGAATTTCTGAGGCAGTCAAGGCATTATTCTCTATAGACGTGCATAAGATAAGTATAGTAAAAATGAGTTCACAGGAGGAGCGCAAGTGAAGGGAAAAATTCGCAAAAATCAGGTTGTAATTGCAACATTGGCAGTATTAATTGCCATAGCAGGGTACATAAGTTATGACAAAAATGGAATTGACTTGAAACCAGATAGTCAAGAAACGAATGCAAAAGAAAAGGAAACGGATAAAAATCTATGGGATAAGTTAGTATGGAATGAAGAGAATACAGAGATTGCTTCTGATGAAGAAGCGGAACTTAACCCTGGAGAATCTATTTTGACGGGTAATATTATTAATGTGACGGATTATGCCGCTGCAGTAAAACTAAATCGAGAGCAGATTCGTGCAACGAATAAGGAAGCTCTGATGCAGATTGTAAACAATGAAGCCTTGTCCGAAGAAGCAAAGCAGGATGCAGTAAATAAACTTGTCCAAATGACGGATATTGCGGAAAAAGAAGCGAATGCAGAAATGCTTCTGGAAGCAAAAGGATTTACCAATGTCGTAGTCAGTATCAATGAGAATAGTTGTGATGTGGTGTTGGATATGGGGGAAGTGACTGATGCAAAACGTGCACAGGTTGAGGATATTGTGAAGCGTAAGACTGGTGTGTCTGCAGACAAAATTGTGATTACACCGCTTAATACAAATTAGTATAAAATTTCGTTGAAATGCGGATAAATCTAAGGTATACTATGTAGCGGTGTGCTTTTGCACAATAAGAAACTAGTGTATTTGATATATATTTTGGAGGAACTCAGATGAGTAACTTAAGAAAAGAAATAGAAAAAAGACGTACCTTTGCAATCATTTCCCATCCGGATGCTGGTAAAACTACTTTAACAGAAAAATTCTTGTTATATGGTGGTGCTATCAACTTAGCAGGCAGTGTAAAAGGAAAGGCAACAGCACGTCATGCAGTTTCTGACTGGATGGAAATTGAAAAACAGAGAGGTATTTCTGTTACTTCTTCCGTACTTCAGTTCAATTATGATGGATATTGCATTAATATTTTGGATACACCTGGACATCAGGACTTCTCGGAAGATACCTATCGTACACTTATGGCAGCCGACTCTGCAGTAATGGTTATCGATGGTAGCAAGGGTGTAGAAGCGCAGACTCGTAAGCTTTTCAAGGTTTGTGTAATGCGTCATATTCCTATTTTTACTTTTATCAATAAAATGGACCGCGATGCAAATGATACCTTTGATTTATTAGGCGAAATTGAAAAAGAGCTTGGAATCGAAACTTGTCCAGTAAACTGGCCAATCGGTTCAGGTAAAGAATTTAAAGGTGTATACGATAGAAATACAAAACAGGTTCGCCTTTTCTCGGATACCTTAAAAGGTACGAAAGAAGGGAAAGAAGAGATTTTGGATATCGATGATCCAGCTTTAATTGAAAAAATCGGTCAGGATAAATACGACCAGCTTATGGATGAAGTGGAACTCTTAGATGGAGCGAGTGCGGAATTTGATATTGACCTTGTTTCAAAAGGGGAATTATCACCAGTATTCTTTGGTTCTGCGCTTACTAACTTTGGTGTAGAAACATTTTTACAGCACTTCTTACAGATGACTTATTCACCACTTGCTCGTAAAGCAGATACAGGAATCATTGATCCATTTAACGAAGATTTCTCAGCTTTCGTATTTAAGATTCAGGCGAATATGAACAAGAACCACAGAGACCGTATCGCATTTATGCGTATTTGTTCTGGTAAGTTTGATGCAGGTATGGATGTGTTCCATGTGCAGGGAAATAAGAAAATCAAACTTTCTCAGCCTCAGCAGATGATGGCAGATGAAAGAAAGATGGTAGAAGAGGCTTATGCAGGCGATATTATTGGTATTTTCGATCCAGGTATTTTCTCAATTGGTGATACACTCACTACTGCAAAGGATAAATTCCAGTTTGAAGGTATTCCTACATTCGCGCCAGAACACTTTGCTCGTGTGCGACTTGTAGACTCTATGAAACGTAAACAGTTCGTAAAAGGTGTTACACAGATTGCACAGGAAGGTGCGATCCAGATTTTCCAGGAATACAAGGGAGGCATGGAAGAAATCATCGTAGGTGTAGTAGGTGTACTTCAGTTTGACGTATTAAAATTCCGTTTGGAAAGCGAATATAACGTAGAAATTCGTCTTGAAAATCTTCCATACGAACATATTCGTTGGATTGAAAATAAAGATGAAGTAGATGTAGATGCATTAAGCGGAACATCTGATATGAAGAAGGTTATCGATATGAAAGGTAATCCATTGCTTTTATTTGTCAATGCATGGAGTGTTGGCATGACTCTGGATAGAAACAGTGGTCTTGTGCTGACTGAATTCGGCAGAAATTAATTTTTACAAATCTAATTAGGG
>JAZKYR010000109.1:0-2895 GCA_045612245.1 Agathobacter sp.
ATTTGTTACAGGATCTACAAAGCAGTCTATCCACGTAGAAATCTGTTCTAAATGTCATCCATTCTACACAGGTCAGCAGAAAGCTGCTCAGGCTCGTGGACGTATTGAACAGTTCAATAAGAAATACGGCATGAAATAAAAGTATTTAAGAAGGTTGAGGTTTTAGAATCTCAACCTTTTCTTTTTCAATGAGGTTTGAAGATGAAATATTCAGGTGTCGGCGGTCAGGCTGTTATGGAAGGGATTATGATGCGTAATGGCGATAAATATGCCGTAGCAGTACGTAAGCCGGATAAAGAAATAGATGTTCAGGTCTTTGATTGTAAAGGACCTATAAAAAATAAGAAATTAAAGAACATACCTTTCGTACGTGGCGTTTTTAATTTCATAGACTCTATGTATTTAGGCATGACAAGTCTTCTTCATTCAGCAGAATTTATCGAGGATGAAGAGGAAGAAATAGATATAGAGAAAGAAAAAGAGATGATGGGGTGGACGGTGTTCTTTGCCGTTTTACTAGCAATTGGTATTTTCTTCGTATTGCCATATTGTATTTCTTTGTTTTTTCAGAGTTTTATTCAGTCGCGATTTGTGATAACATTATTAGAAGGAGTAGTAAGACTTGCAATTTTTATTGCATATGTGAGTCTTGTTGCTTTGATGCCAGAAATCAAGCGCACTTATATGTATCACGGTGCAGAACATAAATGTATCAATTGCATAGAGCAGGGCTTGGAATTAAATGTAGAGAATGTGAGAAATAGTTCTAAGGAACATAAACGTTGTGGAACGAGTTTCTTGTTTTTGGTAATTCTTATCAGTATTATTTTCTTTATGTTTATTGAAGTAGAATCTGGAATATTAAAACTTGTGATACGCTTGTTGCTTATTCCGGTAATTGCAGGTGTATCCTATGAAGTGATACGATTGGCTGGAAGATTTGATAACTGGCTGATAAACATTATCAGTGCACCAGGTCTTTTGATGCAACGTATTACCACGTTAGAACCAGATGACGATATGATAGAAGTCGGGATTGCTTCCGTAGAGGCAGTGTTTGACTGGAAAAAATGGCAAGAGGAAAATTTAGCATGACATTTCGAGAAGCGATTCTTTTTGGCGAAGAAAAACTAAATACAGCAGGTATTGTGGATGCAAAAAATGATGCTTGGCTACTTTTGACTTTTGTCTGTAAAATAGACAATACCTTTTACTATGTTCATATGGATGAAGAGATGTCTGTTGAACAGGTAGCGGAATATGAAAGCGTTTTGAATAAGCGTATGGAACATGTTCCACTACAGTATATCACTGGGGAGCAGGAGTTTATGGGGATTACTTTCCGTGTAAATGAAGCGGTGCTCATTCCAAGGCAGGATACAGAAACTTTAGTGGAAGAAGCACTTAAAATTGTTCGCCCAGGTATGAAAGTGTTAGATATGTGTACTGGTTCAGGCTGCATTCTTATTAGCATTTTGAAGAATGTGGTAGAGGTAGACGGCTATGGATATGATATATCCAAGCAGGCATTAAACGTGGCGAAGGAAAATGCCAAATTAAATAATGTGGCAGCAACCTTTGAGCGTAGTGATTTGTTTGAAAATGTCACAGAACAATTTGATGTGATTGTATCAAATCCACCATATATACCAACGGATGTGATTGGCGGATTGATGCCAGAAGTGGCAGTATATGAGCCGATACAAGCTTTGGATGGCAAAGAGGATGGCTTATATTTTTATCGTAAAATTATAGAAGTCGCTTTGAATTATTTAAATCCGGACGGAAAATTATTGTTTGAAATAGGACATGATCAGGGAGATTCTGTTTCAGGTCTTATGAAAGAAGCCGGATATAAAGATGTACGAGTTGTAAAAGACTTGGCAGGAAATGACAGGGTAGTAATAGGAGGAATTTAGAATGTTTGATAAATTAGAAGATTTACTTCATCACTATGAAGAACTTATGAATACTTTAAGTGAGCCAGACGTTGCAAACGATTCCAATCGTTTCCGTAAACTCATGAAAGAACAGAGTGATTTGGCTCCAATCGTAGATGCTTATAAGGAATACAAGCAGAGTAAACAAAATATCGAAGATGCATTGGAAATGCTTGAATTAGAATCAGATGAAGAAATGAGAGAACTTGCAAAAGAAGAATTGAATGATTCTAAGAAACGCGTAGAAGAACTCGAAACAGAACTCAAGATTTTACTTCTTCCAAAGGACCCTAACGATGATAAGAACGTTATCGTGGAAATCCGTGCAGGTGCAGGTGGAGATGAATCTGCTCTCTTTGCAGCAGAAGTATATCGTATGTATATTCACTATGCAGAAAGCCAGCGTTGGAAAGTGGAAACACTTGAAGTAGACGATATCGGAATCGGTGGTATGAAGAGTGTAAACTTCATGATTTCTGGACAGGGTGCATATTCTAAGATGAAATATGAATCAGGTGTACACCGCGTACAGCGTGTACCTGCAACAGAATCAGCAGGACGTATCCATACATCTACTATCACAGTAGCGGTTATGCCAGAAGCAGAAGAAGTAGACGTACAGATTGATGAAAAAGATATCCGTATTGACGTTATGAGAGCATCTGGTAACGGTGGACAGTGTGTAAATACAACTGACTCTGCAGTACGTTTGACACACTACCCAACAGGTATCGTAATTTATAGCCAGACTGAAAAGTCACAGCTTCAGAATAAAGAAAAAGCATTTGCGCTTCTTCGTGCAAAACTTTATGACTTAGAACTTCAGAAACAGCAGGATGCTGAATCTGCAGCACGTCGTAGCCAGATTGGTACAGGCGACCGTTCTGAAAAAATCCGTACTTACAACTTCCCACAGGGACGTTGTACAGACCATCGTATCAACTTAACACTTTAC
>JAZKYR010000110.1:0-10787 GCA_045612245.1 Agathobacter sp.
ATCGCAAAGTACGACACCTTCTGCTGTCAACATCCCAATCATAAACTCAGAATCCACGAGATTTTTGTCGCATCCTAGGGATATAAATAATAATTTCTTGTTTTTCATAATAATACATTAGGGCTGCAAAGCAGCCCCACTTTCCTAATTGTTTTCGTCTGGAACGATTTTTACATCACCGTTCATGATTTCTTCAACTGCAATAGATAATGATTTGTTACATTTTGGCTGCTCAACCATAGTTCCAGCTCCGTCAATAATTTCACGAGCGCGTTTTGCAGCTGCTAAAACGATAGAATAACGGCTGTTAACTACTGGTTCTTCACCAATTACAACGTCCTCGTTTACTACTTTCATAAGTTCTACATAAGATGGATGAATCATATTATACTCCTTTCGAAAAGCTTAAAAGCTCTTTTCTCATATTATTGATAAAATCTATATTAGCTGATACACGATTGTTTGCATGTGCTTCTGATTCTTTCGAACCTTCTTTTTGAATAATATCATTCACAAGTTCAACACAAGCATCTAAGTCATCGTTAACCACTAAATAATCATAATTTTCAACACCAAGTGATTCTTCATAAGCGCGACTCATACGTGCATCAATCACATCCTGAGTTTCTGTTCCGCGACCTACGAGTCTGCTTTTTAACTCTTCTGCACTAGGTGCCGTTATAAACATAAGCACTGTTTCTGGAAATTTTTCTTTAATTTTCAAAGCTCCCTGAATTTCAATTTCAAGGATAACATTTTTCCCTGCCTCAAGCTGTTCTTCTACATATGCTTTTGGTGTTCCATAATAGTTGCTTACATATTTTGCATATTCCACCAACTCATCTCGAGCAATCATGTCTTCGAATTCTTCTGTGGATAAAAAGAAATATTCTCTTCCATGCTCTTCTCCTTCTCTAGGAGCTCTTGTAGTGGCGGAAATGGATAATGCATAATCTTTTCCATGTTCACTCATCAGTTTTTTCATAATAGTACCTTTTCCAGCACCTGAAAATCCTGAGGCAACAACTAAAATCCCTTTTTTCATAGCTATTTTCCTATTCAATGTTCTGAATCTGTTCTCTCACTTTTTCGATATCTGTCTTTAAATTGATACCAGTATCTGCGATTTCCAGATTGTTAGCCTTAGATAAAATCGTATTTGCTTCACGATTCATTTCCTGTGCAATAAAGTCAAGTTTACGTCCGCAACTACCACCCTGATTCAAGGTATCTTTTACAGACTGAATGTGGCTGCGAAGTCGAACAGTTTCTTCATCTACACAAATCTTATCTGAATAGATTACAATTTCTGTAGCAATACGACCTTCATCAATCTGTCTGTCGCCAAGAAGTTCTTTTACTTTATCTTCTAAACGAGTACGATAATCTCCCATAATTACTGGATATTTTGCCTCGATAAAGTCTACATAGCCAAGCATGCTGTCCAATTTATCACAAAGATCATTCTTGAGATTTTCACCTTCACGGATACGACTTTCTACGAACTGAGTACAAGCACCACGAAGTGCTGATTCTAAATCCGCCCAAAGTTCTTTCTCATCAATCCCCTGTTCTTCCATTGTAAGAACTTCTGGATAACGAGATAATGTGCTTACACGAATGTCATCATCAAGCCCAAACTGTTCAGCCATATCTCTTAAATGTTTTAAGTATTCGCCAGCTAAAGTAGCGTTATACTTAAGTGCGAAATTATCTTCGCTGTAATCTTCGTAAGAAATATATACATCAACCTTACCACGTTCAATGTATTCTTTTAAAAGATTACGAATGGAACTTTCAAAAAAGTTCAGTTTTTTAGGCATTTTGATATTTACATCAAAATATCTGTGGTTTACAGATTTCATCTCAATTGTGAATTTGCGTTTTTCATTTGCAACTTCACAACGACCGAAACCAGTCATACTTTTAATCATGATAAACCCTCTCTTCAATTATGAATATTACCATGCATCTCTCGTACAAAAACACTGTATGCATAGATAAGTGTATTATAATAAAAAAATACTATTTCGTCAAATATTCTTGTGCTTTTTTAACTATTTCGTATATAATATTTATGAATTTTTTAGGAGGCTTATTATGGCTTTAGATGGTATTGTAATTTCAAATCTTGTATATGAATTAAATAATAATCTAACAAATGCTCGTATTTCGAAAATTGCGCAGCCAGAAACCGACGAACTGCTTTTTTCCTGCAAAGGACCAAACGGCAACTATCGTCTCGCGATTTCAGCTAGTGCTTCTCTTCCATTCGTATATTTGACTCAGGAAAACAAACAAAGTCCTCTTCAGGCACCTACCTTTTGTATGGTGCTTCGCAAACATATCGCTAATGGTAAAATCCTCCGCATATACCAGCCTGGATTAGAACGTATTATTCATTTTGAAGTAGAACACTTAAATGAATTAGGCGATTTGTGTAAAAAGACTTTAATTGTTGAGTTAATGGGAAAACACTCTAATATCATTTTCTGCAATGAAGATGGCACAATTATTGATAGTATCAAACGAATTTCCGGAGCAACTAGCTCTGTACGTGAAGTTCTACCAGGTAGAGAATATTTTATCCCAGCGACACAAGAAGAAAAATTAAATCCACTTTTAACTTCAAAAGAAAACTTTGTTTCTGCTATTTTTGGAAAACCAACAAACATTTCAAAAGCAATCTATACTACCTTTACTGGAATAAGTCCCTTGATTGCAAATGAAATCGCATATCGTGCTGGTTTAGATGCAGATTATCCTGTATCCTCTCTTGAAGAGCCACAGCTTTTACATTTAGCCAATCACTTCCTATGGTTTATCGAAGATATACAGGAACATAAGTATCAGCCAAACATTGTACGAAATGGAAAAGAACCGATTGATTACTCTTCTATTCCACTTACTATGTACACACATTACGAAACCACAACTTTTGACACTATTTCTGAAGTATTGGAAAATTATTATGCAGAAAAAAATGTTTACTCTCGTATCCGTCAGAAATCTGTTGATTTACGAAAGATTGTTGCTACCGCGTTAGAACGAAATGTAAAGAAATATGATTTACAATTAAAACAGCAAAAAGATGCCGAAAAGAAAGATAAATATAAATTATACGGCGAACTTTTGCAGGCATATGGATACGGAATTGAACCTGGAGTAAAATTTGCTGAGGTGGAAAATTATTATGACAATAATACCCTCATTAAAATTCCATTAGATGTAGATTTATCTGCTTTAGATAACTCTAAAAAATATTTTGAAAAGTATGGAAAGTTAAAACGAACTAGCGAAGCCTTAGAGGGTCTTATTGAAGAAACGCATAATCAGATTGTTCATCTAGAGTCTATACAAAATGCGTTAGATATCGCAGTTTCATCTGATGATCTGGTTCAAATTAAAGAAGAACTTATGGAATATGGATTTATCAAGAAAAACCGTTCCGCTAAGAAGGAAAAATCTAAGAGCAAACCATTCCATTATCGTTCTACAGATGGATACGATATCTTCGTAGGAAAGAATAATTTCCAAAATGATGAACTATCTTTCAAAGTTGCTACCGGTAACGACTGGTGGTTCCATGCAAAAGGCATGCCTGGTTCACATGTTATTGTAAAATCTAATAACGAAGAACTTCCAGATCGTGTATTTGAAGAAGCCGGTCGCTTAGCAGGCTACTATTCCAAGGGCCGAGACAACGAAAAGATAGAAATCGATTATCTGCAGAAGAAAAACTTAAAGAAACCATCCGGCTCCGCACCTGGATTTGTGGTGTATTATACAAATTATTCTCTTGTTATAGAGCCAGATATTACAGGAATAGAATTAATTTCGGATTAAAAATAAGAGATACATGACTAAATCATGTATCTCTTTCTTATTATACTATATTTACTGTTACTAGCCATGATTTCCCTGCATTATAAGTTACATAAGATACGCTATATCCATATTTTGACACAGCAATCTCAGGCTCGCCATTTGAAGATTCATAACGTACTGTATATGTTCTAATACCCGCATCTCCATTTTTATCTAAGAACGCCTTAAATTCATCAACATTTCTTACGACCGGTATCGCATTCCATTCTGAAGAAGGTGTTATACCAATCGTACATTTGATACTACCCTTATCGGATGGATAAAAAGTTCCAATATTTATAACATACTGTACCGATGAACACAAATTCTGCATATACACCGAAGAATTCGCTACATTTATAGCAGGATCATAAATCCACAACGTCATTGCGGACTTATTCATATCCATAAATTTCTTAATACCAGAATTTGCTTCATTAACATTAGTAACAACTGCTACATCACCATACTTTCCACTATTAGCAGCGTATCTAAGTATTGTAAGTCTATCGTAATCCTGAGAACAGCTACCACTTGTTTCTGGAAAATAATCAGCTTTATGATTTACATTTAATTTAGCATCTGATATCAAGAAATAATCATATCCATTCCCACTATGATCTGATGGATTCTTTCCAGGTTGTCCTGGGTCATCCCATGTAACATCTACATTATACCAGACGCCACCCACTTTCACACGATTCCAAGCATGGCTTTGATAACCTGCACCACTCCCATTGTTTGCAGTACCACCGATAAAAACAGCCTCTAATCCCGCTGCTTCCGCCATTGCTTCAAAGGTAAGTGCATATCCCTGGCATACGGCCACTCTTTTATCTAATGTACCTTCCACATCATATACTGAAAAAGAATAATCATAGTCTACATTAAATAACAACCAGTCATGAATTGTAATTGCCTTTTCAAAATCAGACATTCCTGGTTTAATAATCTGATTAACGATTGATACAACGCGTTTCTCTTCATCTTTTGATATTTCAGACGTAAAATCTTGAGGCGACGTTGTTGGAACTTGAGGCTGAACCACTTCTTGTTTAGGAGTTTCTTCATTTGGATAAGAAACTGCAATATCACTATTTGAAGTTTGTTCTTCTTCTGACGAAATATCTTCCCCTACTTCGACATCCATAGAATCCAGCTCGCTCGACTCAATACTTTCCGTATTCTCTGAAGTTTGTTCTATCTGCTCCGTTTGTTTTGAAGCATCGCTTTCTGTATTATTTTTAGAATTACCAAATAATCCACAGGAAGATAATAAAGATACTGATAGAATCAAACACAAAAATAATGATATTTCCTTTATAAAAGTTCTATTTTTCATAAATTTTTCCTTTTTAATATTGTTTTATAATAAGTGACTTTAATTTAGGACTAATTTTATGCCATATTTTTTCGCAATATCTAAACATTACCACCACAAATATGCTAACTAATATTGTAATGGCAAATTTTATCCAAGGATTAAATATATTCAATGCGTCACAGACAACTATAACTGGCATTTGCAAACAATAAATAGGAAGACTTATTTTCCCAAGAAAATCTGCAAATTCACTTGAAATTCTTGTTGTATACGTTACCCCTGAATTTGAAATAGAAACTGATACAAATAAAAGCACAATAAATAACGCATCATAGCTTAAATCGGTTAAATGAGAAATCACTAATACAATTATAAATGAAGCTACTTCAATTATTGTAAGAACTACTTTTCCAAAATCAGTATATTTCGGCTTATTTAACCATAAACTTACATAATATGCCAATGCTCCTAACAACAATCCAGCAAATGCCCTCAAACTACAAAAGAAGAACGCATATTGATCTCCGTGCCATCCAGTTATAGTACCAGATTTCATTACTAAAATTCCGTACAAAAACATTGGAAAAATTGTTAAAACAACAGCTTTTGCTTTATTAAGATTCATAAGCAAATAGACTACAAGAGGAAGAACAAATAGCATACAACATACGTACCATAAATGTGCATTCAATAAAAATGGCGTATATAATTCTTCTGTTATTTGTAAATTATTAGGAATCATTCCCGATCCAGAAATAAGCATTAATTCTGTTGGTAAAAATAAAAACCACTTTAGAATCTCGCTCCCTTTTAATTCACATGCAATTAGTTTTATTCCCCATAACATAAGTAAACTTAATGTCGTATAAGGAAACAATTTCACAAACTTATTCCAAGTATACTGAACAGGATACCAGATATCATCTTTTATTAACTCTTTTCTTTTTTCCACATGCGAAATCGTAAAATATCCCGTAAGTAAAAAGAAAAATTCCACAAAAATCCATGTTCCTTTTGAGACAAACAAATGCAACGTCAAAATCATACAAGACGCCACAAATCTTTCAATTTCAATATATTTGTTCTTCATCATTCTTTACCTTTTGTATATTAATTATAATGTCATATTTTTCATCTGTTCATCAACAAATCTTTGCATTTCGCGCTTTAATGCACCATGCTCTTCTTTTTCTAGCTCTGAATCAATCTCTAGAATTTCTTTGACGCTCTCTGCGGCATCCTGTAATTCTGTTGCATCCTGATAAATATCGCCAATATCAAACGCTAAATCCCCACTCTGACGAATACCAAAGAAATCTCCAGGACCACGAAGTTTCAAATCTTCACTCGCAATAAAAAAACCATCATTGGATTTATTCAAGATTTCAAGTCGTTTCTTGGCATTTTTGCTATTAGAGGTATTAATCATGATACAGTAAGACTGTGCATCCCCACGACCAACTCGTCCACGAAGCTGATGAAGCTGTGCAAGCCCAAATCTATCCGCGTTTTCTATCATCATAACAGTAGCATTCGGAACATTTACCCCTACTTCAACCACTGTTGTAGAAACCAATACTTGAATTTCGTTTCTAGCATAGGCTTCCATCACTTCGTTTTTCTTATCATTCTTCATCTTACCATGTAAAAGTCCTACTTTTATATCATTTGGAAGAATCTCTTCCAGTTCTTTCGCATAATCAGTGGCATTTTTCCCTTCCATATTTTCAGAATCTTCCACTAAAGGACAGATAACATAAGCCTGATGACCTTCATTTACCTGATTTACGATAAAATCATATGCTTTTGGACGATATCCTATATCGACTACACAGTTTTTTATAGGCAAACGCTGCGCTGGAACCTCATCAATTACGGAAATATCCATATCTCCATAGATAATAATTGCTAAGGTACGAGGAATTGGTGTCGCACTCATAACTAAAACATGAGGCATCTGACCTTTTTCCATAAATACATCCCTTTGTTTTACACCAAAACGATGCTGTTCATCCGTAATAACCAATGCAAGATTAGAATATACTGCATTTTCCTGAATCAAAGCATGAGTTCCAACCACAAGTGCATTTGGATATTTCTCCAGTTTTTCATAGGCTTCTCGCTTTTCTTTCGCTTTCATAGAGCCTGTCAAAAGAACCACCGGAAAGTCTAAACCAAAATCATTACACATTTTGGCAAATCCTTCATAATGTTGTCTAGCCAACACTTCTGTAGGAGCCATAATCGCAGACTGATAACCACTATGTGCACAACGTACCATAGCCAAAAATGCCACTATCGTTTTACCTGAACCTACATCTCCTTGCACCAGTCGCTGCATCACAAATGGACTATCCATATCCATCTGTATCTCTCCTAATGCCTTTTTCTGTGCATTTGTCAAAGGATATGGTAATTTCTCAACAATATTTTCCACAAATGAATCCTTAAAAAAAGAAAAACTATTTGGATCTTTTGTTTTCTTTTCTTTCTGATACTGGATTCCCATAATAAACACAAAAAATTCATGGAACACCAAGCATCGTCTTGCCTCTATCAGACTTTCCATGGTATCTGGAAAATGAATCTGTTTCAAAGCATAGTTATATTCACACAAACTATATTTATGACGAACCGACATCGGAATATAGTCTGCAATTAAATCTACATCATTTAATACTGTTTTGATGGTTTTAATCAGTAAATTGTTGGTAACACCAGAAGTTAAAGCATACACTGGCTGAAGCAAACCTGCAATTTCATCGTATCTTTCAGGCGCATAAATTGTTGGTTGCTCCATTACCCAACGCTTATTTTTAACTACCATTTTCCCAAAGAAAACATATTCTTCCCCTGGCAAAAGCTGATTTTTAATATAAGGAGCACGAAACCACACCAATTCTAACTTTTTAGGGGCTTCACCAATCGTTAAAGTTGTAATGTTCATGCTGCGACCATTCCTACTGGATGGACCTTTCTTTACTACAGCACGAATTGCTAACTGACTTTCCTGTAAAGAAGTGATATCTTCCACAGTTACTGCTTCTGGATAACGAAAATAGGTTCTTGGAAAATGAAACAATACATCTTCAACCGTAAAAATATTCAATTTTTCGAAGGTTTTTGCTGTTTTTTCACCAACGCCTTTAATCTGTACAATAGATGCATTTAATTTCATATTAATTTCCTCTATCAATTTTTAAAACTTATATCCATTCTACCACAAACAAAAAACTCCCTCAATCATACAATTGAGGGAGTTTTATTTTAATTATTATTCAACTGAAATTACATAGTAATAAATTGGCTGACCACCATCATTGACTTCTACATCAACATCTGGATATTTTTCTTCGATAGCTTCTAAGATTGCTTCTGCATCTTCTTCTGAAGACTCACTACCGTAGTAAATACTTACCATTTCCGAATCTTCGTCAATCATCTTATCAAGCATTTCGATAGTAACGGTGTTCATATCTGTACCAACTGCAAGGATTGACTTATCGCCGATACCCATGTAGTCATTTTCTCTGATTTCAAAACCATCAATTTCTGTATCACGAACAGCATATGTTACCTGACCAGTCTTAACAGTAGAGATCGCTTCTACCATTGCTTCCTGATTTTCTTCAGCAGAAACATCTGGTAAGTAGTTGATAACAGCTGTAATACCCTGTGGAACTGTCTTTGTAGGGATAACGATGATTTCTTTATCTTCTACAATAGATGCAGCCTGGTTTGCAGCCATAATAATATTACTGTTGTTAGGTAAGATGAATACATGGTCAGCATTAACATTATCAATTGCTGTAAGCATATCTTCTGTACTTGGGTTCATTGTCTGACCACCTTCGATGATGTAGTCAACACCAAGTCCGCGGAAGATTTCATTCATACCTTCACCGATTGAAACTGCTACAAAGCCCATTTCTTTACGTGGTTCTTCTTTCTTTTCTGCAGCTGCAAGTGCCTGCTGTTCTGCTTCTTTAAGAAGTTTTTCTTCATGTTCTTCACGCATGTTATCAATTTTAATCTTGCTAAGAGAACCAAAAGTAAGAGCTTTCTGGATAGCAAGGCCTGGATCATTGGTATGTACGTGAGTCTTTGTAACCTCATCGTCCGCTACCACTACAATTGAATCGCCGATAGATTCAAGGAATGCTTTGAATTCTAATTCTTCTTTATCTGTCATAGGTTTATTAAGAACGATAATAAACTCTGTACAGTAACCAAATTTAATTTCCGCTTCTGTTTCTGCAGAAATTTTAACGAAAGTGCTACCAGCTGAAGGGACATCGATTGTATAATCAACTTCTTTACCAAGCAAGCAATCATATGCACCTTTTAATACCTGCATAAGACCCTGTCCGCCTGAGTCAACAACACCTGCCTGTTTCAAAACAGGAAGCATTTCTGGTGTCTGGCTAAGAACATAGTCTGCATGTTTGATTACTTCATCACAGAAATATACCAAGTCATCTGTTTCATTTGCTAATTCTAACGCTTTATCAGCTGCACCTTTTGCTACAGTAAGAATTGTACCTTCCTTTGGTTTCATAACAGCTTTGTAAGCTGTTTCTACAGCTTTCTGCATAGCATCACAAAGTACGCAAACATCTACTTCATCATATTCGCCAACAACTTTACAGAAACCTCTGAATAACTGAGAAAGGATAACACCAGAGTTACCTCTAGCACCACGAAGTGAACCAGAAGAAATTGCTTTTGCAAGTGCTTTCATTTCTGGTTTTTCACCAAGACCACCTACTTCTCTAGCTGCTGACATAATAGTCATAGACATATTTGTACCTGTATCCCCGTCTGGAACTGGGAATACATTTAATTCATTAATCCATTCTTTTTTTGCATCAAGATTGCTTGCACCAGCAAGGAACATCTTTGCTAATTTACTTGAATCAACACTAGTAATCTTCACTTTGATATCCTCCTTAGTCAATTACACGCACGCCTTCAACATGGATATTGATCTTGTCAACCTTCATGCCAGTGAACTGCTCCACTTTATATCTAACGGTTTCAATTAAGTTGTCGCAAACAGTTGTAATACCAACGCCGTAAGCAATGATAACATGGAAATCAATTGTAATTTCGTTATGTGCACCTACAACAACCTGAATACCGTGTGTAATATGTTCTTTCTTTAATAACTTAACAAGTCCATCTTTTACGTTTACTGCAGCCATACCTACAATACCGAAACATTCTACAGCAACTGAACCAGCATAAGTTGCAATTACATTTTCATCAATCAAAACTGTACCATATTGGTTTTCCATTTGGCCTTTCATAATTGTAACCTCCAATAAATTTATGACATAGTTATGTTGTTATTATACCTTATTTTACCTAAAAAGCAAAGTATGTATTCAATTTCATACAAAGTTTTCGCGCAAAAAAAGAACTGTCCTACGACAGTTCTTTAAATCTCATTCTTAATTAAGCACGTTCAACACGGCCAGATCTTAAGCAAGAAGCACAAACATATAATTTCTTTGGTACTCCGTTTACTTTACAATTAACACGTTTAATGTTAGATTTCCAGATTTTATTAGATCTTCTATGAGAGTGACTAACT
>JAZKYR010000111.1:0-1905 GCA_045612245.1 Agathobacter sp.
ATCGCTGTAAATGCATTCTGTCTTTCTTCTGGTGTAGTCTCTTCATGTGTTACTAAAGAGTCTGAAATCGTAAGAATACATGCTGCTTTTTTACCTAATACGTTAGCATTGTGGAAGAGTGCGAAGCTTTCCATTTCTACACAGTTTGCTCCGTGTTCTTCTGGGTAGCGAGTGAAGCTTCCCTGACTTGCTTCATAGTAGAATACATCACTAGAATGAATTCTAGTTTCCTTACAAGGAATGCCTAACTTTTCTGCAGCTGCAAGAATTCTGTCATTTACCTCTCTTGATGGATACATGATATCATCTTCACAACCACTCTGTGCCTTTGCATAATTAGATTCGCTATATGCACTTTCAGCCAATACTACATCATATAATTTTAAATCTTCAGTATAAGCACCTGATGAACCTACACGAATAATAGTTTCTACTCCATACTGTGAAAATAATTCATACGAATAAATACCTGTACTTGGCATCCCCATACCACTAGCCATAACGGAAACTCTCTTTCCATTATAAGTACCTGTATATCCTAATACATTACGAACCGATGTCACTAACTGTGCATCTTCTAAAAAATTTTCTGCAATAAACTTAGCACGAAGTGGATCACCTGGCATTAAAACTGTCTTCGCAAATGCTCCATTTTCTGCTGAATTATGTGGTGTTGACATAATCTTTCCCTCCCCATTTTTCTTTTTACAATTATACGACACTTTCACTTTCTTTTCAACTTCTTACTATACAATTCTGTGTTTTTTCCGTTGTAGTTTGATAAAGAAAAAAGAAGACGATTTTCACCGTCTTCTTTCGTTTGCATTCTTATTTTCTACCACAGCACTGCTTGTATTTTTTACCACTTCCACATGGACATGGATCGTTTGGATACACCTTGTCATTTGCACGTTTCTTAGGCGCTGCCTTTGCTGTGTCATCCTTATTGGTTCCAGTTACTTTTGCAACTTCTTCACGTTCCACTTTCTGTTCTACTCTTACATGGAAAAGAAGTCTTACAGTGTCTTCCTGAATCGCTGCTGTCATTTCATCGAACATATCAAAGCCTGACATCTTGTATTCTACCAATGGATCTCTCTGTCCATATGCCTGAAGTCCGATACCCTGACGAAGCTGGTCCATATCATCGATATGATCCATCCACTTACGGTCAATTACCTTAAGTAAAATCACACGCTCCAATTCACGGAAATGTTCTGGTTCCTGGAATTCTGTTTCCTTCGCTTCATATAAGCGAACCGCCTGTTCTTTCAAATACTGTTTTAATTCTTTATCTGTTTCAATTCCAGTTAAATCTTCTTTACGAATTTTCTTCAATGGAATAATTGGAAGAAGAATCTCATTGAGTTCTTTGATATTCCAATCTTCTTTTTCAACCTCCCCAGAAATGCAGATATCTACTGCACTTTCCACCTGATCCTGAATCATCTTAAAGATTACATCGCGCATGTTTTCGCCGTTTAATACGCGAAGACGTTCTGCATAAATAATTTCTCTCTGGTCATTATTTACCTGATCGTATTCTAAAAGATTTTTTCGCACACCATAGTTGTTGCTTTCAATCTTCTGCTGTGCTTTTTCGATTGCAGAAGTAAGCATATTGTGCTGAATTTCTTCATTTTCAGGAACGCCTAATGTATTGAAGATATCCATCAAACGATCAGAACCAAACAAACGCATCAAATCATCTTCTAATGAGATGTAGAATTTTGATTCACCTGGGTCACCCTGACGTCCAGAACGACCACGGAGCTGGTTGTCGATACGTCTTGATTCATGACGTTCAGTACCAATGATTTTTAAACCACCCGCAGCTTTTGCTTCTTCGTCAAGCTTAATGTCAGTACCACGACCAGCCATGTTGGTAGCAATCGTAACCGCACC
>JAZKYR010000112.1:0-3796 GCA_045612245.1 Agathobacter sp.
GTTCGTATCCACCAGAGTGATATTCAGGAAAAAATGTTTGAACTTCTTGGATTTACAAAAGAAAGCGCACACAATCAGTTTGGGTTCTTATTAGACGCATTCTCTTATGGTGTTCCACCACACGCAG
Source organism: Agathobacter sp. (assembly GCA_045612245.1). Taxonomy (GTDB): domain Bacteria; phylum Bacillota; class Clostridia; order Lachnospirales; family Lachnospiraceae; genus Roseburia. Next base: position 128 of record JAZKYR010000112.1, read on the forward strand.
GTCTTGCATATGGTGTTGACCGTATGATTATGCACCTCACACACACAGATAACATCCGTGAAGTAATTGCTTTCCCTAAGGTAAAAGATGCTTCTTGTATGATGTCTAAGTGTCCAAGTGAAGTGGATCCAAAACAGCTTGAAGAACTTGGCATTGCAATCGCAATCCCAGAAGTAGAAGACGCTGAATAAAAAATTAAGGGCTACCGCATAAAGCGGTGGCCCTTTTTTATACTTCCTTCTCTGACAGTGGTAAGGTAAAGATAAATTCTGTACCTACCCCTTCTGTACTGATGACATTGATGTTTTCATTGTGCGCCTGCACAATTTCTTTTACTATCGCAAGACCAAGTCCGGATCCTTTTTTATCACGTCCTCGGGAAAGGTCTGTCTTATAAAAACGTTCCCAAACTTTTTTCACACTGTCGCTTGGAATGCCGATACCTTTATCTTTTACTGAGATAAGAACCTTCTCGTTTCGGATGTTGGTTTCAATGGTGATAGAGGTGTTATTGTTTGCAAACTTAGTTGCATTGTCGATGAGGTTATATAGAACCTGCTGGATTTTACCCATATCACCTTTTACAAAAAGATCATTTCCGGTAAGGAGTAAGTCAAAGGATAGCCCTTTTTTATTACATACCCCTTCAAATGTCATTGTCGTGGTTCGAAGCATCTGATTGATATCAAACTCTGTGATATCAAGTGACATACCACGATTTCCGAATTGGTTTAAATCTAAAATGTTCTGTGTCAGTTTGTTCAAACGTTCCGTTTCAAACAAAATAATATTTAAATATTTTTCCTGTAGTTCCACTGGAATCGTTCCATCTATCATGGCTTCAATATAGCCTTTGATAGAAGTGAGTGGAGAACGGAAGTCGTGTGATACGTTTGAGATGAATTTACGTTGTTCCTCTTCAAAAGTATCGAGCTCTGTGGCCATGTAGTTTAAGGTGTCTGCCAGGTAACCGATTTCATCGTTAGAGTCAATAGCAATTCTCTGGGAGAAGTTTCCTCGTGCATAGCCTTCTGCAGCATTTGTGATTTTCTGGATTGGTTTATAAACGATAAAGTTAAAAGCAACCAGAAGTGCTGCGGCACAAATAAGTACAATTGTAACGGAAAGAAAAGCGATGTCCACGATAGCAGTGGATTGGGCTAATACATCCGACATTGGTTTGTGGATGAGCACGTAGCCTTGTACTTTGTAGTTATCTGTAATTGTAGAGAATACGGTGAGCGTATCCTCGTGGAAGCTATCATAAAAATTTCCTGTTCGGTAGTAGCTATTACCAAAGTCCTGGATGTTAAAGTTTTCTAGAACCTTTGGGGTCCCCTGCTCTGCGAAGGCCTGAATGGTAGGTGTGTTGGAATCAAAATAGAGGTTTCCGTGCACATCAATAATCCAGATTTCAGAGGACATATATTTTGCTGATGCTTCTAGGCTTTTTCGCATTTCGGCTAATCTTGAAGAATCTTGTTTAAAGACCTCTTTTAAGTCAGAAGCCATAAGTGTTGATTCGCGGTACATCTGTTGTGCTTCATTTTGACGAAGGAACTGATCTGTCAAATTTTGCGTAAGGGTACTTAAGAGGCCAATTGCAAGTACCGCCAAACCAAGATAGCAGGCGAGTAGTTTTATGTGTAGTTTTCGTTTCATTATTTAACCTCAAATTTGTATCCGATACCCCAGACAGTAGAAATCTGCCATTTTTCATGGTCATTGATTTTTTCACGCAAGCGTTTTACATGTACGTCAACCGTACGAGTGTCGCCAATGTATTCATATCCCCAGATATGATCTAGAAGCTGTTCTCTGGTAAATACCTGATTTGGAGATGCTGCGAGGAAGTAGAGAAGTTCTAATTCCTTTGGAGGCATATCAACCTGATTTCCGTTATAAATCACGGAGTAGTTAGAAAGGTTTACGGTCAAATCTGGATATTCTACACATTTGGTTTCGGTGCTTGGTGCAGAGATAGTTTTGATTGGCTGATATCTGCGAAGTACTGCTTTGACACGAGCAACCAATTCTTTAGAATCAAAGGGTTTCATGATATAGTCATCTGCACCCAGCTCTAGTCCAAGTACTTTATCAAAGATTTCTCCTTTGGCAGAGAGCATGATAATAGGTACATTCGATTTGGTTCGTACTTCACGGCATACCTGATATCCATCGATGCCAGGGAGCATCAAATCGAGTAAAATCATATTTGGAGCATATGATTCAAATGCAGCTAAGGCTTCTTCTCCATCATTTACAATTTTGGTGTCGTAGCATTCTTTTGTAAGATAAAGAGAGATGAGTTCTGCAATATTGTTATCATCATCTACAATTAAAATTTTTGTTTTTGTTGCCATATATTTCCTCCTGTTTGGAAGTGGTGTTATTTGAATTCTACGATAGTAACACCAGCATCGCCCTCACCGAATTCTGCAAGTTTATAACTCTTGACATATTTCTGGCGTTTCAAATGTTGATGCACGGCATCGCGAAGGGCACCAGTTCCTTTTCCATGTACAATGCGTACAGATGGAAGATGAGCAATGTAAGCGTCATCCAGATATTTATCTAATTTTGCAATTGCTTCATCTGCTCGCATTCCGATGAGTTTGATTTCGGTTGAAGCAGTAGCGGCTTTGCTCATTTTTAGTTTGCTTGCACTACCACCGTATTTTTTGTTTGGTGAAAGCACATCTTCGTCCATAAGAATCAGGTCGTTCACATTCACCTGAGAACGTAAAATTCCCATCTGAACGAAAAGATTTCCTTTTGCATCTGGTAGGGTATGAACGGTACCTTTTAAGTTCATAGAGAGCACTTTTACAGTATCTCCAATATGAAGCTTTTTAGGCGCTTTATGGTTTACTACCTGCTTTTTGATGCTGGTAAGTTTCTTTTCTTTTTCGGACATCTTATTGCGCAGGTTGGTACGTTCTTTTTCCATCTGGCTCATGTCACCGAGACCCTGGCCGTACTTGTTGAAGTTTCGGATGGTCTCGTCTGCGAGGTCTTTGGCTTCTTTGATAATCTTAAGCGCTTCTTCATTCGCCTCGCGAAGAATTTTCTCTTTGGACTGATCCAGACGCTCGTGTTTGTTTTCGAGTTTCTGTTTTAATTCTTCGATTTCAGCTTTATACTTATTGATTTCTAATTGTTCTTTTTCAATTGTAATTCGACTCGCTTCTAAGTTCGAAAGTACATCCTCGAATTCGACATCTTTCTTTGTAAGACGAGTTTTCGCATCATCAATAACCGAAGAATCTAAACCGAGTTTGGAAGAGATTGCAAAGGCGTTACTCTTTCCAGGAATACCGATAAGTAGTCGGTAGGTGGGACTTAAAGTCTCTACATCAAATTCACAAGAAGCATTTTCGATACCTTCGGTAGTAAGCGCGTATACTTTCAGCTCGCTGTAGTGTGTGGTCGCCATAGTGATGGAGCCATAAAGATGTAATTTGTTTAAAATAGAAATAGCCAAAGCAGCCCCCTCGGTAGGGTCTGTACCGGCACAAAGTTCATCAAAAAGAACGAGACTTCTGTCATCTGCTTTTTCTAAAATTTTTACAATATTTACCATGTGAGAAGAGAAAGTAGATAAACTCTGCTCAATACTCTGTTCATCACCGATATCTGAAGTCGGAGGCCAAGCGGTCTTAGGAAGAC
>JAZKYR010000113.1:0-15358 GCA_045612245.1 Agathobacter sp.
AGAGATTTGCTGCGATAAGTACATTTTTCATACCACCAAGTTTCTTTGAAAGCGCTGTTGTAAAGAACATACCTGCACCTGTAAACATATATGCAAATGCAAAGTACATTGTCATAACAGTAAGTCCGCCCATTTCCTGACCAAATAATGTAGCAGAAACCTTATGTTCAAAGAAATATGCTGCTGGAACGGTGAGGGATAAACCATTTAAGATATTACCTAAAAGAACCAACATAACAATTTTATTTTCAAATAACATCTTTAAGTTTTCTTTAAAAGATGTCGCTGTGGTTTCTTCCGTCGCTTTGATACGTTCTTTGGCATTTGCTGAAAGAGTAGAAATGAGCATACCACCAATTCCAAATACCACTGCTGCGCCAAAATAGATATGCTTTCTCTCTACACCCTGCTGCAATAAGGCATCCATAACTGTAGGGAACATACCTACCATGCCGAAGCCAAATGCAGCCACGATTCTTCCCCACTGGGAAATCTTTTCACGTTCTGCTGGTACATCCGTCATGACAGAAGTCATACTCCACATCGATACATCCTGTACTGTAAACACCATATCATATGCCAAATAAAGCACTAGAATATAAATCGCTTTTGGCATATCTCCCTGAAATCCCCAGTCTGTAAAGAGCAACACAATAATGATACCAATCACAATTGGTGTCGCACGTAAAAGTGGACGGAATTTTTCCCCATTTTTGAAACGATGTCTGTCAATCACTGTGCCGATTACTGGATCGTTTATTGAGTCCCAAACACGCGCAATTCCGAGCACCAAACCTACGATAATCCCATCTACATACAATACATCTGTACAGAAAATCATAAACCAGTTCATCATAAGTGCACAGGCTAGATTCTGTCCGTAAATCCCCATACAGTAAGCCCATGCTTCCTTACGTTCTACACGGCCTCCCTGCATAAACATCTTTTTATTCATAACAAAGCCCCCCTTAGTTATTATTAACCTAATTATACCATAGGAGCATAAAAAAAAGACAGGTGATTTTCATCACCTGTCTTATACTTAACAATAACTTCTCTGGAATGGATTTAAGATTACCTGTTCAAGATTCTTCAATTTCTGAACTTCTTCTTCTAAACGATTTGGTAAGTAGTGTGCAGCGTTTTTACTAAACTGCGCGATATTCGCTTTCTGCAACATTTCTGCTACAAATTCAGAACAGAAATAATGATCTTTCTTCTGACGTTTGATGTTGATGCGGGAAAGCAACAATCCTGCAAGATTGTATTTCCAGTCAAAACGTCTACTCTGGAATTCTTCAATCATTTCTACTACTTTATCGTATTCCTCTTTTGAAACACTTAATTTATAGCAAATGCTCTTTGAAACGATTGCTTCATGTTTTCTAGGTTTTTCTCTACGAAATCCCTTAAAATTGAAGCTCCAGTATACTTCTTCATTTTCATCTACCCCAATAGATGCATGACCATAGCCTCTTCCAAGCACGTAGTATACTACTTTAGACCAAAAATCTTCATAGTTCACAAAAAGCACTGATAATGTATACTTATTTTCCATAATTTCCCCCACAGAAACTCGTTACCCCTTGCTCCGTAGGTTAATATAGCACAACTTGTATACAAGTGCAATCAAATATTTCTAAAATATTACATTTGTATTACATTTAATACAATCTTTAATAACTTAATCCAAATCCTGCACGGTAGTAGTTGCCATCTGCATCATAATAAGCATAACTTCCACCTTTTACTTTTGCTAAAATAGCTGGATCAATATACTGGTCTTTGTCATAACCTGGTACATCATTTGGTGAAGCACACACTTCTCTCATTACACCATCAATTTCTTTTTCTGTGATTTCAATAACGTCCATACAAGATACCATAGTAAGACTGATTTTACCAGTTGGATTATAATCACCAGATAATACGTCTACCTGTGCACCGAGTGCATTGCCCATAGCCACAGGGCTGATAGTATACTGGAAAGTAAGACCGTCTACGTATGGTTCCAGTTTATCTAATAACCATGGGTTACATACTACACAAGTAGCCACTACTTTGCCACCGTTAGCATGCACGGCTTCGGAAATAGTTTTGATCTTATCTACATCTTTAAGGGTTGTGATAGGAACCATTTCACCAGTCTTCTTCTGACTCTTATTGGCTTCACGAGCTTCAAACAGCTGATTATCTACCATTTCGATAACTGGCATTGCATACTGGTAGAATACCATACCATTACTACATGGCCATACATGAAGATATGCATAATCTGCTTCTTCTGCCTTTTCTACAATTGTATATCCTTTCGCTTCAAAAAGTGCAGCAATCTGTTTACGGAGCATTTCGTTATCATCGCCTCCGGCTACACCAGCACCCATCGATTGTGCAAGGGCAGCACCTGGGTCAATACCTTTGAAGCATTCAATATAAACCTTAGCACCTTTTTTCATAGGAAGTACTTTGTCATGATTCTTTACAAGTACTACTGCTTTCTGATTTGCTACATAAGCTGCTTTTTTCGCACCCTCAAAGTTTTCTTCACGAACTTTGTCTGCATGATCTGGATCAAGATAAGGATTGTCCACACGACCAACCTGGAAAAGACTTAAGAGTCTACGGTAGTTTGCTCTATCCAAATCTTCTTTTGGAAGGTATCCTTCTTCTACCGCCTTTACAATGTTTTCTGAATCTGAATTACCACCGATTACGTCTGTACCAGCAGAAATCGCCTTCGCATAACGCTGTGGAACAGTCAAATCTTCTACACCATAAATCTGAACCGTAGTAATACCTGAGTCTGAGTTTACATATCCATCAAATCCCATTACATCACGAGCTAAATCTGTAATAAGCTCCTTACTATAGGTAGAGCCTACCTCTTCTGTAGAAGTGAGTTTTCCTCTGTAATACTGTGGAGTGCTTCGTCCATCTGTCGCTACTCTTGAATAGTCTGGCATGATAGAAGATGCCTTCATATCAAATGCTGCCTGGAATGGTGGCAAATGATATTTTTCCATAGAACCTTCTGTTGGATACAGTCTCCACTGACCGATTGGCATATGTGGTTCGAAACCATTTTCAGCTGGTCCATCCCCTGGGAAATGTTTTACCGTAAGTACCACAGAGCCTTCATTTAATCCATCTTCACCATTCTGATATCCGCGTACCAATTCCTTAATAATGCCAGATGTAACTTCTGGAATTTCACCATATGTACCACTATTACGTGGCCAACGTGGATCTGTCGCGATATCTACCTGTGGACCATACATAATATTCTGTCCTGCTGCTTTCATCATCTTACGGTCAGTATCTGCCATGTTATAAATCAAATCAAAGTTTCCATCACCCATAACTGCAGCACCTACACCAAGGAAGTCTGGGTAACCAATGTTGATTGGGTTGGTATGCATAGAATATGGAATCGCTACACCACCCTGGCAAGCTTCGTATTCTACATACTGCGTACCAAGATTGTGGTACATTGCACTAAGTGCAGCCGAAGCACGCATATCTCCACGGTATACACCTGCTGCTAATTTATGCACCAAAATATCAGAATCATCTACTCGCATAGATACACCTGGCAAGATAGACTTTGGTTCTGGCTCTCCTTCTACGAAACGCTTGAAAATCTTTGCAGGAACAATGTTTCCATTTTCATCTTTTGCTTCATCAATCGTCATAGAAAGTGGTGTATTCCATAAAGTATTGAGTACAAGACCTGCCTGCTGATTAAGTGGCAAATGCGCTACCATATCTTTCGCTCTTGTTTCATGGTTAAGTCTCCAGTCTTTGTATGGTGCAAGTTCCCCTGAATTGTCCATATCTTTAAAGAATAAGCCATCCTTTACGATAACACCACAAGTGGTAACACCAATGGTAGGACCATTCTCATTTTCAAAATATACTGGTTCAAGGTAAAAATCGTTAATCTGCTCCCCTTCTTCCAATACATAAGGTGCTGGAATATAGCCATCTTTCATGGCTTTGATTTCCGCAAAGTTAATTTCTCTTTTTTTCATAAACCCTTCTCCTTTATTCTATAATCCTACTTGTTTTGCCTTCCGACTTCATATGCACCTTATTCTCGTACATATCCTCATCGGCCCTGTTAAAGACACTTTCGTAGGTACTATCCTTTTTCATGTCGAATACCGCATATCCTATAGATGCAGAAGCCCAAAGTTTTCCTTTCTGCTTTTCTACTACCTCATCAAAAACCTTGCAATAGTTCTGACACTCCACCTCATTTACTCCATATAAAATAACTGCAAATTCATCTCCACCAATACGATAGAGGTTTTCTGCTCCGAATATCTCTGCTATCATTTGAGTAACTTTGATAATCAATTCATTGCCCATTTCATGTCCAAAATTGTCGTTAATGTATTTCAGACCATTGGCATCGACTACGAATACTGCAAAATCCGCTTTCTTCTGCAATATGTCATTTTTCAAAAGCGTAACTTCCTGTAAATATGCCGTACTATTCTTAATTCCGGTTAGCTTATCCGAATACGCCAAATTATTGATGTAATCAATTTTAACCTTCAACTGCTGTGCGGTTTCTTTTAGACTTTCTGCCAAAGTACCCACTTCATCATTCGAGCATATATTTAATTCTACATTCAACTGTCCCTGAGCAATATCTTGTGCAGCCTTATCCAATTCCTTCAACGGGCGAATAATCGTTTTCGCAATACGAATAGTGATAAAAACGAAAACCAAGCCCGTAATTACTGCCAGCACTACAATCCTCATAACCAATGCATTAAAGTCTGCATAAATCTCATCATTTGGAGCGATTACAGCCATTACTTTACCATTATTGAGCACAGTAAATGTGGCTGTTTTACTACGCCCATTAAAATCCAACTCATAAACACGATCACTATGTGTTAGTTCACCTAAGTCTATATGCTTTAATTCTTCACTAAAACCTGATACCTTTGTCCCTTGTTCAAATTCTTTGCTATATGTAATGCAGAAATTTTCATCTGCTAAAAATGCATACCCAGTATCGAATACTCGGATTTCGTCTATCATCTGGGTAATGTAATACCAATCCACATCCATTCCTACAATACCAATCAGTTGTTCTCCTTTATAAATTGGCATCGTATAAGAAACCAGTGTACGTTTAATATTCTGATTTACATACGGATCTAGCCAGATGGCCTTTCCTGCTTCGACGGGCATATAATACCATCCCACATGTTCCATATCATCTTTAGAATACTGAGTAATATTAGTATTTTCCTCTAAAACTAAATCTCCGCCTTCCTCATCTGTCAACCAATAAAAACCTTCTGTAGGACCAGCGATTTCTGGATTTAAACGAAGATAGATTCCAAGGGCTCCATCTGTATTTTTTGCAATATTGTGTCCTGCCTGTTTCAAATGTTCTAGGTATTCCGCGCGAGAAACCTCGTCTTTTAATGCCTCCACATTCGAAATATAGTTTAAAGAAAGAACTGCCATAACCTCTGCAGACTGCTCAATACGAGCCAGAACACCATTCAGTTCCTGTGCTTTTTCCTGACAAGTTAAGTTCATGGTAGATACCACACTCTTATCTAATTCCGAACGGAAACTGGCAATGCCCAATCCACCTATGGTAAGACTTGAAAATAAAATCCCAACCAAAATCAACAATATAATTTTATTTTGAATTGATCCTTTTATCTTCATCCTCTTACCCCCTTTTTATCCTATATTGTTTTTTGCTTCACAAAAAAATCATTAATCATTTGTACAATCTGATCCGGACTAGTCGTTTTCAAAATATATCCTTCTGGTTTTAAACTAAGCACCTGCTGAATACTTTCTTTATCATTTTTACTAGTTAAAAACATAACTGGTATATTACTAAATTCTGATTCCGAACGGATCATTTCTAAAACCTGCTTACCATTGATAACTGGCATTTCATAATCCAAAAGCACCAAATCTGGACGATTGGTAGAAAGGTATTTAATCGCCATAGTGCCTGAATTAGCTAAAATTACCTGATAACTATCTTCTAACCAGCCCTTTACATTACGAAGTACAGCGCCCGAATCATCTACTACCAAAATTTTCTTTTTAGTGTGTTTTCCGTTGGTTTTTATGTATTCATTTACATCCGCTACAACTTCCTTCACATCAATTGGTCTCTGGAATTCCTTTTTCAACAGATTCTTTGGAATCAATTTGCGAACTTCTGCCAATTCATTCACATCTCCGATTACGAATACCGAGATATCTTCTTCTACAATTTTGTCACGTAAAAATACAAGTGCCTGCTGTTTTTTCACTAATTCCTCATCGGTATACATCAAAACAGCAGTAACCTCGTCTTTAATCCCGTTAATCTCATTTACATTAGGGCCAACTGTGATTACGTTGTATTCCAATTCTTTTAACTGTTCTTCCATCGCAATGTTTAAATAACTGCGACCTTCTGTATAAACTAAAATATTATGCATTTGAAAAAAGTCCTTTCATGACTATTTTTTTAATTCGGCTATAAGCTCATCTGCCAGATTCATCACATCTTCCATAGCAACATCAGCTACATAAGCACTTAAATTTTCTATCTTGTTCTGCAAGTTTTCTGGGAATGCAAATCCCTCTAATTTACGCATCGCCTCATCGGCTCCATCCAAATCGAAGCAATCCATGGAATTCTTTAGATTCTCCAATTCTTCTATCATTTCTTCCCTGGAAACCTTCTGTTTCTCCTGCTCATTCATATGAGCAAAGGCTTCTAATACAGGTTTATAACTTCTGTAATGTGAAATTACAGCTGGAGTATCTTTGACTAAGGTCTCTGTATCTCCTGCATTCCCCAATTGCTCTAAGCGGTAAAACTCATCCGAAAGTTCCATCGCACCAATCATACGAGCGGTACTCTTTAGGGCATGTACTTCTATTGTATAATCACGAATCATACCATCTGCTAAAAGTTTCTCTACCTTTGTTGATTTTTGATCAATCAACTTATAAAAATCGCCCAACAGACTTAAGAACAATTCTTTCGTACCTGAGTTCTGAATACCTTCCTGTACATCTATACCTTCTATATTCAGAGTTTCTATTTCATCCGTCTCTGCGCTTTCAGCAAATGTGTGCGCCTCCAGACCTTCTTCTATTACCAAGTCTTTTGATAACCACTTTCTTACACATGCGCACAATTCTTTTACTTTAATTGGCTTTGCTACAAAATCTGAGAAACCATTAGATGTAAATAATTCTCTAGCCTCTGTTGTTGCATTTGCAGATAAAGCTACAATTGGAAGGCGTTTAAATGCTTCTCCTTGCAGTGCACGAATCGTCTTCGTTGCCTCCACTCCATCCATAACTGGCATCATATGGTCCATAAACACGATATCATAGGTATTCTTTTTAACCTTTTCCACCGCTACTTTTCCATTCTCCGCTGTTTCTATCTGGAGTTTTAATGGTTCCAGCAATCCTTTTGCCACCTTAAGATTCATTTCATGGTCATCTACTATCAGAATCTTTGCATCTGGTGCTATAAAGCAGCTTTCTTCATCCTCTTTTTCCATTATAAGGCTCTCACCGTTTATCAACTGACAGAAATTCAAGCTATACAATGGTTTATTGATAAGCAACGCTCTTTTATCCGAAAGGTTCTGCTGCATAGGATTCTGGAATACGCATAATCTGGTAGAACAATTCTGCATCTTCTGACACATATCTATTGTCAGCATTTCCGCATCATCTGTAAACACATAATTTGCCTTCTGTCTTCCTGACCAAACCTCTTGGAAATCTACAGTTTTCACGCCGTAAGCCTGTACCAATTTATGAAACTGTTCCTCGACTAATGGCTGAATAAACTTGCCACTAACCAAGATATTTTCTAAATTCTCTTCCTTTATCATTGCAGCCTTGTTTTCACTGCAAATTTTCTGAGGAATATTAAAGTAAAAGCAACTTCCTTTTCCATACTCACTAGTTACGCCGATACTTCCATCCATAAGCTCTACCATCTGTTTTGAAATCGCAAGTCCAAGCCCTGTTCCTTCTTTGAAATGGTTCTTCTCTTTGTCTACCTGTGAATATGTACCGAAAAGCTTATCAATATCTTCTTCTTTTATTCCCTGACCAGAATCTTCTATCGAATAAATTACATTTATCGTTTCTTCGTCAATTGGCTCTGCCTTTACTCTTAATTTTACAAAGCCCTTATCCGTAAATTTAATCGCATTATTCATAAGATTGATGATAACTTGACGTATACGCTGTCTGTCACCATACAATTTTTCTGGCAGATTTTCATCAATATCATATAAAAGTTCTACATCCTTCTCTCCAATACGATTCAGGAAAATCATTGATAAATCATGGAAAGAGGACATTGGTTCATACTCATCCTTAACAATATCCATCTGTCCAGCTTCAATCTTGGAGAAATCTAAGATATCGTTAATGATGGTCAATAGTGCATCACCGGAACTACGAATATTATTTAAGTATTCACGTACACTTGGTGCCAAATCTTCTCGAAGCAAAATATCCGTCATACCTACAATGGCATTCATAGGCGTACGAATCTCATGAGACATGTTTGACATAAATGCTGATTTTGCTTTATTTGCTTCTTCTGCACGTTCTTTCTCTTCTTCAATTTGTTCTAAAAGCTTATGATGCTCTGTATTATCGATAAGAAGCAAACTATATCCAATTGTTCTGTTCTTCTGGGTAATCGTTTCAACTTCTTTGACATAATGTCTGTCATTTAAATCCACACAAAAACTATAATCATAAAACAAATTTATGACATCACTTGGCACAGCTTCGCTCTTCTCCAGTTTTTTTAACTCTGGAAAAAGTGTTTTTGCAATTGGATTTGCATCTAAAAAACCATATTTATTATCTACAATAATTAATGCATTTTCTGTATGCTCGATAACCCACTCTCTACCGCGGTCTGTTACATAGAAAAAGTTTCCATTCAGCACACCAACAATAATCGCTAAGATAGACAATGATGACGCAAGTGGCACAATATCATAAGGAAAAACAAACAGTAGTCTAATATGTAACGCCAACACAATCACAAACTGTGCACCAACCAAACGTGCAAGATTAAATCTCTCTTCTATCGCTTTAACCTTGAACATTCGAATAGTAGAAATAATCATTCCCACAACAAGCATCAAGCATAGAATACAGTTTCTTACCATGTAGAGTACGCTTGGTATCGTCTGTACCAAAGAAATTCCAGCCCACTTAATGTGCTGCACTTCAACGTTTAAGAAAACCACATGTAGCGGATCTCCAATAAATATGTTGAACAAAAATATACATTCAATTCCAAACCATGCAGCCAAAATCAATGTACGAATTCTTTGTGTCCCCATGTTCAAATACGTAGCAATAAAGAGCATAAAAGAAAAATAGAACAGGGTATGTGCAAGATATAAAATTTTATTCGCCATAAGGGCTGCTTCCGGTGTCCCAGCACCTAACATAAGCATGTAAATACAGTTAATAAATAAACAGCCTATATTTGTTAAAAGCAGACTCATTGTCGATTTGGTCTGTTCTTTTTTGAATAATGCTACACAGCCCAACAATGGTACACATACACCAATTAACTGCAACCATGGTGCAATAAAAATCAATCCCATATTTTATCCTCTACTTCCATTAAATACTGCTTTTGTTTGCTCAAAAAATTTATAAACTGCAGCTTCATACGCAGTCGTATCCACACAGTGACTCATTCCATGTCCAGCCCCCTTAATAAGCACTAGCTGCACATGATTCTCTCCTGCCACCTGGCAGTCCATACTCATTGAACAAGGTACAAAGTCATCTGCATCACCATGTAATATCAAGGTAGGTATCTGACTTTCTCTCACAGCTTCTATCGCAGAAGTTTCTTCCACGTCAAATTTTCCAAATAATTTCCCACTAAGTTTTGCCAACCAATAGGTTGCCTTTACAGGAAATCCCATTTGTTTGATCACACTACACAAAATAGCTTTCGGAGATGAATACGGACAATCCGCCAATATCCCCACTACATTTTCTGGGAGTTCCATATTAGAAGCCATTAGAACGGTTGCTCCGCCCATAGATAAACCGCTTAGATAAATCTTTTGTTCCTTACCGAAACGCTTTACCAGGTACTCCACCCAGCTAAGCACATCATAGCGCTCTTTTACGCCAAAGGTAATCGTTTTCCCCTGACTATTCCCATGTGCGCGCTGGTCTGCAAGCAAAACATTGAATCCCAGTTTTCTGGTATACAGAAAAATCCCATTGCCATCACGGATACCACTACAGCGATATCCATGAAAGAAAATAATGAGTGGCGCACCATCCTTCAAATGGTAATACTTTCCCGTCAATGTCAAACCATCATGGGATACCACCTCTACCTGTTCATATGGAATCTGTAAAACCTCATTTACACAAGTCGTTATCGTTTCGTGATATGGATCATATTGTTTGCCATGAGGAAGACTACTGTCATCACCCATATATCTTTTGTTAGCAGAAAAAATCACATCATACACAAGATACAAAACTGCTACAAAAAGCAAACCAAAACCAATTACATACCACAAAACGTCATTCTCCTATTTTTTATATTTGGAAGCGAAATATGTAGGTACTAAAGTAAGTACGCTTAAAACGCCTGCCACAAAGAACAATACGTTCGATGGTGCCATACCCTCATTTCCGTTAATCACTACAGGATTACCAAAGGCTTTGATAATAATATTTGCAGTAGATGGTCCTAAAACCATTGGGATCATAACGGTAAAAATAATACGAACACCTTCAAACTGTCCGAAGTTTCCTTCTGGATACAAGTTCTTCATCCATGCAGTAGTGGTCTGCATAATAAGTACATAACCAATACCTGCTAAAATAATTCCTGGAAGTAAAAGAGCAATTGTTTTTCCAGCAAATCCGATTACAAATAATCCGATTACCGAAAATACGATACTTCCCATAATCATCTTAATATGCTGCCCATTATTAATTGCTTTCGTAGCAGGAATTGTAGACAAAATAGCAAGTCCAAGTCCTACACCCTGTAAAATACCTGAAGTACCTTCATCATATCCTAATGTGTAGATAAAGTAATTTCCGATATGTGCATAATAAAAATTGAAGCAAATAAAATATACACAGCTAATTAAGAATACACAGAATAATTCTTTATTTTCTTTTACAGTTTTAAAGTTAAATACTGAAAACACCTGGTGCCAGAATCCTTTTTCATCACGGTTTGGCTGTAAATTTTCGCCCTCTTTCATGAAAAGGAAACCTACTGTACCGATAATCATTACAGAGATACCCATAATGATAAAGAACATGAAGTAGTCCAAAATACTAATCAGGATACCACTAACAACTGTACCCAGGATAGTAGCGATAATTGGAAGAGCTGCAAGTGCCGCACCAATCTGTCCACGGTTCTTTTCATTTGAAATATCTGTTGTCCAGCTACTAAATGCAGCATCATTACCCATACTACCAAAGAAGCTCATAAGAGCATCCATAGCTACTACCATAACTGCAGCTGCTACGATTTCGTTCTTTGGAAGGAATTCTGATACACCAAAAAGAATGGTAAAGATACCCCAAAGCACATATCCAATAAAGATAAATGGACGTCTCTTACCTTTTCTATCACTCAAAGTTCCCCAGAAGAAGGTACTAAATGTAGTTACGATAGATGAAACCGCTGTCATCCAGCTAATAATCTCAGAATAAGGTCCAATCTTTGCATAAATAAAGGTATTAAACCACTGGTTTTCTACGTTCCAGCAAAGCTGTCCAGCTAAACCAACTACCCAAATAAGCACCCATTCTCTTCTGCCAATTTTCTCAGCAACATTTTTCTTTTCCATAGTCATTCCCTCTTTTTTCTTATTTATTCTTACATTACTTTTTCAGTAAAATTTTTTAACATTTTCAAATAACGTTCTGTATCAACCACCACACATTCTGCATGGTCAGCACCCTCAAAGAGATGCAATTCTTTATATCCTTTATTTGCTTCATACATTTTTTCACTATGCCAGCAATGGGTAAATGTATCCTCCAATCCATGAACGAAACAAATTGGAATCTCGTTTTCTTTCAAACAATCAATTGGACGCACATCCTCAAAACGGAAACCAAAAAACAATTTCGCAAATGGTGATGCAAGCTTAGCCAACCATCCTGGAAAATGAAAGGCTTCTTGAACCTTCCACTGTAACACTGGAAGTATCTCTGCATATCCGCAGTCATTTATAATAAATGCAACTTCTGGATGATGCTCCAAAGCCATAACCTGAAGCCCTGCTCCCATGGACTCTCCATGAAGTCCTATCTGGATATCTCGTCCGTATCTTTCGTAAGTATCTTCTATCACCATTCTCAAGTCTTTAGACTCTCGTATCCCAAAACTAACTGTAGTCGGTTTATTTACCCCATGTCCACGATTTTCATAAAGCACACAGTTTACACCAAGCTTTCTCCAAAGAGCAGCATATTTATACATACCATATCTCGTACTGGTATATCCATGTGATAGGATTACATATTTCTTACTCTTCTCCTTTGCCGGTACAAATCCTACCCATAAGTCATGACCATCATACGTTCTCACAGTGTGTTCCTGGTCGATCTCTAAGCTTTCTCCCTGCATATGAGGCAGTTGTTTTAACTTGCTCAATTCATAATCCAGCGTATGTACGGTTGGTCGCACTGCAACTCTTGCCATAATGATCAAAAAAACGGAAAACAAGACCAGAATTATTAATAAAACTCCGATTAAAACCTTCATATTTCTATCTCCAAAATCCATTTTAGACACAATAAGCCTATTTTCCATATTATACCGCTAAATTTAGCTTTCTTCAACCTTATTAACGATTTAGCTCAGTAAGTTAAATAACCTAAAAACTACGAAATGGACTCACATATATATCACAGTCACACACACTTGCATTCCATATCGAACGTAACAGTACTAAGTTCGCAGCGATATTCATCACTGCTCACTAAGTGCTGACGTTCTCAAGGGTGTTCCTTTAGATATATATGTGAGTCCATTTCTTACTTTTTTGAAAAATAAAACTTACTGAGCAAAATGCGTTACTACAGTAGAGGGGGAACCCATATTTATAGGAATAACGAGATAGAATTAGATTTTAGAGATATCGTAAAGTGAGAAAAGACGCTTATATATTTTATAAAATGGGACCGTATGCGGCCGTCGCTACTTAATAAGCGGCGATGAGAGTCGTCGCGCATTTAGTAGCGCAACGAGTCCGCATCCGAGCGAAAGTCGTGTCCAAATTTATAAAATATATAAGCGTCTTTTCGTAGTTTATAGAAAATCTAAATCTAATCTATCTCGTTATTTAATATCTTCTACTGTCTGAATCTTAGCCATTGCTTCTTCTAATGTCATGCCCTGTGCTACTAATTCTTTACGAGCTACGTTGATAGCCTGAATTTCTTTCATACGAGGACCAGATAATTCATAGCCTTTCATTGCCCAAAGAGTAAGCGCCCATGCGACCATAGGAACAATACAGAATAATGCGATTACTACCCAGTTCATTCCATCTACATATGGAGAATCTACGTCTGGAAGATCTGATACTCCGATTGTCATAAGAGCTATTGTTACTACCAATGATGCCATAGAAGATACTAATTTATCTACTAATGAGAATAATGTACCAATAATACCAGGAACATATTTACCTGAAGAATATGTTTCATAATCCGAACAGTCAGCTACCATTGGGATAGGCATATCTGCTGTTGAGTAGTAAGCACCATAACCAATACCAAAGAATACAATGAATAAAATAGTATAAAGGTTGATAGCAATTTTACCATCTGCCATAAGACTTAAATTGAAAGCCGCATTACCTGGCTGCCATAATGCAAGAAGGATAACTACGCCCACATAAGCCACAAGAGCTACTGTTACATATCTCTGGAGAGATGCCTTCTGTCCAAGTTTCTGTGATGTATTTACTGTTAATCCAAAGAATGGAGCTGAGAATACATAACCAACTACCATCATTGGTAAATAGAACTGGCTATAGTCGCCCATCATACATCCGTATAACATACAAAGTACTGCACCATTTGTAGCAACTGCAAGTGCTAATTTACATCCACCACCTGCTACCATAAGACGCTGTAATGGTTTATTGTTTTTGATTAAAGCAACATATTCAGAAATCTTAATACTTTCCTGCTGTTCTCCACCAATACCAAAGTATTTTGCATTATCTTTTTCTGCAATACCGATAATTGCAAGAATTGTAAGAATGATAGATACTACGATACCAACTGGAGTGAAAATCTGATAGAATTCAGGAGTTGTATAACCATTACCCATACCAGCAATAATTGGTGCAAGAACCTGCATTGCACCCATACCAACTAACGATGCGATGGTATTAAAGATGGTAAACAATGGTCTCTGTTTTGGATCGTTTGTAAGTACAGTCTGTCCAGAACGTGTAACCGATGTCTGGAAGGTATAACCAATTACCCATACAGCATACAAAAGAACGAATGCTACATAACGAAGAGCCATCATAGTTTCTGGAATCAAAGGTGTAACCAGATAAAGAACCAATACAGATATCGCCATGATTGCATTACCCATTACCATGAATGGACGGAATTTACCAAATCTGGTATTGGTACGGTCCATAAGTGCACCGATAATTGGGTCTGTAATAGCATCGAATACTCGCATACCTGTAACCATTAATGATGCAAACATTAATGCAATACCTAATACACCATTACCGAAGTATGTAATATAGGATAAAATTAATACGAAGTATACGTTAGTTGCACCATTGTTCATTGGGAACAATGCTAACTGGTAAAACTTGGCGCGGTTTACGCCATCATTTGGAGTTACATTTTCTTTACTCATTTCTCATTACCTCTCTTTATTTTTAGAACCAGTTCTTAGTATCAACCTTAGGAGCTACATACTCTGGATGATCTTCGTCTGATCTAATAATTACAGCATTGTCTGTTAAGTTGCCAGCTTTCACTTCTAACTTGTTTTCACCATCGTTAAGAGTTACTTTGAATTTGAATACATTTTCACCCTGTTTGGTTTCAACTAAGTTTCCATTTAAGTAAAGTGATACTTCTGGCTGATTAGAGTACACTGTAATTTCCTGTGCATATTTTTTACGGTATGTGAAACGTCTATTTGCGATATATACAAACGCGTCATCTTTGTTCCAGTATGCTTTATAAAGATAGAAGCAGTCTTTTTTCAGTTTACGGTCAAATGTAACCATACCTTTGTGGTTCATACCTGGTTCACCACCCTGAT
>JAZKYR010000114.1:0-6341 GCA_045612245.1 Agathobacter sp.
TTAAGCGTGCAGAAAAATGGGGACACAAAGCAATTGCGATTACGGACCATGGTGATGTTCAAGGATTTACAGAAGCAAGCCATACCAAGGCAGATATTAAGGTTATCTATGGTGTAGAAGCATACATCGTAGATGATTTAAAAGGAATCGTTACAGACTGTATGGGACAGTCGTTACAGGATTCTTATGTTGTATTTGATATTGAGACGACAGGCTTTAGTCCTGATATTAATCATATTATTGAGATTGGAGCTGTAAAAGTCGAAAACGGTAAGATAGTAGACCGATTCTCTAGTTTTGTTAATCCACAAGTGCCAATTCCATACAGGATTGAAGAATTAACCCATATTAATGACAATATGGTTATTGATGCACCGACGGTAGATGTGGTTTTACCTCAGTTCTTAGATTTTTGTCAGGAGGCCTGTCTTGTTGCACACAATGCCGACTTTGATGTTAGTTTCATTAAACGTAAGGCATTAAATTTAGGTGTTGAATATAATCCAACATATTTGGATACAGTTGCTATGGCACGTTTCCTTTTGCCAAGTTTGAATCGATTTAAATTAGATACAGTGGCAAAAGCGGTTGGTGTGAACTTGGATAATCATCATAGGGCGGTCGATGATGCAGCATGCACAGCGGAAATTTTTGTTAAATTTATTTCTATGTTGGAAGAACGTGGCATTCAAGATTTGGACATGCTTAATGAACAGGGGACAAGTTCTGTTTCCAATATTATGAAGATGCCTACATACCATGCGATTATTTTGGCAACCTGTGATCAGGGAAGAACTAATTTGTATAATTTGATTTCCCTTTCACATATCACCTATTATAATCGTCGTCCTCGTATTCCAAAGTCCGAATTCATCAAATATCGTAATGGTTTGCTTCTCGGCTCAGCTTGTGAAGCCGGTGAATTGTATCGTGCAATATTAGGTGGCAGACCAGAAGAAGAGATTTCTCGTATTGTAGAATTTTATGATTATTTAGAAATTCAGCCATTAG
Organism: Agathobacter sp.; assembly: GCA_045612245.1. GTDB lineage: Bacteria > Bacillota > Clostridia > Lachnospirales > Lachnospiraceae > Roseburia. The sequence goes on from JAZKYR010000114.1 coordinate 1,012, forward strand.
GAAACAATGCATTTATGCTTCGTGATGAAGATTCTCCGATTGAAACAGAAGAAGACATCATTAACATCAATAAGCGAATTGTAAAACTAGGGGAAGATTTTGGAAAACTGGTTGTTGCAACCTGTGACGTGCATTTTTTGGATCCAGAAGATGAAATCTATAGACGTATTATCATGGCTGGTAAAGGGTTTAAAGATGCAGATGATCAAGCTCCATTGTATCTTAGAACTACGGAAGAAATGCTTGCAGAATTTGCGTATTTAGGTAGTGCAAAAGCAGAGGAAGTAGTTATTACCAATACTAATAAAATCGCAGACATGTGCGAGAAAATTTCACCAGTAAGACCTGATAAATGTCCTCCGGTAATCGAGAACTCGGATCAGATGCTTCGTGATATTTGTTACAATAAGGCTTACAAAATGTATGGAAATCCATTACCAGAAGTTGTACATGCACGTTTGGAGAGAGAGTTGAATTCGATTATCTCCAATGGGTATGCCGTAATGTACATTATTGCACAGAAACTGGTATGGAAATCGAATGAAGATGGATATCTGGTTGGTTCACGAGGTTCCGTAGGTAGTTCCTTTGTTGCAACGATGTCCGGTATTACAGAAGTAAATCCATTACAGGCACACTATCTTTGTGAAGAATGTAAATATGTGGATTTTGATTCCGATGTTGTTAAATCCTATGCTGGACGCTGTGGATGTGATATGCCAGATGCTATCTGTCCAAATTGTGGAAAGCCTCTTAAAAAAGAAGGTTTTGATATTCCGTTCGAAACTTTCTTAGGGTTTAAAGGAGATAAGGAACCTGATATCGACTTAAACTTCTCGAATGAGTATCAGAGTAAGGCTCATAAGTATACAGAAGTAATTTTCGGTGAAGGACAGACCTTTAAGGCTGGTACGGTAGGTACCTTGGCGGATAAGACTGCTTATGGTTATGTAAAGAATTATTATGAAGAGCGTGGCGTGAAAAAACGTCGTTGTGAAATTGAGCGTATTGCTGTTGGTTGTACAGGGATTCACCGTACAACGGGACAGCATCCAGGTGGTATTATCGTTCTTCCTGTAGGAGAGAATATCAATACCTTTACACCAGTGCAGCATCCGGCAAATGACATGTCGGTAGATATTACAACCACACATTTCGATTATCACTCGATTGACCACAACTTATTAAAACTCGACATTTTAGGACATTTAGATCCTACAATGATACGTATGCTTCAAGATTTGACGGGCGTAGATCCTACGACAATCCCATTGGATGATAAAACAGTTATGTCTTTGTTTGAAAGTACAAAGGCTTTGGGGATTACACCGGAAGATATTGGAGGAACAGAGCTTGGAGCTTTAGGAATTCCAGAGTTTGGTACTGATTTTGCGATGGGATTGGTAGCAGAGGCTAAGCCAACACAGTTTATTGATTTAGTAAATATTGCTGGGCTGTCCCACGGCACTGATGTGTGGTTAGGAAATGCTCAGACCTTGATTAAAGAGGGGACTGCAACCATTTCTACTTGTATCTGTACGCGTGACGATATCATGACGTATTTGATTAACAAAGGGTTAGAAGCAGATACAGCTTTTAAAATTATGGAAGCCGTACGTAAAGGTATGGTAGCAAAAGGAAAAGCAGATAAGTGGCCAGAATGGAAGGAACAGATGAAAGAACATGGCGTGCCAGATTGGTATATCTGGTCCTGTGAAAAGATTAAATATATGTTCCCTAAGGCTCATGCTGCAGCTTATGTTATGATGGGCTGGCGTATTGCATATTGTAAGGTGTTTTATCCATTAGCTTACTATGCATCCTATTTCTCAGTGCGTGCTACAGGCTTTGACTATGAAATTATGTGTCAGGGAAAAGAACGCTTGGAGATACATCTAAATGATTTCAAAAAACGCAAGGATACACTTTCCAATAAAGAAAAAGATCAATTTGCAGATGGTCGAATTGTTCAAGAAATGTATGCCAGAGGTTTTGATTTTATGCCGTTAGATATATATCGTGCACAGCCACATCGTTTCCAAATTATTGATGGAAAACTTATGCCATCATTAAATTCAATTGAAGGATTGGGAGATAATGCAGCTATTGCAATTGCTGAAGCTGCCAAAGATGGTCCATTCCTATCAAAAGATGATTTTAGAGAAAGAACCAAGGTTTCTAAAACGGTTATCGAATTAATGAGTGATTTGGGTCTGTTTGGCGATTTGCCAGATTCGAACCAGCTTAGTTTATTTGATTTATAAAAAGAAAACCTATATGTAATTGTAGCTGTATTGGCATAAGGCTTACAATTTCATATAGGTTTTTTGTTACTACTTTGAGGTTCCAGGATCGAATTTTTCGATTATATATGGATTGGTTCTAGTAAAATAGTACATTTCTTTTGTGTGGAAGTCGCGGAAGAATACGAAATAAGAAGTTACGTGAATATCACAGTAGTCACCTTCGCGTAATACTTGAAATTCAGTTCCGTCGTTTTTAATCATACAAAGTGCTGAGCCATCTTTGTCATAGCGCTGATAGTAGATGTAGCTTCCATGCACATTGTATTCATCCACACTGTCGGTTGTAATATAAGTAGGATTATCAAAATTCATATTTGTATGTACGATGGAACAATCTGTATCTCCATCGATATAATAAACATCTACGCCGTCTTTTACGATAGGCTGGAAGCTGTTTCCGGCATATACAATAGTTGAGGTATCAGAGACGGTGTCATAACGGTGAATAGAGCCATCGGAGCTCATTCCATTATAATAAAAGAATTGTCCGTCTGCATTACAAGTAAAGACTGCTTCTGCCATAACTTGTTGTTGTTCTTCGCCATCGATACGTACCTTGTAAAGGGTAGAAGCTTCTAATTGGTCGTAGTGGATATAATAAATGTAGTTTCCAATTAAAGATGCATACAAACTTGGTTCGGTATCTAGGATTACAAGGTTTTTTCCATCATGATTTACTCGCACAAGGGCGTTGCGATGAAATGCCACGAAATTAAAGTCTAAACTTTCGCCAGAATTGTTTCTAACATAATATACATAGTTTTCATCTGCGTTTATGTAGGTGGCAACGTCATCTGTTAATTTCTTTAAGTTCTTTCCATTAGAATCCATTGAATAAAGTTTTCCCCCATCGCTAGGATTGGAGAAAAAGACTATGCCGTTATATTCACAGAAAAGTCCGCCGTTATATAGGTTTCCAGCGGTATTACCATTTACATAGCCGGAATTCATCTTTGTATCAGGATTTGTTAAATTTTTGCTTAAAAAAATTCCTCCTGCAACTAATGCAACGACAATTATGCCGATTATTATTTTTTTCATAAAAACCTCCTAAGACACATGATGTTGTGTCTTTTTATTATTATAGCCCCAAATGGAATATCTTTCAAGGTTTGCTTGCCTTTCTAAACTGTTTGTTATACAATCTTAGGATATAAAAGAGATAGAGGTTTTTATGGAAGATTTATTGAAGTTAAGAGATGAGATTGACAAAATAGATAACCAGATTGTTTCCTTATATGAGGAGCGAATGAAGATTGCGGAAGGTGTAGCACGTTTTAAAATCAACACAGGAAAAAAAGTGTTTGATAGAGAGCGTGAGGTTAGCAAATTGAATACACTTTCTGCCAAAGCGTCCTCTGAATTTACAAAAGTGGGAATCATCGAATTATTTGAGCATATTATGGCGGTGAGCCGTAAGAGACAATATCAGCTTCTTACAGAAAATGGATTAGTAGAAGTGCCAGAATTAGAAACTGTCAATGATTTTAAGCTCTCAAATGCTCGTATTGTATTTCAAGGGGTAGAAGGTGCATACAGCCAGCAGGCTATGACAGAATATTTTGGGAAAGAATGTGATAGCTTTCATGTTGAGACCTGGAAAGATGCTATGGAAGCTATTAAGAATGGAAATGCAGATTTTGCAGTCCTTCCAATAGAAAATTCTACAGCAGGAATTGTTTCTGAAAATTATGATCTCTTAGTAGAATATGATAATTATATTGTAGGCGAGCAGGTGATTGAGATTAAGCATGCGCTTTTAGGAACAACTGAAGCTGAGTTAAAGGATATTACTACGGTGTATTCTCATCCACAGGCTTTGATGCAGTGCAGCGATTTCCTGTATAAACATTCGGATTGGGAAAAAATCAGCTTAAAGAATACCGCTGTTTCTGCTAAGAAAGTAATGGAGGATGCAGATAAGAGTCATGCTGCGATTGCAAGCACGTTGACTGCAGATTTATATGGATTAAAGGTATTGGATGAGAATATCTCTAATTCACAAAATAATGCGACTCGTTTTATTATTGTTACCAATAAAAAGATATGTACAAAAGATGCGAACAGAGTAAGCATTTGTTTTGAAGTAGCACATGAGAGTGGTTCTTTGTATCATATGCTTTCGCATTTTATTTATAACAATATCAATATGACGAATATTCAGTCTCGTCCTATAAAAGGAAAGAACTGGGAATATCGTTTCTTTGTGGATTTTGAAGGAAAATTAGAGGACACAGGTGTTATAAATGCTTTGCGAGGAATCCAAGAAGAAGCGACATCCATGAAGATTTTAGGAACCTATTAAAATCTAAAAAATATATAGAAAAATAGTTGACACCATGAAAAATGTGTGCTATTTTATATGAGTTGTAAGAAACAAGTAGAGTATCCACTCTCACCTAAGCGCAATTGGGCGACTTAGTGTTCATATTTCCAACATGTTATTTTTGTGTTAGAGATTTTTTAGTGGATAGTCTGCCTATCCACTATTTTTTATTTTGGAGGTACAAAGCCATTAGCGATTTAATGATTAACGAACAAATCAGAGACAAAGAAGTACGTCTTATCGGAGCAGATGGAGAACAGCTCGGTATCGTATCTAGCAAAGAAGCACAGCGTCTTGCAGACGAAGCTGGACTTGATCTTGTAAAGATTGCTCCAACAGCGAAACCACCTGTATGTAAGATTATTGATTACGGTAAATATCGTTACGAACAGGCTCGTAAAGAGAAGGAAGCTAAGAAAAAACAGAAGACTATTGAATTAAAAGAGATTCGTTTGTCTCCAAACATTGATACTAACGATTTGAACACCAAAATTAATTCTGCAAAAAAATTCATTGAAAAAGGAAATAAAGTAAAAGTTACACTTCGTTTCCGTGGTCGTGAAATGGCTCATATGAATCAGAGCAAATACATCTTAGATGATTTTGCTGAAGCACTTGCAGATGTAGCAGTAGTGGAAAAAGCACCTAAGGTGGAAGGACGTAGCATCGGTATGGTGCTGGCAGAAAAAAGATAACAT
>JAZKYR010000115.1:0-4551 GCA_045612245.1 Agathobacter sp.
GCTTCTGTCTGACGTTCTTCCGTTGCATTACAGATTGTGTTTAAAACACTTATATTGTACCCTTTTTTACTGACAATTTCAACTAAATCTTGAAATTTATTGTAGTTAAATGTCGTTTGGGAAACTATACAGATTTTTTTATCTGTTTCAACATTAAAATTCTCTGCTTCTTCTTTACTTTCAATAATGGATACATCATCTCCATTTACCCAGCCTCGAATTCCACACACTTCTGGATGACTTGGATTTCCAATAATTAAAATATACTCACCCTGTTTACTATGTTCATCTACAATTTTATGAATTTTACGAACAAATGGACAGGTTGCATCTACAACTGTAAATCCATACTGTTCCATTTCTTTATATTCTGCCCTGCTAATTCCGTGGGAGCGAACAATGATTTTTCCTTTTTCTAAATCTTCCAATTCAGAAAGCTCTTTTACAAGAGCAACTCCTTTGCTAGCGAAGTCTTTTACCACTTCATCGTTATGAATGATTGGACCATAAGTGTAGATAGGAATATTTTCACCATCATTTGCCACTTTATCAATTTCTTCATAAACCATGTTTACAGCTCTTTTTACCCCAAAACAAAAACCAGCACTCTTTGCTAATCTTACATTTTTCATAGTTTATACCTATACCTAAATTCTATCTTTTTTCTTCAATAATGGCTTTCATAGCATTTACAACGCCATCAATATCCAAATCAGATGTATCTAATTCAACTGCATCATCCGCTTTTTTTAGAGGTGAAGTTTCACGATTCATATCACGATAATCTCTTTCGATGATATCTTTTTCGATTTCATCCAAATCACATTCCACACCTTTTGCTGTAAGCTCGTCAAAACGACGCTTTGCACGAATTGCAGAGCTTGCTGTCATATAAATCTTTACATCAGCATTTGGAAGAACTACTGTACCGATATCACGTCCATCCATGATTACATCTGTTGTTTTCGCAAGTTCCTGCTGTAATTCTACTAATTTGGTACGAACAACTGGATATACACTAGTTGCAGAAGCCATTTTTCCTACTTCTTCCTGACGAATCACACTAGATACATTTTCGCCATTTAACCATACATTCTGTACTCCATCTTCGTATGTAATTGATACGTTTACGTTTGGGCAAGCTGCAGAAATTGCTGTTTCATCTTCTGCACCGATTCCATTTGTAATAAAATAATATGCCATAGCACGATACATAGCACCTGTATCTACATATACATACCCTAATTCTTTTGCTAATTGTTTTGCGATAGTGCTTTTTCCAGCACCTGCTGGTCCGTCAATTGCGATATTAAAACTCATACCTTTTTCTCCTTATTTGTACTTATTCTATACTGATTCCTGCTAAATAACCTGTTGACCAGGCAATCTGCAGATTATATCCACCTGTCATTGCATCCAAATCTAATAACTCGCCCGCAAAATACAAACCCTTCACAAGTTTTGATTCCATTGTCGAAGGATTTACATTTTTTACAGAAACACCACCCTTGGTGATAATCGCCTCTTTCCATCCTCGTAATCCGATAATAGTCATCGGCAATCCCTTTAACAAGTCTACAAGTTTTCTACGTTCTTCTTTGGTAATCTCATTTACTTGTTTATCTGGATCAATTCCACTTAATGTAATGATAATTGGAATCATCTTTGAAGGCAATAGTTTTTGAATGGAATTTTTATACTGTTTATTTTTTGCTTCTTCAAAATCTTTTAAGATTCTTTTATCTAATTGTTCCTTATCAAGCGCAGGCTTTAAATCAATTTTAAGTGTCATTTCATGCTCAAAATCTTTAAAACAAGCAGGTTTAATAGATGCACTTGCCGATAAAATCATCGGGCCGCTGACACCAAAATGGGTAAATAACATTTCACCAAAATCACTATAAAGCTTCTTACCCTTTTGTTCAATCGTAATCGAAACATTCTTTAACGCAAGCCCCTGCATCTCTGTTACCCAAGTTTCCTGTATTTCAAATGGCACCAAGGATGGTGTTGGCTCTACGATTTTATGATTTAAGACCTCTGCAAATCGATAACCATCTCCTGTGGCGCCTGTCGTCGGATAAGAAATTCCGCCCGTAGCTAAAACTACACTATCTGCCACAAGAGTTTTACCATCCTCCAGCATAACACCTTTGATTGTTTGTTGATTTTCAATCTCTTCCGTGAGAATTTTTGTCACCTTAGTATAAAGCTTTACTTCTACTCCGGCATCTTTTAAAGCTCTTGCAAGTGTAGCAATCACATCCGAAGAACGGTCCGAAAGCGGAAACACACGATTTCCTCTTTCTACTTTTGTGCGAAGTCCATAGTCTTCAAAGAATTCGACAACCTGATCATTGGTATACGAATAAAAAGCACTATACAAAAACTTCTCATTACTACATACATTTGCAAATAAATTTTCCATATCACTTGCATTTGTAATATTACATCTACCTTTTCCTGTAATATATAATTTTTTTCCTAATTTTTCATTTTGCTCTAGTAGTGTTACCTTATGCCCGTTTTTTGCTGCAAAATATGCCGCAAACATTCCGGCAGGTCCACCACCGATTACAACAACCTTACTCATGGTCCATTTCCTCTAACTTTGCATAATGCATCTTTATTGAATCATCAATTACATCTATTTCATCATTTTCATAAACTTGATATTCATCCCAAATTTCTTCTAATGTAGTCAACGTCTTTGCAACTTCTTTTTGTTTCTTCATGCATAAAGCTACAATAAGCGCATTAATTACACTTAACGGAGCAACCAGCGAATCTACAATTGAAGCCATATCACTATCTGCTACCAAATTACAAGAGGAATATAAATTCATTGGAGAATGTATACTGTCGGTAATGGTTATAACCTTTGCACTACGATTATTCGCAAACTCTAAGGCTTTTAATGTACGCATGGAATATCTCGGAAAACTAATTCCTATAATTACATCATCTTCTCCTATGCGAAGCATCTGTTCAAAAATCTCACTCGAACTATTCGTATGCAATAATCGCACATTATCAAACATCATTGTAAGATAAAACGAAAGAAAGCTTGCTAATGGTGCACAACTTCGAATTCCTATAATATAGATATTTTTAGCATTTAATATAGTATCAACTGCTAAATCAAAAGCACCATGATCAATCTTTTCCAAAGTAGTTTTCAGCTTATCTGCATCCGACTGCAAAACCGTTTCCAAAATTTCAGATTGATTGATTCTGCCATAAGTAACTTCCATACGCTGAGTCGAATTCAATTTATTGCGAACCAGCTCTCCCAATGCACTTTGAAACTCAGGATATCCTTTATAGCCCAAACTCATTGCAAAACGCACAACCGTAGACTCACTTACCCCTACAATTTCACCCATCTTCGCTGCTGTTAAAAACACAGCTTTATCATAGTTATCCGTAATATAAGTCGCAAGGTATTTTTGCCCTTTGCTCATTGTACTGTATTTCTTATTAATTCGATTTAGCAAATCATTCTTATTTGCCATCTCTTCCCCTCATACTTTCTTGAATTCATCTAGAAATAATTATAACAGACCTTCGTTTTTTTACAAAGAAATTTTGCAAGAAAAAATTCATTTTTTTGCAAGAAAGCATGTATACAAAAAGACCCCACAAAAAATTGTGGGGTCTGTAACTTTTGTCACAAGATGTCGATTTTCGTCTTGCAAATTATACTGGATAAGCACCATTTTCAGTATCAGCAATCTTAGCATCTACTTTTGTCTGCTGAGCTTCACGATACTTGAAGAAGTCTGTTGCCACCTGTGGGAATAAAGCGTATGTAAGTACGTCTTCATCCTGCTGTTTATACTGAGCCATTTCAGCTTCAAGTTTATCTAATTCTGGTTCAAGTAAGTCTGCATATCTACATGTGATAGCATTCTTAGCATCTTCACCAAGAACTTTTTCTACTACTTCTGGATTAAATGGTTTTACAGTCTGACCATATTTTCCAAGTAAAACGTCTTTTGTTTCTTTAGTAGCCACTTTGTAACGTTCTCCCATGAGCACGTTGAATACAGCCTGTGTACCAACGATCTGTGAAGAAGGTGTTACCAATGGTGGTTCACCAAGATCTTTACGAACGCGAGGGATTTCTTTTAATACTTCTTCGTATTTATCTTCTGCATTCTGCTCTTTAAGCTGAGATACCATGTTTGATAACATACCACCTGGAACCTGATATAAAAGTGTCTGAATATCTACACCAAGAACCTTTGGATTTAAGAGACCGCTCTTGATTGCTTCTTCTCTCATTGGACGGAAGTAAGCAGCGATTTCTGCTAACTGTGTCTGATCTAAACCAGTATCAAATTCTGTTCCTTTAAATGCTTCAACCATAACTTCTGTAGCTGGCTGAGATGTACCAAGCGCGAATGGAGACATAGCTGTGTCAATGATGTCACAGCCTGCTTCTACTGCTTTCATATATGTCATAGCAGCTACACCAGATGTATAGTGTGTATGTAATTCGATAGGAAGTGTTGTAGCATCTTTAAGTGCCTGAACAAGTTCTGTAGC
>JAZKYR010000116.1:0-4521 GCA_045612245.1 Agathobacter sp.
ATCTGTCAGATTATCGAATTCCAGCACGTTAAACCTGGTAAAGGTGCAGCGTTTGTTAGAACAAAATTACGTAACATCATCAGTGGCGGTATTGTAGAAACTTCTTTCCGTCCAACAGAAAAATTCCCATTAGCTCGTATCGACAGAAAAGATATGCAGTATTTATATGGTGATGATGATTTCTACAACTTCATGGACGTAGAAACATATGATCAGATTAGCTTAACAAGAGAATCTGTTGGTGATGCTCTTAAATTCGTTAAAGAAAACGAAATGTGTAAAGTATGTTCACACAATGGTAACGTTTTCGCAGTAGAACCACCATTATTCGTTGAATTAGAAATCACAGATACAGAACCAGGTTTCAAAGGTGATACAGCTACAGGTGCTACAAAACCAGCTATCGTTGAAACAGGTGCAAAAGTTATGGTTCCATTATTCGTAGAAATTGGAAACAAAATTAAAATTGATACTAGAACAGGTGAGTATTTATCACGTGTATAGTCAAGCGAATGGATAAAATAAGCGTCGTACAAGTTTACTTGTAACGACGCTTTATTTTTATTCATGAGATTTGGCGCCAGCCAAAAAGCGAGAGCCGAGTCGCTTGTAAAGCGACGGAAAGTCACGAAGTGACGTGGGTCGAGCCTGCTTGACTATACACATTTCTTCTTAACAACAACCATCAATTCTACCGTCACCACCACAGCCGCCACAATCATCGCAAAGATATAGGCGTACATTCCATATAATGGAACGAAAAACCAAATAGCCAGAACCCTTATCAGACATCCGCTTAGGTTGCAAAGTAAAGTAAGGGAAGCATAGCCTAACCCATTCACAATACTACTTAAAAGCCCAGAAGTATACATAAATGGGCATAGAATACTTAATGTACGGATATAAAATCCCGCAAGTGCATTATCGAATATGTATGTTCCGAACCAATTGGAAGACAATAAAAAAATAAATGTACACATGGAGCCGAGTGCAACACCACAGCATAAGGCTCCTTTTATAGTGTCTAAAACGGCACACATATCTCCGCGAGATTTGGTTTCAGAGATTCTAGGTAGCAGTAGCACGGATAGAGCATTTGTGATGGCGGAAGGGAAAAAGATAACCGATAAGGCCATTCCGGTCAAAATGCCGAAGTGGCTCAACGCTTCGTCAGAGCTATATCCATAAGCCATCAATTGTTGTGGAAGTAACAGGTGCTCGAAACTATGACTTAAAGTCGTTAATATATGATTCAAAGTCAAAGGAATGGCCATGATGCATACAGCTTTTACAGGCGGAATAAGTGCATACATAACAGCGATTCGTTTGTTAATTTTTTTCGTTGTTAGTCTACTATAGTCGGTTAGTAAGAATACTGTCATATTTACGAGTAGTCCTGCTAATTCACTGATGACCAGTCCCCATACGGCGTGGATAGGTTCAAGAGAACGTCCTTCCTGCAACAAAATCCGATAAATCAGCAGGGTGCCAAAGACACGAGCAATTTGTTCTACTATTTGACAAATGGCAGGTGGTACGGAATTCTTTTTGCCATAATAATAGCCATTAAAGCAAGAATGAACTGCAGCTGGAACCAAAGCAAAACTCATTAATTGGAGTAAGTCCGTGGTTCGAGGCTCTTTTAAAATATCAGAAGCGATCCACGGTGCTAGCCAAAAGACAAATAATGCCAATATTACAGAAAGACTAACGGATACAAGCATTCCAGCACCTAGATAAAGACGAGAAGACTTTTCAGAGGCGACAAATCGGGAAATTGCAGTTTGAATTCCGCTGGAAGTGATTGCCAAGCAAAGCACAAAAACTGGAAAAATCAGCTGATATAAGCCTAGTCCGTTTGCACCAATGGTGTGTGATAAGAATATTCTATAAAAGAAGCCCAGTATTCTGCTTATGAGACCGGCACCGGTAAGCAAAATCGTGCCGAGGATGAGAGGGTGTTTTTTTATTTGAGAAAGAATAATACTACCTCCATGAAGGGGCTTTATTAATAGTATATGTGGAAAGGTGAATTGTATGAACAATCGAATTTATCTAGATTATGCAGCTACTACCGATATGCTGCCGGAGGTCGCCTATGCCATGGAGCCATATTTTATAAAAAAATATGGAAATGCATCCGCCACATATGAGTTAGGGGCAGAGGCGAAACGTGCAATTTCACTTGCAAGAGAAGTCATTTCTGCAAGCATTCATGCAAAACCAAATGAGATATATTTTACTTCAGGCGGTACGGAAGCCGATAATTGGGCGGTAAAAGGAATGGCAGAAATGCAAAAAACGAAAGCAAAAAAAGTGATTACCTCTAAAATAGAGCATCATGCAATCCTGCATTCTTGTGAATATTTGGAAAAACAAGGGTATCAGGTGAAATATTTAGACGTAAATAGAGATGGAATAGTAAATGTTGCAAATCTGGAACAGGAACTACGGAAAGATAAGCCGTCTTTGATTTCGATCATGTATGGAAACAATGAGATAGGAACCTTGCAACCAATTGAAGAAATAGGTGCACTCGCAAAGAACCACGCAGTTCCATTTCACACAGATGCAGTGCAGGCTGTAGGCCAATTGCCAATTTCTGTGAAACGCCTTCCGGTAGATATGTTAAGTGCTAGTGCGCATAAGTTTCATGGACCCAAAGGTGTTGGATTTTTATATGTTAGGGAAGGCGTGGAACTTCCTTCTTTTATACATGGAGGTGGGCAGGAAAGTGGCAAACGAGCGGGAACAGAAAATGTGGCCGGAATTGTCGGGATGGCAAAAGCATTATCCATTGCGACACAGGAAATGAGTAAAAAATCAAGGGAAATTACCAATCTCCGAAACTACTTTTTAAAGCGTGTAATGCAAGAAATTCCGGATTGCAGACTAAATGGTCACGAAAAGAAACGTCTTCCAGGAAATGTGAATATCTCTTTTAAGAATATTTCAGGAACAGCCTTACTTGTTTTGATGGAAGAGGAAGGGGTATATGCATCGGCAGGGTCTGCATGTAATGCAGGCTCGACACATTTATCTCATGTCATAAAAGCCTTGGAAGTGCCAAAAGAATACGCCTATGGAACCATACGCTTCACCTTGGGACGTGATACCACAAGGGAAGAGCTGGATAAAACCATAAGCGTCTTAAAAAAATCTTTAAAAATCCTTCGCCAAGAAGGGTAAAGTGCATATTATATTGTAGGGATAAATTTTTTAACAGCTTCGCCGACACCATCCTCTTTGTTGGAGGTAGTGATGTAGTTTGCGATAGCTTTGATGTCATCAGATGCGTTGCCCATTGCAACACCAATCCCTGCGGCGTTTATCATAGAGTAATCATTTTCGGAATCGCCCATTGCCATGGTATGTTCGAGGTCTGTGCCAAGATAATTTGCAAGGAATGCAAGACCTTCTCGTTTTGTGATACCGGCTTTACTAATTTCGAAGTTGTTAAAACCGCCGCAAACAACAGTAAGTGCTGGATTAGCCTTAAGAAAGTCTAATGTTTCTTTTTGGTAGAGGTAGGTTCCGTCTGGCTGTGGATAGAAATTCAAATTGATTTTTTGAATCTTTTGACCACAGTCGCGTACATATTCCTTCAGATTTTCTAAAGGAGTTCTTGTAGCAATCATATATTTTCTTAAGGATTCTGGAACGTCCAAACGTCCGATGTTTTCGCGGCAACGAACAGGTGTAAATCCTACACCGTCCATATAAATATCAATATGGATTTCTCTTTCAAGAATCCAGTCTAAAACAGGAAGAACAGTTTCGATATCCATTCCCTGCTCAAAAAGACATTCTTTTCCTTCGATTTTATAAACAGATGCGCCATTTGTAGTGAGTGCATATTCAATAGCAGTGTCTTTTATCTGCTCAAAAGGAAGTCCGTTAAATGGACGACCTGTAGAAATTACGATTTTTACGCCTTGTGCTGCTGCACGATTTAATTGTTCTTTGTTTCCTTCGGTAATAATTCCTTCTGGGTTAAACAGTGTGCCGTCTAAGTCAAGGGCGATAAGTTTAATGTCTTGCATAATCTATCCTCAAAATCTATTTTTATATTTTATTATTATATAAGAATGCGCATTTTATGAAAAGAGAAAAATATTCAAAAAAAATAAAAAAAGTTGTTGACATTTAGTTTTGTACAAGTTATACTAATCAAGTCGCTGGAAAACAACGACACCTTGGGATCATAGCTCAGCTGGGAGAGCACCTGCCTTACAAGCAGGGGGTCACAGGTTCGAGCCCTGTTGGTCCCATTTTCGCGAAGCGAAAATGTACATTAATTAAATATGGCGAGATAGCTCAGTTGGCTAGAGCATACGGTTCATACCCGTAGTGTCGAGGGTTCGAATCCCCCTCTCGCTACTTCTTTAAAGTAGGCGGAAAGCTTGATTTACAAGGCTTCCGCTTGTTTTTTGTTTTAATATTTTCTCGGTTACAGTCGGTTACTTACGGTCTTATCATTGTAAGCGAACGGAAAATATGATGTATAAGTCGAATCATCAC
>JAZKYR010000117.1:0-2065 GCA_045612245.1 Agathobacter sp.
ACACTCCACAGTCGTAAATTCCCGACTAAGCCATCGGTACATACTTACGTTTGCGTTTCCTTATGCAACTTCGTAAGTTTTGGCATCTCTCAAATTAAGACTTGCATTAAAATCCCTATCTTCTATATAACCACATGTACAACGATATATTCTGTCAGAAAGTTGTAAGTCTTTCTTCATATTTCCACAGTAGTTACATATCTTCGAAGACGGATAAAATCTGTCAACAACTCTTAATTCAATACTATTAGCATCACATTTCGCTTTAAGTTTGATTCGGAACTCATAAAACTTTTGTGATGCGACAGCTTTGGAAAGATGTCTGTTCTTCATCATGCCTGACACATTCAAATCCTCAATCGTTATATAAGACGGTTTGGTTTTCACGATCTCAGCGATTGTCTTATTGATGTAATCCGTACGGATATTATTTATTTTGTGATGAAGTTTCTGTACTTTAAGCTTTTGTTTTTGTATATTCTTTTGAGTGGACTCTCCTTTCTTTAAATTTTCATATTTACGAGAGAGGCATCTTTGTTCTCTGCGTAATTGTTTTTCTAATTTCCTAATTCCTGCTGATTTATTGATGTTCCTGTAGACCTTGCCACTAGAAGCAACCGCAAACTCTTTCAGCCCTAAGTCGATTCCAATGCCTTCTGTGCTATCGTTTGCCTTTTGTGGCATATCTGGTAATTCTACAAGCACTGACACATAGTATCTTCCCGCTTTTATGGAAACTGTACCGCTTCTGATTTTCCATCCGTTCTTCGTTGTGGGAATATAACCTTTTTCTTTCAGTCTTACCCATCCTAACGTTGGAATATGGATTCTGTGTCTTTCACATCTGCAATCCGTTGGATTATTTTTCACAAAATACATTTTTACGTCTGATATGCCTTTCTTTTTAAATTTAGGAAAAGCACTCTGATGTTTAAAAAATCTTGTAAATGCAGTACATCCATTCTCGATAGACTTTTTTATTGCTTTTGAAGATACTTCCTTAATCCAGACTTTATCCGGGTTGTTTGGGATATATTCGTTGTTAAGCCAGACACTGAAACTTTTGCCGCTCATAAATTTTTCGCCCTTGTCATACAAGCTTTTGTTATAACTAAGATAAAAGTTATAAATATATCTGCATGTGCCAATCGTCTTGTTCATCTTGACTTTCTGTTCCTGGTTCGGATTTATTTCCGTCTTGAAGCTCTTTAGCAATTTCCTCATCCTCCTTTATTTGTTTCTTATACTTACGAAGCCCATACAGCCTGCAAGAGAACACATGAAGGATGGAAACGATATCCTGTACAAGTTCTTCCTGTGGCGATAGTTCTTCATTGTTTACTATCACTATATTTGTATTAAACTTCATACAGAATTTTTCAAACCAATCATAGCCAAATCTAACAAATCGGTCTTTGTGTGTGATTACGATTGTCTTGATTTTTTGTTCCATCACTTCATCCAACAGATGATTCCATTGTTTTCGGTTGTAGTTAAGACCACTTCCATAATCTTCGATACATTTGTCTACAATAAAACCTTTAGCGTTACAAAACTGCCTTAAAAAAGAAACCTGGTTTTGTAAATCATCTTTTTGGTTTTTGGTAGATACCCTGGCATATATAACAGTCTGACGATGATCATTTTCTATGTTTATGCCTTTAAACTGAAGATATTGGTCATAAGTGTAATAACGCCTATCAGTTAGAGTGCGATTTGCTTTTAACGTTCCCTCTCTATCCCAACGTTGTAACGTTTTTACAGAAACACCTAGCAATTCAGCAAAATCTTTTGGTTTGTAATTTTTGATATTTGATGTATTCATAGCAATATACTCCTTTGAGTATATTAAAACACATTTAAACACATTCGGCAATATATTTAATTACTTAATTTCTCTCCTTATTTCAAACGATTGAGTACACTGTCAAATACTTCATCGGCGATTTTGGTGTATTTTTCCAGCATCGCGTCACATTTTGCATTCAACTGGGCAGCATATTCTTTGTTCTGCATGGATTTTGTATTGATATAAACGTTTAAGCTGGCACCTTTTAAGGCTGCT
>JAZKYR010000118.1:0-61600 GCA_045612245.1 Agathobacter sp.
CTACCACCTACTGTTACAATCATTTCATTTACTGGATCATATGTAAGGTCGTAACGACGTTCCAAAAATTTTGCAATTTCTTCTTTTAATTCTTTTAAACCTGCGTTCGATGTATATGAGGTACGTCCTTTTTCCAAAGAATAAATACCCTCATCACGCACATGCCATGGTGTATCAAAATCTGGTTCACCAACACCGAGAGAAATAACGTCATCCATTTCAGCCGCAATGTCGAAGAACTTACGAATTCCCGATGGCTTAATATTTACGATAGTACTTGATAATGGATTTCTCATTAATTCATCAACTCCCTTTCATCCTTTGCTGGTTTCGCTAAGATTGTTCCATGGTCTTTATATTTCTTTAAAATAAAGTTTGTCTTTGTGCTAAGCACAGTATCCATTGGAGCTAATTTTTCAGATACGAACTGTGCTACTTCACGAAGTGTTTTTCCTTCAATAATTACCATGAAATCAAAACCGCCCGAAATAAGATAAATAGAATTTACTTCTGGGTAATTATAAATTCGTTCTGCAACCTTATCAAAGCCCATTCCTCTCTGAGGCGTTACACGTACTTCAATAAGTGCAGTCGCTTTTTCTACTCCAATCTTTTCCCAGTCAATAAGAGTATGATATCCACAAATTACTCTTTCATGTTCCATTGCTTCTAATTCATTTAACACAGCCTGTTCATCCGCGCCTACACGAAGTGCAAGCTCTGCAATATCTACCCTTGAATTTCTTTCAATATAATTTAAAATCTTTTCTCTCATTTTCAAGTCCTCTCTTACGTCACTATTTTATGCTGTACAACTCGTCTGTTTGCGCAGTTTCCAAAAAACGTCTTTCATCCTCATTGATAAGCACTCGATCGTTACTCTCGGTTGCTTTTCCAATGATTACTGCTGGAATATTTTCTTTTTCTAATTCCATCACAAGCCCATTCCCATCTTCTGTTGCAATAAGCAAACAGCCACCGGATAATAATTTATATGGATTTACATCCAAAAACTCGCAAATCTCTATTGTCTCCTGACGAATTGGAATTTTCTTTATATCAATTTCCAGTCCAACGCCAGCGCTTTCTGCCAATTCCCAAAGTGCGCCAAAAATTCCGCCCTCTGACACGTCGTGCATCGCACTTGCGCCAGACTTTACGGCGACTGCAGCCTCTGGTAATACTGACATCATCTGTCTAAATACCTTTGCTCTATCAATAAATGGCTGTGCATATCGTGCACGAAGCTCTTCTTCTTTTTCATATGCCAAAATAGAAGTTCCTTCTAACCCAACCCATTTGGTTGCTACAATATCCATCCCTGGGCGTACTCGGCTACTATGTAGCATTTCTTTTTTCGAAACTGTCCCTACTGCTGTCACTACTACAAGCGGTTCTTTTACCACACGAGTAACTTCCGTATGACCATTTATAACGTCTACATGGCAGGATGCACAGGCCACGTCCAAATCCTTCATCAAGCCTTTAAGCTCTTCTTCATTAAAATCTGTCGGAAGAAGCATCGTAACAGATACCCCTCTTGGAATTGCACCCGAACATGCTACATCATTGCAAGCTGCTATGATTGCACTGCTTCCTATCGCATCTTTGGTCAAAGTAACAGGGTCTGAGGACAATACAACTGCTAAGTCCTCTGTTGCTTCAATAGCGCCATAATCTCCCCCAACAGCCGAAGACACGATTACATCTTCTCTTCTCATATGTAGTTGTTTCAAAATCGAGCGCTTTAGAATAGATTCTTTTAACTTCCCTGCCTTCATATCAACCTCATAAATAGTGCTTAAGGCTGTGACGAATTCGCCACAGCCTATAAAGTCTTTATTAATTAGTTTGAACCGTTTCCTGTTTCTTCTCCACCGTCATCTTCGCCTACACCCGGATTTGGTGTTGGTTCTGGGTCTGGTGTTGGTTCTGGGTTTGGTGTTGGTTCTGGATTTGGTGTACTAGGTTTTTCTGGCACACTTGGTTTCTCAGGTGTAGTGTTACCTGTATCAGGAGTTGTTGTTCCTGTTTCTGGTGTTGTGACATTTGGATTTGTAATTCCTACCACCACATCCAAAAATGCATCATCATCATTTGTCTCTATTGCCACCTGAATTGCAGCCTGAAGTTTCGCAATCTGCTCTTGAGTTGCGCCCTTCGTTCCAACTACCACTCGCTGTGCAGAAGCACGATATGTACTCTTACTTACCAGCGTCTTTTCGGTCTGAACACCATTTACAGTAACAATTTTCCAGTATCTTACAACGTATCCAATATGCTCTGCATTTGTTACAACAAAACGCCCTACTTCATATTCTGATGAAAAAGAATATTCCGACACAGGATCGTTCTCAGAAAGTATTTCTGTCTCAAATCTAAATTCACGATTCTTATCTCTTGTTTCTACACCGTAAATGTTAAAAGTCACTAAATCGTTCGCACAATATCCCTCTATAAAAATTGGGAAATCATAATTATTCACAAATTTCAAATCTTTGTAAGTTCCTGCAATCGCAGCATCACCACCCAAATCCGAATAACTTACGGTCATGGAATGATTTGCTCTCTGTTTGATATCTAATTCTGCATACAAGGCCGCTTGATATAAGGTTGTACAAACCTGACATATCCCGCCACCGATAGATTTGATTGTTTCACCATTTGAATATGCATAACCATATTCATACCCATTTTCCTGAGTAAACGGACTCGCATGTTCATACAAAGAGAATGAATCACCTGGGTAAAGAATCGCTCCATTTATTTTAGCTGTACCATTCTCTACGTTTTTCATACGTTCCCAACTATCAGTCTTGTAGTTTGTGTTATACGTCCCGATCAAATCCTTTATTACAGATAACTCCTCTTCCGTTCCTCTAGGTTGAGAAGCTACACTAGTTAAAGTAAACTCCGCAGCTTCAATTGGAGCTTTTTCCCACTCATCCCCAATATACGCATTCAATTCATTTACTGCAGCCACGATATCTACTTCATTACCAGCCTGGCCTTCTACATACACAAATTTATTGCCTTCTTTTCTTAAGCCATTGTCGATTGATTTGATGTTAATTTTACTTTTTTTGTCATAGATTTTGTTTGCTGTTAACTGCTTATCAACCGATAAGCCCATATCTATTACACATTTTCCTTTTTCTAAATCCTGTAACGCCTTATATCGTTTAATCAAACTCCCAGCGTTGCCTACACCAGCAGCCTTCTGCGCAGCTTCCTCTGCATGTGCAAACAAACCTAAATCCTTCAACTGGTATCTTAGGGTATCCTTTGGTCCTACCAATGTAATCCACTGTTCCTGAAGCCCAGCCACATAAGACTCTACCGCCTGAGTTGCCTCATCTGCTGTCATACCGCTTACATCGATTCCACCGATGTATACACCTTCTTTAATAACAGTGTCTTTTGCTACTTCTGCCTTCACTAAATTTTCACTTGTTAGGGAAAACACTCCCGCAGCAAGAATTGCTGCTACCATTACAAAAAGCTTAATTTTTTTCATATTATATCCTCTTAAAAAAAATAATTTAATAGTAACTCGTTATCTAGCAACTTATTTTATCACAAAAATTTGAATTAGTAAACAAACAGTGCAGATACAAATGTAGTTATCAACATTGCCGCAACTAAAACTAAACAAATAATTGCTAATACCTGTCTTTTCTTTTTTCCTTTGTTAAAATTACTCATTATGTTCACCTCTTCAAAAAAATCTGTTATACTTAATCTGTATTACAACAAGAAAGGATAACCTTATGTTCCCATTTTTAGCTATTTTTATTATTTTTTGTCTTATTCTTAATTTTTACATCCGTAAAAATGATACTGCACAGCAAAAAGCTCAAGATGAATTCTGGGAAAAAGAACTCCGCTCGAATGCTGTTCGCAAAAAAGACATTAGTAAACTCGATTATATTACCATACCTTTGGATAAAATTCCAGTAAAGCTTTGTACTTCTACCGAAACAAAACTCTATGCTTTAGCAGAGAAACCTATGCTCAACCTATGCGGCATCAGCAATACAGATTTAAAACTACAGTATGGAACCGCTAATTTAGAAATTCTGTCGGAATATGACACCAACTTTTTGGATTTCGTTTCTCTCGTTCCAGATTACGCCACCGAGCTAATCGACGCCGGCGAAAAGGAAGCTGCTCTTATGCTCTTAGAATTTGCCGTAAGCGTAAATGCTGATTCCAGAAAAATCGATCGTCAGCTCGAAGCTCTTAAAGAAGAATTATCTTCCATGAACTAATATATACTTATCCATAATCCGGGAGGCTTCACTTTTGGTGAGGTTCTCCCAATTTATTTCATCTTCTATATTATGCTTGTCTCTATATTCTTTTAGTCTTTGAACCTGTCTAGGTGTTGCTGGAGTTTGTTTCTTGGCACGATAAGCTAATGGAACTGGTTTAAAATAAGTTTCGGTATTTTCTAAATTTTCACCTAATTCCTTTAATCGTTCAAATATCTGCCAGGTTTCTATTGCATCATCCAGTGCTCTATGTTCTCTCGCTCTTTCAATTCCAAAATATTGGCATAGGCTTTCCAATTTCTTTGGTTGCTCTGCCGGAAGCAAAACCCTTGCGAGTTTTAATGTATCACAGGCACTTACCTCTAATGGACGTTTATGATTTACCGCCCATTGTTTTAAAAAGCTATAATCAAAATTGATATTCTGTCCAACCAGAACCTGTCCCTCTATAAAATCCAGAAGGCTTTCCATTGCTTCGTCTCTATCCATACCAGACGCTATCATTTCATCTGTGATACCAGTTAACTCCACAACTCTTGTTGGAATTTTGCATTTTGGATTTACGAGACATTCCATCTTATCCACAATTTGATTGTCTTTGATTTTAACTGCACCAATTTCAATAATCTGGTCGGTTTTTGCGGATAACCCAGTCATTTCCAAATCTAACACTACGTATTCATTTATCATCTATCTTTTGTCCTTTGACTTACACAAATCCCTTAAAAAACATTCCTGACATTTTGGACTTCTCGCATAACAAATATTTCGTCCGAAAGAGATAATCTGGATATTATATAAAATCCAATGCTCTTTAGGCAATTTTCGCATCAGTTCAAATTCTATTTTCTCCGGATCCTCTTCTTTTGTAAATCCTAGCCTTTTCGAAATTCTTTTTACATGTGTGTCTACTACAATGCTTGGCTGGTTGTAAATATTTCCGCGAATAACATTTGCTGTTTTTCTCCCAACCCCGGCTAAAGTAAGTAAATCCTCCAATTCCGAAGGAACTTCTCCTCCATAAACTTCTATCAAGCGCTTTGCACAGGCAATTATATTCTTAGCCTTGTTATGAAAGAAGCCTGTCGGACGAATATCATTTTCCAACTCTTTTAAGTCTGCATTTGCAAACTTCTCCAAGCTGTCATATTTCACAAACAAATCTTTCGTCACAATATTCACTCTTGCGTCCGTACACTGGGCACTCAAAATAACTGCAATCAAAAGCTGCCATGGATTCTCATGATTCAAATAACAGATATATTCCGTTCCATATACTTCATCCAGTCTTCTTAATATTTCTTCGGTTCTTTTTGCTGCCATTCTATCACCGCCGTTTCGTCGGCGCCTCCTATTATCATATCCTCATCCGGCTTGACATACTGTACATATGCCTGATGTGTCAGGGGATCTCGCTTATCATATGAAAACAGCACAAATACTGGCTCATCTAAGTAATCGTAGTTGCCACCCAAAAAGTCATATGAAAACATCTCTACATGAGATAATTTTCCATTCTTACAATAATAACGTGCAATTGGTTTCAGCGTCTCATAAGCAACCGCCCATGCAGGACGTGCTTTACAGTTTTCTCTGTAATATAAATCAAACACCAATGCCTGACGAATACACTCCTGCAATTTATCTCCCACGCACTCCTGTTCCAAAAACTCCATCAATATTTCACAACGTTTTATTCTGGAATGACTCATTCCAAAATAGCCTTTAGCTTCATAAAAATCGCCTAATTTCTGAAACATATCAAAGGCACTATCAAAGTGTGTTTTTAATACCTGCATCGTAATTTCATACTGTCCACTGTTATAATAAACTTCCAGCATTTCTTCTATACGCTTCATTCCTAACACATCTTCATATGTTAACCATTTCGTAGAAAGGACTTCATATGGAGGATTATCATGATACAGTATTTCGTACTCGTCTGCATGTTCATACATATAAGAACCCTTTAACACCTTAAGAAATCCCATCTGCAACTGGTTCGGAGCCAGGGCATAAATATCATCAAACGATCTTCGGAAAGTGTCATAATCTTCGTATGGCAATCCTGCAATTAAATCTAAATGTTGATGAATATTTCCAAACCCTCTTATCTTTTCTACGATTTCTTTTAATCGTTCCAGACGCATTGTTCTTTTGATTTCTTTTATGGTCACTTCATTTGTAGACTGTACTCCAATCTCCAACTGAATCAGTCCTGGACGCATCTTTTCCATGAGCGCCAACTCTTCTTCATTAATTAAATCCGCCGAGATTTCGAAATGGAAATTGGTCACACCATTATCATTCTCATGAATATACTTCCAAATTTCCATTGCATGTTCATGGTTACAATTAAACGTTCTATCTACAAATTTTACCTGAGGCACCTTTTGGTCAATAAAAAACTGCAACTCGTCTTTTACTAATTTCAAATCACGAAAACGCAACTTCTTATCCACAGAAGATAAGCAATAACTACAAGAAAATGGACACCCACGACTGCTCTCGTAATAAATAATTCGATTTGAAAAATCGTCCATTTTATTATAAGCAAACGGCAACGTACTCATATCTAAAATCGCACGCCATGGTGTCGATACAATGTTGTTTGTCTTCGTATCCCTAAACGTAATACCAAGGATATCGCTTAATTCTTTTCTTCTGTCATCATAATATTCGCATAATTCAAAAAGAGTCTCTTCTCCTTCTCCTTTCATGATACCAAACACTTCCGGATGCTTTTCTAAAAAAGTTTCCGTCTCAAAAGAGACCTCTGGTCCACCTAACCAAATAGGAACATTAGGACAAAGTTTATGAAACTCTCGCATTACTTTTTCTATCATAGAAAGGTTCCAGATATAACAAGAAAACATAAGCACATCTGGCTTACGTTTGTAAATCCCTTCCAACACATAATCTGCGGAATTGTTAATCGTAAATTCTGCAACTTCGATGGATTCCTGATACTCACCTGCTGCCGCCTTTAAAGAGTAAACCGCCAGATTTGAATGAATATATTTTGCATTGATTGCACTAAGTAATATCTTCATTATTCGTCAAACTCCATAATCACAAAGAAACCTTTTTCTGTTTCTATAATATCCACCACTTCACCTTCTCTGGATTTCAAACGCTCACTTACTGTATAATTTCCAGACATTGCAATGGCATGTTCAATTGTATAATAATAGGAAGTTGGTAATTTACCTTCGGTTACAGACAATCTGTCTCCCACCTGAGTAAGCCCAGAACGTTCCATTTTAAATTCCATTCTACGCATAGCTATTTCCTCCTGCTACTTTTCATTGTATAAAAAAGTCAGATGTATGGCAACACACATCTGACTCTAATTTCACATATTTTATTCTTTTCCATTCCAGCAGTACGTACATAACTTACATGGATTTAATCCGATTGCTTCGATGATATCATCTAAGCGTGCAAACTGCAGTGAAGTAAATCCGAGCTTGTCACAAATATCCTGCACCATTGCTTTATATTTATCACTATCTGGATTTGAATATTCTTCCATTAATTCATCTGTAATCTTTCCTTCACGTTCCATAATTACACGACGTGTAATTAATTCCATTTCTGAAGACGAACGCGAGAAATTCAAATATTTACATCCATACATGATTGGTGGACAAGCAGGACGAACATGTACTTCCTTTGCACCACTTTCATATAAGAATTCTGTAGTTTCTCCCAACTGGGTACCACGTACAATCGAATCATCTACAAGTAATAGCTTCTTATCTTTAATCAAAGGCTGGACCGGAATCAGTTTCATCTTCGCAATCATGCTTCTCTGTGCCTGGCTAGTAGGAGTAAACGAACGAGGCCATGTTGGTGTATACTTAATAAATGGACGGGTATATGGAATCTTTGCCTGATTTGAATAACCAATCGCTGCTGGCACACCAGAGTCTGGAACACCCGCAGAATAGTCTGGTGTCACATTATCACGAGCCGCCATACGACGACCTGTTTCATAACGCATCTCTTCTACGTTTACACCTTCGTATGTAGAAGTTGGGTAACCATAGTACACCCAGAGGAAAGAACACATCTTCATTTCCTCTCCTGGCTCTTGCAAAGTTTCCACTCCATCAGCTGTCATAAATACGATTTCCGCTGGTCCTAATTCTTTACAATCTGTATATCCTAAATTCAAATATGCAAAGCTTTCAAATGAAAGACAATAAGCACCCTCTTTTTGTCCTACGATAATAGGAGTTCGTCCTAATCTATCTCTCGAAGCATAAATTCCGTCCTTTGTTAAGATAAGCACACTAAGAGAACCAACTACTTTTTCCTGAAGATACTGCAAGCCTTCCAGCACGGAATCTTTCTGGTTAATGATAGCCGCGGCCACTTCTGTCTGGTTAATGCTACCACCACTCATTTCCAAGAAATGTGTTTTACCGGAATTATAACATTCCTGTACTAATTCATCTGAATTCGCAATTTTACCCACAGTAGTAATTGCAAAACTTCCTAGATGAGAATGTACCAATAATGGCTGTGGTTCAAAGTCAGAAATACATCCAATACCTATATTTCCTTTTAATTCTTCCACATCCTTTTCAAACTTTGTACGGAATGGTGAGTTCTGAATATTATGAATAGCACGATCAAACCCATTCTCTCCATAAACAGCCATACCCGCTCTTCTGGTTCCTAAATGAGAATGATAATCTGTACCATAAAACAAATCTAATACACATGATTCTTTTGACGCTACCGCGAAAAATCCGCCCATAATGAAGCCTCCTGTATTTTTCTAAAGTCAAACCTAACTCACTTTGAGCTACATGGTTAGTATAACATAAAATTAATTTGTTTCGTGTACTTTTTTTCATACCATTATTAATTTTTCTAATAAATATTTTAAAATCATTGCAGTTCTTTCGTTCATATGCCACAATGAAGAAAAAAGGAGGGGATTTTATGGATATAGCAGCTGTATCATCTGCGCTTAGTGCAGTACAATCATATGGTGCGTATTCTACTGGAAGTTTGGCGCAAGCCGTTAGCATCAAGATGTTGGATAATACCATGGAAATGAATGAAGCCATGAATTCCCAGCTCGTGAGCATGATGGAACAGTCTGTAGCACCAAACTTAGGAGGGAATATAGACATTCGTATCTAGTCAAACAAAAGACAAAAATAGACCGACACACAAGCAACACTTGTATGTCGGTCCTTTTCATTTTATTCATATCTCAATGCATCAATAGGATTCATCTGCGCAGCCTTATTCGCTGGGAAGTATCCAAAGAATAAGCCAATCCCCATAGAGAATACAAGCGAAATAACAATTCCGCTAATCGATGGCATTGCTGGATATCCCATGTAATTTGACAGCACAATACCTGCTGTTATACCAAGGATAAGACCTATAATACCACCAATCAAGCAAATAATAATCGCTTCTACGATAAACTGAGCTCGAATAGAAGAATTCTTCGCTCCCAGTGCTTTTCTGGTACCAATTTCTCTTGTACGTTCTGTAACCGAAACCAGCATGATATTCATTACACCAATACCACCTACCAAAAGCGCAATCCCTGCAACAATAGAAATGGCCAACGTAATATTGTCCAGCATACTTGTAAGCATTGCTATCATACTTTCCAAAGTCATAACTGTTACTTCAAAATCTAAGTTGTTACGGTAATATGGTTCATAAAAACTCTTAATATTTTTAGATAATTGTTCTGTATCCACACCTACCGCAGCACTCACTCGAATTGTAGAAAACTGATCCTTCGAATGCGTAATCGCCATCGCGGTCTGTAATGGCAGGTATACAGTACTTCCTCCAAATCCCAGCATGCTCATACCACCCATACCGCCAGCACTTGCACTTTTATATACCCCTACAATCGTAAGTGTAACATTACTCTCTTCCAACTCTACATCAATCATCTTACCAACAGCTTCCGCTGCGCTACCGAACATATTCTCCGCAAAACTTTCCTGTACCAAACAGCTCATTCTCTGCCCTACATAGTCCTGCTGCGAAAGCATAGTTCCTGCAACAATTTCGATAGGAGATGTGATAAAGTATCCTACTGTGGTTCCCGCCAAGGAAACACTAGCTTTTGTATTTTTGTATTCTGCAGTGCCTCGACCAGCAGAATGCGAAATATTGATTGCATAAATATCATCTTCAAAACGTTCATACATTTCTTGAATCATTTCGCTGGTAATATAATCTGCATCCGTCATTTCTGCATCCGAATCAGAAACCGCATATTCTGCACCATCAAGTTTCTGGCTATAGTCATGTTCCTGACTTCTTTCACTTACAACTACATATACGTCATTTGACCCCATGGACTGTAAGCTTTCTTCGATAGAGATGGTAAGAGAATTACCTACTGTAAAAATTGCAATAACTGCTGCGATACCAATAATAATCCCAAGCATAGTCAGCAATGCTCTCATCTTATTGGATTTTAAGCTTGTAATGGCAAGCGTAATATTTTCAGCTAATAACATCCTACACCACCTGCCCTTCTACAGCGGCCTTGTGTTTACTATCAACATCTCGTTTTACCACTTCTGATACAATATTGCCATCTCGAATCGAAATGATTCGATCTGTCTCTTCCGCTAACTCTGGAGAATGTGTGATTAAGACAATTGTCTTATTTTGTTCTTCATTTAATTTATGGAACAAGTCCATAACAAGTCTTCCTGTCTTTGTGTCCAATGCACCGGTTGGTTCGTCGGCCAAGATAATCGCAGGATCGTTCGCCATTGCACGCGCAATCGCCACACGCTGTTTCTGACCACCCGATAATTCTTCTGGCAAATGGTCAGCACGATCCGACATCTCTACCAAATCTAATAATTCCTGTGCACGTTTTCTTCGTTCTGCTTTTGGCACCCCTGCATAAAGCATTGGTAGCTCAACGTTTCGCAACGCGTTTGTTTTAGGAATCAAATTGTAAGTCTGAAATACGAAACCGATTTTCTGATTTCTGATATCAGATAAATCATTATCATGTGCATTTTCCACATCAATTCCGTCCAAGTAATAACTTCCTGAAGTTGGACGATCCAATACGCCAATTAAATTCATAAGAGTAGATTTACCCGAACCAGATGGTCCTACAATGGAGAGAAATTCCCCTTCTTTCACCTCAAGAGACACTCCATGTAAAATCTCTAATTCATTTGGTTCCCCTATATAGAATTTCTTGACGATATTTTCCAGCCTAATAATAGAGCCCATAATTCTCGTCCTTTCTATTTAAATACCTGCACCAGCGCCCATCATGTTAAGAAGTTCTTCGATAGAACTATTTCCCTGTGCATCTGGAACGAAGATTTCCGTTTTGTCAGTAATCTTATCAGAAATTACTTCTACATAATAAGTTCCCTGTAAGCCTACTTTCACATCTAATTCTTTTGTTACATAATTACCATCTTCATCTTTACCCGTAACTTCTTCTAAATAAGTAGTACCATCCGCTCTTGTATAAACTGCATCATATGGAACAGACCATACATCTGTACTCTCCTGTGTAATGATGCTTGTTTTTGCATTCATACCAAGACGAAGTCGGTCATTCTCTTCTTTTAATTCAATTTTAACTAAGTAAGTTGCACTTCCGCTACCCGCACTAAAACTACCAGTATCCATTCCTCCCATCAAGCTTGAAAAACCACTCATAGAAGCACTGCCACTATTAGTTGCACGAGGAGCTATATATGTAATCACGCCTTCTAACTCTTCATTCCTTGTTGCATCTGTTTTTACTAAAACTTTCATACCAACTGCAATGTCTGCTACATCATATTCTTCCACCTGTGCTTCTACGATAAAACGATCTACACCTTCAATGCTTGCAATTGTTCCACCATTAAAGTTTGAACCTTCTGACACATTAACTGCAGTTACTACACCACTGATTCCAGCACGAATCGTTGCATCTTCCTTCTGTTCCTGCAATCTTTCCAACTGGTCTTCATAGCTATCGATTGTAGCATCCACCTGCTCTTCATAATTCTCTTTTGCATCTTCTAAATTAGAAGTATCTTGATCCTCTAAGGATTCAACCCTTGATTTATAATTATCTACACGAGTCTGGATAGATGTCACAGTATTCTTCTTGTTTTCAATTACAGATTCCAACTGAATCGCATTGAGCTCTGTTGGCAAACCGCCACCAGCAAGATAGTCCTTATATTCTTTTTCTTTTAATGCTAAAGATTCCTTCGCTTCCTTTAAATCAGCTTCTGCCTCCGCAAGATCCGCCTTTGCATCTGCAAGGTTTTCTGCATTGGTAGTTTTCTGATCTTCAATACGATCATCATAGTCTGCAAGCTGTGTAAGCTTATCTTCTTTGGTTTCTTTAAGATTGTCCTGAACTCTCTTAATCTGTTCATCCAAGTCTTCTGTATTAAACACACAGATAACGTCACCAACCGATACTACATCGCCCTCTTTTACATAAACAGCATCCACTGTCATGCCATAAGAACCTCCCGTTACATTTTCTGTATTGGCAGCTTCTATGGTTCCATTTCCTGTAATGCTATTTGCGATGGTACGTTTTGTAATTAATTCTACCGAACCTCCTGCATTCTCCTCCTGTTTCTTGCTGCTTCCCGCGAAGGCAATTCCCAATACAATTGCCAACACAAGCACTACTGCAATCGCAATAATCATCCATTTTTTCTTTCCTGTTTTTGCGGACATCTCCATCTTCCTTTCTCCATCTAATCGTTTAAATTTTTGTATTTTTTATTATACTATTTTCTACCTATCATTCATATAGTTATATTCTAAATTTTTCATAAAATATTTTATACAATCAAATGTGCAACTATTTCTTTGAAAGAGCCACAACTACCTCTGTGTGACTTGTAAAAGGGAACATATCAAACGGGGTAGCTTCATCAACCTTATATCCTTTCTTAACCAGATATTTTAAGTCCCTTGCCAAAGTATCCGGTCCACAGGATACGTATACCACTCTCTTAGGAGACAGTTTAACTACAGAAGATAAAAATGCTTCATCACTACCACTCCGTGGCGGATCCATAATCACCACATCCACCTTTTCATTTTTTGCAGCAAGTGACACCATATATTTTCCTGCATCATCATTCACAAAACGTATATTTTTTATGTCGTTTCTCTTTGCATTGGTAATAGCATCCCGAATCGCATCCTTATTCAATTCTACCCCATACACTTCTTTTGCATATTTTGAAGCAATGATTCCTATGGTTCCCGTTCCACAATATGCATCTATCACTTTTTCTTTTCCTGTTAACTTTGCACATTGAATTGCTTTTTCGTATAGATGTTCTGTCTGTGCAGGATTTACCTGATAGAACGAATTTGGCGAAATGCGGAAAGTACATCCGCAAAGTCTGTCCTCTATAAACCCTTTTCCATAAACCACAATATTTCTTTCTCCCAATACCATGCTCGTTCTCTTGTCATTGACGTTGATTACTACGGTACTGATATTTGGATGATTTTTACGTAAAGCTTTTACAAAATTATTTTTAGAAGGTAAGATTGGAGAAACCAACACCAGCACAACCATAACCTCACCTGTATGATACCCCTTACGAACCAGTACATGTCTCAAAAGCCCATAGCCTGTATCTTCATCATACACCTTTATTTTAAAGGATTTCAAAAGGCCTTTTACATCACGTATAATTTTGTCGGCTTCCTCATCCTCAATCTGACATTTTTCAATATCTACGATATCATGTGAATTCTTTTTATAAACACCAGCTACTACCTGGCCTCTTGCTGCACAGCCAAATACTGCATGAACCTTGTGACGATAATGATATGGATTTTCCATTCCTACAATCGGAGAAACTTTTACAAATTCCTTGAGCATTTTTTTCACTTCCAATTCTTTGGTCTCCAACTGCTTTTCATATTCCATTCCCTGGTAGTCACATCCACCACATTTTTTCGCATATATACATTTCTCTTTCATACTATCTCCACCCTTGAAATGATTTGCACATATTATACCACATATGATAAAATAAATTAAGTATGTATACTTGGGGGTATAATATGAACTTCATCGACGAATATAATCAAAAAAAGGTTAGTGCCGACGAAGCTGTTAAAATCATTCAGTCTGGCGACTGGGTGGATTATGGTTTTTGCGTGACAACTGTAGATACTTTGGACAAAGCTCTTGCCAAGCGCACAGATGAACTAACAAATATAAATTTAAGAGGTGCTATCTTACCAAAGATGCCCGCCGTTTTTGAACGAGAAGATGCAGGAGAACACTTCACTTGGAACTCCTGGCATTTCAGTGCTGTAGAACGAAAACTTGCCGCACAAGGTCTTGCCTATTATGCATCTATTTCGTATTCCGAACTACCTCGCTACTACGAAGACATTGATACTCCTAGCCGTGTAGTGATGCTTCAGGTAGCACCAATGGATGAAAACGGATACTTTAATTTCGGACCAAGCGCTTCCCACTTAGCAGCTGCATGCAGGCGAGCAGAACATGTTATCGTAGAGGTAAATCAAAACATGCCTTACTGTGTTGGCGGAACCGATGCAGGTGTACATATTTCTAAGGTGGATTTTATTGTCGAAGGGGACAACCCTCCTATTCCAGCTCTTTCTTCTGGCGGAGAGGCCTCCGATGTAGACAAGGCTATTGCAAAACAAATTGTAGCACAGATTCCAAACCGAGCCTGCTTACAATTAGGCATTGGAACGATGCCCAATACAGTAGGTTCACTGATAGCGCATTCCGATATAAAGGATTTAGGGGTTCATACAGAAATCTATTCTGATGGTTTTGTTGATATCGCGCAAGCTGGAAAAATTACCGGTGCCTACAAGCAGTTAGACCCAAACCGACAAACATACGTGTTTGCCATGGGCACTAAAAAAGTATACGACTATCTAAATCATAACACAGAAATGTTGAGTGCTCCTGCAAGCTATGTAAACGACATAAGAACAATTGCAGCACAAGACAATTTAATTTCTATTAACAACTGTGTTGATATTGATTTATTTGGTCAAATCAGTTCGGAAAGTTCTGGCTTTAAACAAATAACCGGTGCCGGTGGACAACTTGATTTTGTATTGGGTTCCTATCTATCAAACGGAGGAAAGAGTTTTATTTGCTGTTCTTCTACTTTTACTGACAGAGAAGGAAATTTGCATTCTCGTATTCGACCAACGTTGACTCCAGGTTCTATTGTTACCGCACCCCGTGCATGTGCACAACACATCGTGACCGAACATGGTACGGTAAATGTTAAAGGCTTAAGCACCTGGCAGCGAGCGGAGGCAATTATTTCAATTGCACACCCTGCTTTTCAGGAAGAACTTATAAAAGAAGCCGAACATATGGGCATTTGGAGACGGAGTAACCGATAAATTTATTCAGTATATCTCAAAATATACAAAATCTTAAGAAATTTTTATAAAAGTTTGCTCTTGTAATTTTTTCACTTTTTCTTTAATGTAAATAAAGTGAAACAGAGGAGGTAATCATGGAAAAGATACTTACATTTTTAAAAGACATCTCTCGTGTTATAAAGGAAAAAATTTTTACCAAACACGAAAAACAACACTCTGAAAAATATTATAAAATTATAAATATATTAAATAACTACTCTCTTATCTGGCATGCTTTATTGTCTATGCTCGTTGTGTTCTTCGTAGAACTTGCTTCCAGATGGAGTATTATTTCTGCATTTAGTTTTATTGGAAAAACACCATTGGTATTTATTTATAATTCCTTTATTGTTTTTGCATCTCTTACTTTGGTTTACTTATTCCGCAGAAGAGCCTTTGCAAGATTAATAGTCAGTTCGTTTTGGATTATCCTTGGAATTATAAATGGTATTGTATTATCAAACCGTGTTACTCCATTTGGTTTTGCAGACTTAACCGTAGTATCTGACTTGCTTACCATGTTGGATACATACATTTCTCCAACCATGATGGTATTCATCATCTTAGGAGTTGTTGTGTTCGTTATTTTCTGTTCAATGATTTACATTCACGGACCACAATATAAAGGACAACAAAAACGTATTCTTTCTTTAATATCTATTTTGAGTATTATTTTCATTGCAATTCCTGCAATAACCAATGTTGCTCAGGAAAAGAACGTTGTAGCAGGTTACTTTACCAATATCGCTCAGGGATATATGGATTATGGTTTTGTATATTCATTCTCCTCTGGTTTTGTTAACTGGGGAATGGACAAGCCAGACAATTATGACGAAGCAGTTATTGATGCCCTTATGCAGGCAGTTGAAAGCGAAAAAGCAGTTACTACAATTACTAGTGAAGATGGACCTAATATTATCACTGTACTTTTAGAGTCCTTCGTTGATCCAAATGAATTTAATTTCATGACATATAGTCAGGATCCAACTCCTTTCTATCACTATTTGGAAGACAACTATACATCTGGTTATTTAACCATGCCAGTTGTTGGTGCAGGTACTGCAAATGCAGAATTTGAAATTCTTACAGGTATGAGATTGCATCACTTTGGAACTGGTGAATATCCATACAAAACTATCTTAAAAGAAGTTCCAAACTGTGAAAGTATTGCTTCTCATTTAAAATCTATCGGATATGGAACACATGCAGTTCATAACAATGGTGGCAATTTCTACAGTCGTGTAAACGCGTTCTCTATGATGGGCTTTGATTCCTTTACAAGTAAAGAATTAATGGACATCACAGAATTTACTCCAAATGAAGGCTGGGCTGAAGATTCCATCCTTGCAGAAGAAACCATGAAAACCCTAACTTCCACACCTGGTCCTGACCTTACTTATGTAATCACCGTAGGACAGCATGGTGTATATCCAGAAGAAAAAGTTATCGAAACTCCATATTGTGAAGTATATGGACTTGCAACCGAAGAAGAAACCAATGCATGGACCTATTACATGCATCAGGCTAATAAGACGGATCAGTTTATTCAGGAACTTGTTACTTATCTCGAAGAACTCGACGAAGATACTATCGTAGTATTCTGGGGCGATCACCTCCCTACAATGGGCTTAGAAGATGACGATATGGTAACAGGAGATATTTTCAAAACCAAATATATTACTTGGAACAACTTCGGTTTAGAACAGAATGATAAAGATTTATATGCTTATCAGTTAATGGCAGATATCTTTAATCAGATTGGCTTCCACGACGGAACAATGGTAGCTTACCACCAGACGCAGTGGGATAACCCAGATCATCAGGCTTACCTTGATGGTATTGAACAGTTACAGTACGACATCCTTTACGGAGACCGTTTCTGTTATGATGGAAACGTAGATAAATATCCAGCCACAGATATTGTCATGGGTATTGATGATGTAATTATTGCAGAAGTACATCCTTTCACCGACGAAGAAGGTACTGAATATATGTCTCTCAAAGGAGTAGGATTTACGAAATGGAGCCGTGTATACGTAAATGGCGAGAAAATTGGAACAACCTATGTAAGCGGTAATGAACTTTTAGTTAAAGCTTCCAAGGTCAAAGATGGCGACAAGTTAGTAGTAAACCAAAACGGTTCTAAGAGCACCATCTTCAGAAGCTCAAACGAATTTACTTATATAGCACCTGTAATTGATCCAAGCGAAACGGAAACCACAGAGAGCACAGAAAATACAGAGAATGTTGAGACTCCTGAAAATCCAGAAACTCCAACAACTCCATAAAAATTAAGGGATTGTCAAATGACAATCCCTTTTCTAATAGCTTTTAATCAAAAAAAATATTTAATTCTCCGAAGTTTGAACTTGCATTTATAATTACATGTGGTGCATCCATATCTCGATTTGGTTCTCCAAAAATTCCTACATGTCCGAAAGTGCTATTCTGGCTAATTGTTGCTCTCCATTTTCCTGGAATGTAAATATTCATCTTTCCAAAGTTATTCGATAAATCAATGGTCGCTTCTCCATTATAAACATTTGCATTGTTGAAATATACATTTGCAGAGCCAAAGTTATTCTCCAATTCTGCTGTTGCGAAGGAAGCTGAATTTACATACTTACTTGTCGCATTAAAGTTATTTTCCAAGGACACATGACGCCCATCTGTCCATTCTTCCTTTTTCGCATCATTATAGGCTTCTACCTTAATACCATATCCTTCATGATTACCTACATGTACAACTCGTTTTCTCTTTCCGATAATCATATTTAATCCAATTCCAAAACACGCTGCCGCAGCCACTAATGGAAATGGAGTAAGATGTTCTATCATAAGCTCTTCATCAAACATACAAGCAATAATACTTACACTCATAAAGGTTCCAAAGAAATCTCTATCCAATAATGCTTTTACTGCCCAGGCTGTAAGGAAGCCACTACCTATCAACTTAAACCAAGGAATATCTGGGATAATTCCCATTGCACTTCCCATCATAATCGCTGCTATTAAAATTAAAATCAATCCTGAAAATATACTATGTCTTCTCATTATTTTCCTAACCTCTTTTCTTCCAATTTCGTCATCAATAATTTCAAATAATTTCTTGAAACAAATACCTTTTTATTCGAGCCCGCAAACTCCACTTCACTGGCGCCTGTGATATTTTTATTTATCGCCCGCACCTTATTTGCATTTAAAATCGTAGATTTTGCCACACGAACGAAGTTTCCTGGCAACAGGTTTTCCAACTCATATAAACGATATTTTGTTTCGTATATCTGATTTGCTGTATGTACGACAACACCACTATCATCCGTCTCGAAAAAGAGAATCTCATCAATTGTAATGTAGTATTCTTTTTCTCCACGACTTACTTCTAGTTGCATTCTCGAGTTGACTGCATCTGTGATTCGCTTTTGAATCGATATCACATCGTCATTTAAAGACTTACAGCGAATGACGATTTCTTCTTCCACGAGGGCGTCGTCAATTTCTATCTTTATCTTCATATGCACTCCTATATTCTTGATAATTGCATTATAAAAAAAGAACCTCTTGATGTAAATAGCTTTACACCAAGAGGTAAATTTTTAAATCTAAGCGGTAAGTTTTCCTTTCGCAAACTAAATGCGTTCCAAAATTTCTTTCGCAACTTCAAGCTCTGAATTATCTACACTATAGAACTCGCCCTTATCAGCAGCTTCTGCATTTGCTGGATTAAGTGGAAGTTTTCCAAGAAGATTAATTTCTAACATATTAGATACTTCCTCAATATTGCTTTGCCCAAAGATATTAATCTTCTTGCCGCAATCTGGACATTCTAAATAACTAAAGTTTTCTACCACTCCAAGCACTGGAACATGCATCATATTTGCCATGTTATAAGCTTTCTTAACAATCATCTGAACCAATTCCTGTGGAGAAGTTACAATTACAATTCCGTTTACTGGAAGAGACTGGAATACGGTAAGTGGTACATCACCTGTTCCTGGTGGCATATCTACAAAAAGATAATCGATTTCGCCCCAGAATGTATCGCTCCAGAACTGCTTTACCGCACCTGCGATAACAGGTCCTCTCCATACTACAGGAGCTTCTTCATCTTCCATCATTAAGTTGATAGAAATGATTTTAATTCCATCTTTACTTTCCATTGGAACGATACCACGTTCCTCTCCATAAACCTGTCCTTTTACGCCGAACATTTTAGGGATAGATGGCCCTGTAATATCCGCATCCAAAATACCTACTTTATATCCCGCTTTCGCCATCATAGAAGCAAGAGAAGCTGTCACAAATGACTTACCAACGCCACCCTTACCACTTACAACACCAATTACATGCTTGATATTTGAATGCGGATTCATCTCCTCTAACATACTTGTTTTTTCTTTGCTTGGACATCCTTCACAGCTGCTTCTTCCACATGTAGAAGCACTGCTGCAACTTGAATTCTCTGGCATTTTTATTTCCTCCTTTTATAGCCTTACAGCCGGCTTATCAATCGTAATAACTACAAAATAATTTTTTCCTATTTTGTCCCATACCTTCTGCTGAATCGTCTTTACCGTTTCTGAATCTGACAAATAAAATTCAAAAGGTACTACTACATCGAAAATCATATTGGTATGTGTATCACCAAACACAACTCTAAAATCGTGTAAGGATAAAGCATCACCAATCTCTTTTACCAAATCTATACATTTCTCTTTTAATTCTGTCACTCGTTCATCTGTTGTCACAACCGGATCCATGTGAATCGTAGTAAGACATCCCAGTTCGTCACGAAGTTTCATTTCTAAGTTATCAATTACATCATGCAGGGACATCATATTGCCTTCTGCAGGAACTTCTGCATGCAATGAAATGATTCTTCTTCCTGGACCATAATCATGTACGATTAAGTCATGAATACCAACGATAGATTCCTTATCAAACTCCAAAACCATTTCCTCAATTTGGTTTACAAACTCAGGATCTGGTGCCTCTCCTAATAATGGGCTAAGAGTTTCCTTTGCCGCATTGATACCTGCTACAAAAATTAAGATTCCTACAGCAATGCCGCAAAATCCATCAATCTGTACATCTGTATAGTATCCCACGATTGTCGCAATCAATACCACTGTTGTGGAAACACAGTCACTCAAGCTATCTACTGCTGTTGCTTTTAAAGTACTCGATTCATACTGTTTTCCATATCTATAATTATAAAGTGCCATGTAGCATTTTCCAAGAATGGAAGCTACTAAAATCACAAGTACAACCGCAGAAAATTCTACACCTGTCGGATGCAAAATCTTGTCAATGGAATCCTTTACTAATTCAAATCCCATCATTAATATAACCGCCGAAACAATCAAACCAGACAAATATTCCATTCTACCATGACCAAAAGGATGGTCTGAATCTGGTTTTTGCTCTGCAAGTTTAAATCCTATTAATGTTACCAGGGAAGAACCCGCATCCGAAAGATTGTTAAATGCATCTGCTGTAATTGCAATCGAATTGCTAATCCAACCAGCTAAAAATTTGCCGGCAAAAAGTAGAACATTTAAAACAATTCCTACTATACCACAAAGCTTTCCATAAGCACTTCTCTTTTTATCTACAGGTAATTTCTCTATCCCCCATACTTTCGCCAATATCGATACCATAACTATTCCTCTTTTTATCGATTATTCTACAGTTCCCCAACGATCAAATGGGAAATATATAAATAATGCTTTACCAATAATTTTTTCTTTTGCTACGTATGGATTATTCCATTCTCTAGCATCTGCTGAACGATTACGATTATCCCCTAGACATAAATAACTATCCTCTGGTATTTCAAATACATATGGACCCGTTCCTCGTGTCCACTCTTCCTTAAGATATGGCTCATCCAACGGTACCGTCGCATCGTCAATATAAATTTTTCCATCTATAATTGTAACCATTTCACCCGGTAGCCCGATAATACGTTTCACATATTTCTGGCTTTCATCATCTGGAAATGGAAAGAAAATCACATCGCCTCGCTCTGGCTCCTCTGTCATATATGCAAGACGATATCCTAAAATATTATCCCCTGGCATAATCGCATTTTCCATAGAACCAGTTGGAACCGTTGCGTTTATGATGACAAAATTTTTAAGCACAACAACTACAACCAACGTAATTAAAAAAGTAAGCACAAAGCTCTTTGTCTCTTTTTTCCAGTCAACTTCCTCTTCATCTGGCAAGTCTACAGACTCCCATTCTTTGTCTTCATCCTCGTTTAGATCAAGAACCTCTAAATCATCTATTTTCATAAATTACCTTAGCCTACTACTACTACATTTTTTTCGATAGCTTCACCAACACGTGACTTTACCAATTCTGCAATTTCATTCGTCTTCAAATCTTTATATTCCTCATAAAAGATTGGTTTCAAATAATGCAGCTGCACTTTAAGAGGAGCACATCCATCTTGATCCAACACCTTGAAACTATCGATAAATGCAAATGGCACGATTGGTGCCTTTGACTTTGTTACACATTTAAAAGTCCCTGCATGAAACTCGCCCATCTGGTTTCCATTTTTACTTCTGGTCCCCTCTGGGAAAATAACAATATTACGTTTGTCTAACAAATCTTTTGTCACACTCTGGATTACTTTCATGGACTGACGCACATCATCTCTGTCCATACCATAAGAATGTGTACACTGAATAATCTGTTTTATAAAAGGAACTTCTGCTAATTCCTTTTTAATTACACCTGCGATTGGTCTCTCAAAACTATCCACAATTGCTACAATATCAAAGATACCTTGATGATTTCCACACATAAGAAATCCATCTTCTTTTGGAATATTCTCTAAGCCAGTTACCTGCAAATCAATATTTCCAGTCTTGCACACATGCTTAATAATGTAACGAATATGTTTATATTTTTCTTCGTAAGTATACTCATCAGTATGCTTTGCATATTTACAAAGTTTCACCCATGCAGCTGGCACAATCGCTATATTTTTTAATACTACCATCAATAATCGATTCATTCTTTTTCCTCTCTTTTATCGTTTAGGACGACATGAAATACCTACACCCAATGCCCCTTCGCCAGTATGACAGCAAATACCTAGAGATAAGTTTCCTGCCAAAACCTCCATGCCTGGAAAGGCCGCTTTTACTTCTTCTATCCATGCATTGGTTGTCTCTTCATCGGCACTCGTAGCAACCAGAAGATAAGCTTCGCCTCTCTCGTGATATTCCTGAAAGGTTACTTCTAAATCTTCTCGAATCGCTTCTAACATTTCCTTCTTTGCCTTCTTCATCCCACGGCTTTTTTTGTAGGTTTCTAACACTTCTGTGCCAAGCTTTAAAATTGGTTTGATATTTAGTGCGGTCCCTAACGCTGCAGTAGTTGCAGAAATACGTCCACCTTTTTTCAAAAACTCCAAGGTTTCCACCGCGATATATATCGACATCTTATCCTTTTCTACTTCTAATATTTCTTTAATCTTTGCTGCATCTAAACCCTCTTCCACCATCTCCTGCGCATCCATAATTGCTCGCACAAGCGGAGTAGAAACTCTACCATTATCTACAACAAATACCTTACCTTCAAACTCTTCATCCTTAGCCAGCATTATAGCAGTTCCACAAGAACCACTAAGGCCGCTACTCATTGGAAGATATAAAATCTGCTCGTATTCCTTAAGTCCTTCTCGCCAAAACTCGATAACTGCTTCCGGAGATGGCTGCGAAGTAGAAACTTTTTTATCCCCATTTAATTGTTCAAAGAATTCTCTTCTACTGATAGACACTTCTTCGTAGAAACATTCCTCTTCTACATAAAACGGCATTGGCAAAACCTTTACCATCATTTTCTCTGCCATCGCTGGACTGATTCCACTATGACTATCAGTTGCAACTCCAATTTTATTCATATTGAACTACTCCTATATTTATAATAGATTAAGTCTCATCTAATCTATTATAGTCCAAAGTAAGATGATTGTAAAATATTAAAGAACAAAATTTAAAAAAGCCCCGAGAGCGTAATCGCCCCCGAGACCTTTATGCATTAATTTTCAATTTCGCTCGCTAAGTGCTCACTTTCTAGAACACACCTTGTGCAAGCATAGCTTCTGCAACTTTCTTAAAGCCTGCAATATTTGCTCCAGCTACAAGATTATAACCTAAACCATATTCTTCAGCGGCTGCTGCTGAGGAATCATGAATACCAATCATAATTCTGTGTAATTTTTCATCTACTTCTTCTGCTGTCCAGCTGTAACGTTCTGAGTTCTGGCTCATTTCAAGACCTGATACTAATACACCACCAGCGTTAACAGCTTTCGATGGAGCTACGATTGTATCTGTTTCATCCATCAAATATTTGAGTGCATCGTTTGTAGTTGGCATATTTGCAACTTCGATATAGTACTTAACACCATTCGCAACGATTTTCTTTGCTTCATCCATATTAACATCGTTCTGAGTAGCACATGGCATAGCGATGTCAACTTTCTGTCCCCATGGTTTTTCGCCTGGGAAGAACTGGCAACCAAATTTATCTGCATAATCCTGTACTTTATCACGACCTGAAGAACGCATTTCAAGCAAGAAATTAATCTTTTCTTCTGTTACAATTCCGTCTGGATCATAGATGTATCCGTCTGGACCTGAAAGTGTAACTGCTTTTCCACCGAGTTCCGCAATTTTCTTAGCAGCGCCCCAAGCTACGTTACCAAAACCTGAAAGTGAAACTGTTTTTCCTTCGATAGATTCACCTTCATGTTTTAACACTTCACAGGTATAATAAACAGCACCATATCCTGTCGCTTCCGGACGAATTAAAGATCCACCAAATGAGAGACCCTTACCTGTTAATGTGCCGTTTTCAAATGCACCTCTAATACGACGGTACTGTCCGTACATATAACCTACTTCTCTTGCACCAACACCAATATCACCAGCTGGTACGTCTACGTCTGGTCCAATATGACGATAAAGTTCTGTCATAAATGCCTGACAAAATCTCATAACTTCTCCATCACTCTTACCACGTGGATCAAAGTCAGAACCACCTTTTGCACCACCCATAGGAAGTGTTGTTAAACTATTCTTAAAGGTCTGTTCAAAACCTAAGAATTTCATGATAGATAAGTTTACCGATGGGTGGAAACGAAGACCTCCCTTGTAAGGTCCAATAGCACCATTAAACTGCACACGATATCCTCTGTTTACCTGTGTCTGGCCTGCATCATCAACCCATGCTACTCTAAATTCGATTACTCTTTCTGGTTCACACATTCTTTCAAGAAGTGCTGCCTTTCTATAAACTTCTTCATTTTTGTCTACGATTGGTTTTAAAGAAGATAATACTTCTTCTACTGTCTGCAAGAACTCTGGTTCCTGAGCATTTTTCTCCGATACTTTTGCAATTACTTCATCTACGTATGACATACTATGTACCTCCTTGGTCATATCTTTTCTGTGATTTATTTTAAGCCCTGACAAGACATATTACAAGAAAAATATTTTCCCAGACAATTCCAATTAATTATACACGCCATTGTTTCAAGTTATAGCAAACCACACTTTCCATAACAAAATTTTCGCTTGACGAATGGCAAAATCTCTTGTATGGTATGTCATGTAAACAAAATAAATTTTGCTAGGGGTGCCTTTGGCTGAGATTATCGAAAGATATGACCCTCACTACTTGATCCGGTTAGTACCGGCGTAAGGAAGCGATTCGTAAGTTAGAAGACTTCTCCCTGGCAGCAGACAAGGAGGAGATTTTTTATGTCTATTTTTGCAATCCCAGTGACAGATGAGTACGGTGTTACTTATCAACTCACAACTGCTGGTTACACTTGTTTAGTAATCGCAATGATTGCTGCTTTACTCGTTGGATGCGCCATCTTCGGTAGCAAAAGAAAATTTAGTGCAAAGCAGCTCACTTTCTCTGCTATGGCAATTGCGCTTGCCATGGTAACATCTATGCTGAAACTTGTGAACATGCCAATGGGCGGTTCTGTCACCTTATTCAGCATGCTCTTTATCGCCTTAATCGGCAACTGGTATGGACTTGGAGTAGGACTTACTACAGGTCTAGCTTATGGTATCTTACAATTGGTAATTGATCCATACATCATCAGCCTGCCACAAATGCTTTTGGATTATTTCTTTGCCTTTGGGGCGCTTGGTCTTTCCGGACTATTCTCCAAATCTAAGAACGGGCTTGTCAAAGGCTATCTTGCAGCTATCTTAGGAAGATTTGTATTCTCTACACTTTCAGGATATATTTTCTTCCCAACCTTTATGCCAGAATTTTTTGATAGTGCCATCATTTATTCCATTTGCTATAATGGGGCATATATCGGAGCAGAAGCAATTCTTACAATTGCTCTTATAAGTATTCCAGCTGTAAACAAAGCTCTTACACATGTTAAGACATTAGCAAATTAAAATAGGGCGTGCCTGAGCACGCCCTTAATTTTTATTAATTTAATAACATTGCCATACATCCGTAGATACCTGCATCATTGCCCAATGTTGCAAGTTCGAAACGTGTTTCTTTTAATGCATAGAAACAATTTTCTCTAAAGTGTTCCTGGATGGTATCAATAAGAATCTTTCCAGCCTTTGAAACACCACCACCTACTACAATTACTTCTGGGTTAACTACACATGCCACATTTGAAAGTGTAGAGCCTAAAATAAATCCCAATTCATTTACAAGTTCTTTTGCCACTTCATCTCCAGCCTTTGCTTCATCAAAAATATCTTTTGCTGTAAGTGGTTCAATATTACGAAGTGTTGTTTCGTCTTCACACTTTGCTAATTTTCTCTTCGCCATTCGAACAATGCCTGTTGCAGAAGTATACTGCTCTAAGCAACCATACTGTCCACAGTTACATGCTTCGATTTCATCTGGGTTGACTGTAGTATGTCCGATTTCTCCACCCGCACCATTAAAGCCTGATACGATTTTACCATCTACAATAACGCCGCCGCCAACACCAGTTCCAAGTGTTACCATAACCGCATTTTTGCAGCCTTTTGCTCCACCTTGCCAGCTTTCACCTAAAGCCGCTACGTTTGCATCATTTCCTACTTTTACGCTCAAAGCGGTCAATGCGCCTAATTCTTCTGCTACGTTTACAATACCCCAACCAAGGTTTACACAACGGTTTACAATCTTTTCTTCCTGAATAGGTCCTGGAACACCCACTCCAATACCTTGAACGTCTGATTTACTTATGCCTTCCTGCGCTAATTTGTTATCAATACTTTTTGCAATATCTGATAAAATCTCAACGCCACCATTTGCTGTA
Organism: Agathobacter sp.; assembly: GCA_045612245.1. Lineage (GTDB taxonomy): Bacteria > Bacillota > Clostridia > Lachnospirales > Lachnospiraceae > Roseburia. The sequence continues at coordinate 27,034 of JAZKYR010000118.1, forward strand.
TTGGTTTTGATTTCCCATTTATCAAGAAGTTTTCCATCTGTCTGGAAAAATCCCATCTTAATCGTTGTTCCACCAACATCTACTCCAAATCCATATTTTTTCATAACACACCTCCGCACTTTAATCTTCCACGTTTTCTATATTCTCTGGATTTTCTACATTTTCTGGATTTTCTATATCTTCCTGCACTTCCTCATCTTCTGGATAATGTTCCTCTATAAACTCTGGTGAAAGCTGTGCATAAGGAAGAAAATTCATAGGCGTTAATCCTTCATGAATTTTCGACATAAAATCCTTCCAAATATAAGCAGGATAAGTTCCTCCGCCAAGAGTTTCAACAGCTTTTGGCATGTCGTATCCTACCCACACGCTCGTTGTATAATATCTGGTATATCCCACAAACCAACCGTCCTTGCGATCATTTGTTGTTCCTGTTTTTCCTGCACAAGGCATACCTTCTAACAACGCCGGCTGACCTGTTCCATTTGTCATTGCCGACTGCAATACATCCGTCATCATTCGTGCTGCCGTTTCTTTATAAATCGCAGTTCCTTCCTGCTTTGAAACATAGACAACATTTTCTGCTGCATCTACAATCTTCTTGATACAGGTAGGCTGGCGATATACTCCGTCATTTTCAAGCGTTGCATATCCTGCAGCCATCTCTACTGCTGAAGTTCCTCTGGTAAATCCACCTAAGGAAGTTGCAATTACATAATCTGTAGGTTTAATCTCTGTAAAATGCATATTCTTCAAATATTGCAATCCCACTTCCGGCGTTATCTGGCTATATACGTTCCATGCCGATGCATTCAACGAATTTTCAACTGCAAAACGCGCAGTTATGTCGCCAAAATAGTAGAATTGCCCCGGTCCATCCTCTGTCGCTTCATCCTTTACTATCGAGTCCGGATTATTTCCCAACTCAAAGAATGGAGTGTATACAATAAGTGGCTTAATACAGCTTCCTGGCTGTCTATGTGACTGATATGCGCGATTTAAGGTATAAATACCCAACTCGTTCTGTTCTCTTCCACCTACAATTGCCACCACATAACCGGTTTCATTATCCACACATACCGCAGACCCCTGCATCTGGTATGCACCATCTTCCCCTACTTCTGTAAATTCACTAAGCACATTGTTTAATGAGTCCTGTAACAGCTCCTGCTTCGTCAGATCTATGCTGGTATATATTTTATATCCTTCTGCATATACCTGCTTTTGACAATCTGCATAAAGATGATCATACTCCTCGTAATAGGCTTTCTTTTCCTCTTCGCTTGCGAAATACTCTTTAAACTGAAACCCTTCCGCTTCCATCAATGCTCGTGTTGCACAATAATATACATATGTATCTACATAATTATTTCTCTGAGACTTTGTTTCCTGAGATGGTTGTAAGACAATCGCCTCCCCTATCGCAGTAAGATAAGCTGCCTGGTCTATCTTTCCATCCTCATACATATTTGTAAGAATACGATCTCGACGTGTAATCGTATTTTCATAATTTACGATTGGATCATAATAACTCGGGCTATTAGGAATTGCACACAAAAACGCAATCTGTGATAAACTCAAGTCATTTAGACTACAACTAAAATATCCATTACAAGCAGCCTGAATTCCATAATAACCATTTGCAAAATAAATATTGTTCAGATAATATTCCATTATCTTATTCTTGCTATAAAGCTTCTCAAGTTCTGCCGCAATAAACATTTCCTTCAGTTTTCGCTCTAAACGTTTCCCTGTATCCAGATAAACATTTCTGGCCAACTGCATTGTAATCGTACTTCCTCCCTGAGAAAGTGAACCCGTTTCAACAATTGCTTTTGCAGAACGAATCAAGGCAACAAAATCAATGCCATCATGCTGGTAAAATCTCTTATCTTCTATGCTAACCATTGCAGTCACAAAATCTGCTGGGATATCTTCATACTCGATGTAATCTGCTTCCTTTTCCCCTTTGATAAATGAAATCAACTGCCCATTTGTATCATATACAACACTGGTTTGTGAAGGTATAAAGGTCAACTTGTCAGACTCTCTTACCATGCGCACTGCCTCCTGACGCATTGCCTGAATCTGCTTTGCATATCCACCAAAATTATAGTATAAAAGTCCCGCTAAAATGACCACCATAAAGAAAAATTGAAGTTTTACAAGAAACCAGAAAAACCGGTTCTTTTTGTTCTTTTTTCTCTTCGCCATAATTCGCTCCTAAATTGTCATTCTAGCAAATATTTTATCCTTTTTTGCAATTATAAGCAAGCAGTTGTAGGACTTTTCCAAAAGAAAAAAGAGCAGTATCCCTACTGCTCCATGTGTCTCCCCAAAAAACCTGCTGCGGTTTTTACTTGTTGTAATAATACCTCATTTGAATTATTGCTATTATCCTTGCTCAAAACAACTACAGCGCCAATACAATCCCCATGCGAAAGAATCGTTCCGATAATCTGACGCTGATATAATTTTTCATCATCCTGTACAATTTTTATCAGTTCTTTTTTATCGCCTTCTAATACCCTATACACTCTTTGATCAATTGCAGACTGCATGGACTCATCTAAAAGCTTTCCTTCCACTTCTTTCTTGCCTGCTCCTGATGCAGCAATCACATAATCTCTATCCGTTACACAAACCAATTCCCCTAAAGTCTGCGCCATACTTTCCGCAAGAACAGATGCGAACTCTCCCAACTCGCCAACCGGAGAATATTTTTTCAAAAGAATTTCTCCTTCTCTGCTCGTAAAAATTTCCATTGGATCACCCTCACGGATTCGCATGGTGCGTCGAATTTCCTTTGGGATTACAATTCTTCCTAAATCATCTATTCTTCTTACAATACCTGTAGCTTTCATATAAAAAAATTCCTCCATTTGCATTTACTAGTTGTAGTCTAGTATCTGTAAATGAAGGAATTTTATACCTCGGTAAAATTATTTGTTGAAACGTTTACTTTCCGCAATTAAATATTCTTTTTCTGCTTCTGTCATCTCGTCCGTAACATCAAGAATAAATACATAAAACATCTTTGGACCATCAATATACTCAGAAGTTTCCAGATGTCCTACATCATCAATCCAACGAATCTCACCGTCTTTTCGAATGATTCGATAACGGATATAATCCATATTTCTATCAGATTCTTTTACCTGACTATGAATCTCCCATTGTACTCGTTTCACATCTTCTGGATGTACCAAGCCTGGGAAAGTATTTCCTGTAAGTGCTTTAAATTCTGTCGAGGTTCTACATCCAAACAAATGACATACTTTTGGATTTGCATATAAAATCTGCTCGTCTTCTTCTGCCTTGTAAATAAAGAATCCATCAGACATCGTTTCTAACATACTTGACATGTTTTTACGCTTATTGCTTTCTTTTTCTCGCATAAGCGATTCGATACTTCGAATTGTCATAGTGGCAGTTTTTGGTGTTCCATCTTCCATTCGTTCTGAAACACTAAAAGTGGTAATACACCATTCTAATCCTCCGTCTTTTACACGTCTCTTATATTTATATTCCACACTATCTTTTTTACGTAGTACTCTACGCAAATTTTCTAAGGATAAGAATTCACGTACGCCCGCTTCATCATAAAGTGAAATCTGCCCTGCATCAAAATGTCGGTTAATTACTTCCTCATAATTTCCACGATTTAACATATCATTTTCATCCGGAAAAATCATACGACAATAATTATCCTGCATCTGAATGAAGAACACTTCACGGAAGGATTCCATAATATTACGCGAAACCTTCTCATAAATATGCGAATGTGTAACATCACGCAAAGTACAACATACATAACCCTTAACATATGGATACAAATGTAATTCCAAATAACGGTTTGAAATCGTACTATACTTTTGCAAACAAACCTTTTCCCCTTTATAGGCAACACGATAGGCCGCATCAAGCAATTCGTCCTTTCTGTTTTCAAAAAGGCTTTCTACCAGATAACGCAATCTCTCTAAATCTTCGCCAGCCATACGACTAAGAATCTTATTTGCATAATTGATTTCAAAATCCACTGGTTTTCCAGATGCATCCAACACCGGTTTTCCAATACCAAACGCAGATGGTATATCCCCATAATATTTTTCCATCTCATCACGCTGTTTATCTGATAGCTCTGCTAATTCATGTGTCAGTGATGATGCCACTATCGTATCCGATTTCATCTCTGTCATGTCGGTAAGTGCAGCATAGAATAACTTATGTCCATCCTTTTCACGCAAGAAGAATACTTTAATATTTACCCATAAAGATACCCCATCTCGTCGAAGGAAATTAATAAACCCTGATGCACCTGTTGCAACATTCTTATACGCCTGAGCAAAAATTGAATACAACAGCTGTCTGTCGTCATCTCTTACGCTATTCCAGAATTTTCTCTGATAGTCTTCCTGCTCTTGTCTTGGAATTCCTGCGAGCTTAAAATACTGCTCGTTTACTCTCGTAATCTCGATATGATTTTCATACATATCGTAGAACACTGCAGGTCCTAAAATATTATTGATTACATTGTCATTAAACAGATTTGTATCTAAAAATTCTCGTAAGTGAATTGACTCTGCCTGTCTATACCAGAAGCCACTATGATCCAAGCCATCGTCATCTACCAACAATTTTTCGAATGCGTCGATTGACATTGGCTTGTAATATAAATACCCTTGAGTATAGCAACAACCCATCTTACGAAGAAGGCTTTCTTGTATCTCTGTTTCTACACCTTCCACTACAATAGGAATACGCATCTGTCTCGCCATATTGATAACAGACTCTAAAATTCCAATTCCTTTTTCTTCTTCGTTTTCATTAATTTCCAGGAAACGCATATCCATTTTCAGCACGTCTACTGGAACACTCTTTAACATATTTAAAGAAGAATATCCACTGCCAAAATCATCCATCATGACGATGAATCCATAATCTCTTAATCGATTCACCGTTTCTACAATGGAATCTCCCTCTTCCGCGTATGCGCTTTCTGTAATCTCTACCTTTAATAACTCTGGCGAAATCTCGTATTTCTCCACTAACGAAATCAAGTATTTCGGTACATCCAATGAGAAAATATCTATTCTAGATACATTGACTGAAATTGGCACTGGTTTATATCCGCGGTCCATACATTCTCTGAGCCACTGACATACTTTATCCCATACAATTCTATCTAAGTCTGCAATGAATCCATTTTTCTCTAATACTGGGATAAACACACCTGGAGAAACCATTCCTTTCTCCGGTTTAATCCATCTTACTAACGACTCTCCACCTACAATTTTTCCTTTGGTAATATCGCACTGTGGCTGAATGAAAAATGTAAATTCATCATTATCCATGCCTTCTTGAATTTCAGAAAGCAGACGGATCTCCTGCTCCACCTTACTATCCATATCAGGATAATATTCTTTCACACGATTTGTATAATTCCCAATTACATAGGATAGTGCCAAAGTTGCTCTGTGATACATAAGCGAAGGGGATTCTGTCCGATCCACGATGGAATAAATCCCATAAGCTGGTGGATATCCTGTCGTATTATTCTTATTACGAATTTCTTCTCGGATTCCCTCACGCAGCTGATCCAAAGTCTCTTTGTTATACTCTGTAACCAGCGCAAAGTTATCCCCACCAAGATAACCAATTACCCCACCTTGGGCTACTCTGTAAGCACGAAGCATGTCCGCAATAAAACGTAAAAGATTATCGCCTTCTTCCCTTCCATGAAGCGTGTTATAAAGGCGGAAATGCTCTACATCTATTGCCATCATGCAGTAGGTTTTATCATCTGTATTTTTTAGAAAGTTTTCTACTTCTTCAAAGAATGCCTTTTCGGAGTACAAACCTGTTAATGCATTTATTTTTTCCATAAGTTACTTACTACCTTCTCTTTTCTTACGTTTCTGTTCGTACATATTTGCATCAGCAATATCAATCAACTCGCTGAGTTCTTTTACCTCTTGTGCCCTAGATTTAATAACACCTATACTAGCAGAAAGCGTAAAAGTATTTTTTCCGGATGCATTTCGATTATCCATCGATGCCTGGATAGATTTTAACAAATAATCAATCTCGGCTTCTTCTTCATAGGAACCAAAAACAACAAATTCATCGCCCCCGTATCGCATAGCCAGCATATCTCCACTGAGATTCTCTTTAAAGCAAGCAGCAATTTCTTTAATCAAACAATCGCCCGCTTCGTGACCCTGACCATCGTTTACTTTTTTAAGTCCATCCACATCCGAAAACAGAACAAATATTTTACTATCTTGTAATTTCAAAATTTCCAAAATAGTTTTCGCTTCATAATAAAAACCAGCTCTATTATATAAGTGTGTTAATGGATCATAACTCCATACATTATTTAACTTTATTACGGCATCTTGTAAGAGCATTTTCTTACGCACGTTTTCTAAAGCCACCCCAATATTCATAAGCCATGAATAATACAAGGAATTCATAAGTGCCAATTTATCATTTCCACTTACTGCATATCCATAACAACAACTCTGGAAATAGATTGGTGTGATTACATAATAGTTTCCATCTCCCGCTTGATCTCGAATTTCCTGTGGAAGCACAATTCCCCTAGAAAACGCCTTATAACTTCCAACCTGTTTATTTTCAAAGGCCAATGGCAATTCTAATTTTTCTGTATAATCCGTATTTACCTGCTGCAAATCGAAATCGCCACCCATATTGGATTCCGGAAGAGCGAATACCTTAGCCGTATCACACAAGCAAAGATAAAATGCCTTCAAATCAATCCTGCTAATCGTTTGTTTTACAACATCCACAACCTCTTCCGGACTTTGCGCAGTCGAAAACTGAATAAGATTTGCATTGATTAATTCCGACAAATGATTTATGTAAATCTCCTTTTGCATATATCGATATTTCAAACGGTCAGTATCAACATCTGCTGCTGTGCCACATCCACAACTCTCTCTACACGCAGGCTCGGTAGAAACCTTAATACACTCTGGCTCTTTACCGGCGATAATATCTAATATTTCATAAATTGCTTTATGTCCCAAATCGTATGGATTCTTATCAATCGAAGTAATAGATGGAGTACTATACATAGCAGACTCACTGTTATCAAAACCGGTTACCAGTACATCCTTTGGTACCGAAACTCCTGCCATCTTGAAATATTCCACCGCACCAAGTGCCATACTATCGTTTGCACATGCGATGGCGTCTACTTTTAATCCCTTTTGATGCAGCTGTATCGCAGCTTTTAACCCACTCTCTAATGTAAAGCCTCCTACCTCTATATTCTCTTCCCTTACTGGAAGATTATGATCTTTTAATGCATCACAATACGCCTGATAACGGGTATCTGCCTCATAATAATCGATTGGCCCTCTAATATATCCAATCTCCTTACAACCATGCTCCTTTATTAAATGCTCCACTACTTTATACTGTGCATCATAACTAGAAGTAAGCAAGCACCCATGCCCTTCAAATGCATGATCCAAGCTAATAAATGGAATTTTACTGTTTCGAATTTTATCCATTACAAAAGAAGCTACCGGTGGATATAAAATTGTATCTGGTGCTACAATAACGCCATCATAATATTCAAAATCCGGAAGCTCCATAATCTGATAAGCTCCCTTTGCAGTTTCGCCACTATTATTCTGTCTATAGGAATGATTTGTAAAGATGTACAAATTACACTGTGTCTCTTTGGTCGCATCTATCATTCCATCCATAATATGCTTTTGATTTTCCATATTGATGGAACCCATCAATACTGCAATATTTTTCCCCATTTTAGAAAACCTCTTTCCCCAATTTCATATATAAAATTTTAAAATTTATTTATAGGATTGTCAATAAATTGCGCACAACTTCATCCTTGTTCTTCCCGTCTACAGAAATCGTTTTATCTGCTGCTGCCAAATAACGCGGTAATCTTTTTTCCATCAGAGATGCAATATATTCCACATTCATGTTCCCGTTCAAAAGAGGACGATTTGTACTAAAACGCACCCTTTCAAAAATCGTTTCTGGTGTTGCAGAAAGATAAATAATTTGTCCATTAGATTTCATGCTGTCTACGTTTTTTGAACGAAGAATTGCACCACCTCCACAGGACACAATCGCGCCACCTTTTTTAGAAATTCTTTCTATCAATGCACTTTCCAAATCACGAAAATGTTCTTCCCCGTATTTTTCAAAAATCGCATTGATGGACATCCCCGCTTCTTGCTCTATTGTCTCATCCATCTCTATGATTTCCGCTGATAATTCCTCTGCCAAAAGACGAGCCATTGTACTTTTCCCACACCCCATAAAACCAATCAGGAAAATATTTTTACTTACTTCCATACAAAAGCTCCTTTACCTCTTCCACTGGCATTTCCATGCCCGTATATAACTTAAATGCAGAAGCTCCCTGCCATACCAACATGCCTTTTCCACCCACACAAGTACAGCCTGCCTCTTTTGCTTCCTTCAAAAGTTTTGTCTCTTCTGGATTATATACAATATCTGCAACCACAAGTTCTGGACGAAGCATAGATAAATCCTGAATCACACTCTTATCCTCCATTGGCTTCATACCTACAATTGTTGCATTAACAAATATATCCGCATTAGACATCTCTTTATTCAATCGTTCTTCATCATCAATGTCATATACATTGACCATACAATCTGGCACTGCTTTTTTAATTTTTTCCGCAGTTTCAACGGTTCGCTCAAAGAAACCATCTTTTTTATTAAAGATACTAATTTCTTTCGCTCCATCCAAGGCACACTGCACCTGAATCGCAGTAGCTGCACCACCACCGCCAGCAACAACCATCTTCTTTCCTACTATGGAAACACCGTAATCTTTTAGATTGTTTACAAAACCTTCTCCATCCGTCATATGACCGATAAGTTTACCCTCTTCATTGACAATCGTATTTACCGCACCGATGATCTGTGCTGCAGGAGAAAGTTCATCCATGTAACGAGCTGCCTCTACCTTATCTGGCATCGTAACATTCATGCCTCGCATGTGAAATAAACGCATAGCATCAAGTGCCGCTTTTACACCTTCCTCTTTCACATCGAATGCCACATAAGCATAATCTAAACCTAATTTTTCAAAACTGTAATTATACATTGCTGGTGAGCCAGAGTGACCCACTGGCGAACCAATCAAAGCTAGCAACTGTGTATGACCTGAAATTCTTTTTTCCATATCTTAATCCTTCTTTATAGATACTCTAATAATTCTAATGGGCGGTCTATGATAATACCTGCGCCATTCTCCATTAAGAATGTTTCATCTCTAAATCCCCAAGAAACCGAAATGCAACGTATCTCTGCATTCTTAGCCGTCAGGATGTCTACATCGGAATCTCCCACATAAACTGCATGTTCTTTATCCACGTCTAAAAGTCTAAGTGCTTCATTTACAGAATCTGGAGCCGGTTTTCTGCTAATCCCTTCTCTCTCTCCGATTGCAACACCGATGTATTCTGAAAAATGAATTGCATTAAGTTCTTTTACTCCTGCATCGATTTTATTCGATACAATTGCCATCTTCACACCTCTGCCCTTTAACTCTTTCATAAGTTCAAGCACGCCGTCATAAGGTGCGGTTTTCACATTACAATGACTCTTATAGTATTCGCGGAAAAATTCAAACAAATCTTCAAAAACAGGATTTTCTTCTCCGCCAGGAACTGCCTGAAGCATCAAATTACGAAGACCATTTCCGACAAATGCTCGAACCTCTTCTAAACTATGAGTAGGTTGTCCATACTTTTCCAATGCCCAGTTCACTGCATCTGTTAAGTCATATAAAGTATTCAAAAGCGTCCCGTCTAAATCAAAAATGACTGCTTCAATATTTTCTCTATTTTCAAAATATTCTACCATACAATATTCTAAATAAGACTTAATCGCAGACATGGATGGACGCTCTGAATTTCCTGTTTCATCCAACGACATTCTTGGCTCTGTACCTATTTTTCTACAATAGGTTTCGTATGCTTTTACCAATAAGTCCATCTGTATGAAACCACCAGCTTTTACATGATGACCACCACCAGAACCGATTCCCATACAGAGTTTTGCTGCTAACTCATTCGCTTTAATATCTTCCTCACAACTACGAATCGAAAGCTTTACACCATTTGGTAAAACCGAGAATACCACACACACATCTATCGAGTCTACTTCCAGAACCATATCACTTATTAGACCCAAAACATTTGGATCACAAGGTCCCGCTTTTACCACTGCAAAACGATACTGCTCATTATAATCACAACGAAGAAGTGCTGCTCCTGCAGTCTCTAATTCTTCAATCGAAATGTTGGCATTACGAAGCTTTGTGATAAGTCCTGTATGAAACTTTGCAGTATCACGAAGTTCCATATCTTTTTCGTGATAAATTTCTTCCAGATTTCCTGTATCTGTATACAAACCATAATAAAGCGCTGTCGCTAAATTCTTATTTTCATTTGGATCGATGCCTTCTTCCTTAAGCAAGTTCCATACAAGGGTAGAACACGCTCCTAGATTACTTTGTACTTCGTGTAACTTAGGCAGCTTTCTACTTACTCTATGATGGTCAATTACAGCAACATTTTCTGCTGGATACAACGTCACATTTCCTTCGCCATACTGACAATCTACTGTAACCAAAAGCTCTGCTGGCTCTTCCTGCGTAATGTGACCGACGTTCTCAATTGGAATCTCCAATTCTTTTATCATCATGACCAAATTACTTTTGCGAATTATATTTCTACCACCATAAACCAAGCGTACATCTTTGCCATGGTCCTTTAGATATGTATACACAGCAAAACCGCTCGCGATTGCATCCGCATCTGGATTATCGTGACACTGTACAATGATTTGATTGTATTTTAATAACTTGCTTAGTTTCATACGTTCTCCTCTATTCCTCTAAATATGGAAAGAATATATTACTTGTATTTTTTGAATCAAAAAGTCCATTGTATTGAAGACTCTGATATTTTAAAATCCATTCAAGTTCACTCCCTAGCGCATCCTCCACATGAAGATATTTTCCCTTTTCTATCGAATAATATCCTCTTGCATTTATTGCTGGTACGACCTCTCTTAAATCCGCCATAAACTGATTGTATGGTGGCAAATCGATTCCCGCTTTCTCCAATGCCATCGTAGAAAGGAAGTTTAAACTTGTAATCTCTACCGTTTCTTCTGGAGTATCATAATTCGTCCAAATGAAAAATGGCACTGTATATAGCGCTTCTAACTCTTTTAAGGTTAAACCGGATAGCCCTTTTCCATTTAAGATTTCATAAAATTTGCGATTTAAACTTGGCTGATGGTCGCCGAAGAAAATAATCTCTACTGGTTCCTCCACACAAGAAAAATAATTCATAAAATCTCTTAGCGCGTCATCACTTTCTCGAATCAACGAAAAGTACTGATTGGCATCCGTATAAGAGCGTCCAATCTTATAATAATCTTCTGGGAAATTATCATATCGCTTCGCATATCCACCATGGTTTTGCATACTGATAGACATGATAAAAAGATTCTCATTTACCTTTCGATTTTCATATCGCTCAATAATTTTACTATATAATTCCTCGTCCGAAATATACTTTCGAATCATCTGGCTTTGATCAAAATCATCTAGAAAATACGCTTCATCAAAACCCAGCTTTGGATATACCAAATCTCTGCTCCAACCCGTTTCATAATATGGATGCATTGCAACACAGGTATACCCTTCATTTTTCAAAGTACTAACCATAGAGCTTGGTTCTTCATTCATATACTGTTGATACACCACGGAACCCACTGGCAAAAATGCCATGGAGCCACCCGTCAAAAACTCCCATTCCGAGTTCGGAGTCTTTGCGCCAAAAACCGAAGCCAAAGCATAACCCTTTGTCGTATTCTGATATAGCGAATCCATAAATGGTGTAAGCGGTTTATTTGTTTGAAACTCTCCAATCACACTTAAGTCTGCAAAAGACTCATTCATCACTACGATAATGGTAGGCTCTTTGACAAGCATTTCTCCAATAGGATTATTCTCTTTATTTGAATATTCCTCTTCCATGTTGACAATCGTTTCTACTGCATACCCATCTGGTGCAGAAACAAAACTATCTCTTGCACTCAAAACAAAATTTAACACATATCCATTGCGGTAACTTCCTTTTTTCTCCCAGGTCTCTGTATTCATCCCATCTGTCTTTATCGCTACCGAAAGACAACATAAAACTACCACTAATCCACTAAATACTCTTAGGAAAATCACCTGCTTAAAACGAATACGAAAAAGACTTACTACCATGAAAAATATTGCTGAGGCAATAATTACATGCCAGCCTCTCTCGGTAAGTTCTATTTTATAATTTCCTGCTACACTAAGCCCTGTTCCAATCGAACGAATATCCGCAAAAATAAATTCATTCTCACGAAACAGATAAACATAATAATTTACAAATGCCAACGCCATAAAAAAACCATGTGAAATCATAGCGCTGATATTTACACGATTGGTGATAAAAAGCATCACCCAATATACCACTAGTACACATATGATATTCAGCGTCCACTTCTTATCCGATAATTTCTCAAATAGCTCTGGCTCCAACAATAAATACTGTACCAGGTACGTACTAAATGCCGCACCACCCAGCATTACTAAAATTGCCCAAAGCCAATTTATTTTGCTCCAAATTACTTTCATTTCTACAATCCAAAATACTCTTTAATCTGCTCACTGATAATTCTCATCAGACGAGTTCTTGCCTCAACACTTGCCCATGCAATGTGAGGTGTAATAATTAATTTATTACTATCCTTCACTGTACGGAGAGGGTTACTCTCAATCATAGGTTCCACAGCCAAAACATCCAAACCTGCTGCAGCAATCGCCCCTTCATTTAAGGCATCTACCAAATCCTGTTCCTCTACAATTGGACCTCGTCCCACGTTGATAAAAATCGCAGATTCTTTCATCTTCTGAAATGCCGATTTATCAAATAAACCTTTTGTATTTTCGTCCAAAGGTGCATGCACAGAAACAATGTCCGATGTCGCTAACAACTCTTCGAAATCTACTCTTTCATAATCGCTATTGTTGTTTCTGCCGGAAGTAGAATAATATACGACTTTGCAACCAAAACATTTCGCAATGTCGGCTACTCTTCTACCAATATTTCCAAGACCAACAACACCCCATGTCATGCCTGCAATTTCATGAAAAGCATTTGCAAAGTGCGTAAAAGACACATCTCCAATATACTTTTCTTCTTTTACATAATCATCATAGTAACGTAATTTTTCTAATAAATAGAACAATAATGCAAAGGTATGCTGAGCCACAGATTCCGTAGAGTATCCTGCAACATTTCTCCATTCGATACCTCTTTGTGCAAGATATTCTTTGTCCAGGTTATTTGTTCCTGTCGCAGTTACGCAAACGAGTTTTAAGTTCTTTGCATTCCCAATAGACTTCTCATTAATCTCGACTTTATTTAAGACAATTACGTCCGCATCTACCGTACGTTCTAACGCTTCTTCTGGAGTGGAAAATGGGTATTTTACCACGTCTCCCAAAGCATCAAAATAAGATAAATCTATATCCTCACCTATCGTCTTTACATCTAAAAAAACAATTTTCATACCTATAAAACTTCCATTTCTTCTTGCATTTATTTGTGAGAGAACGCGTACACGGTTTTCGTCTCATATGGCACATTTGCTTCCGTAATTGGACACACGAAATTCGTTTCGTTAATCGCATTTGGGAAGTATTGGGTTTCTAAACAGAAGGCTCCTCGTTTTACATACTTATGCCCATTTGGGCCTTCTTCCCCTTCCATGAAATTTCCGGTATATAACTGCACACCGATACAATCCGTCCACACATCCATCTGAATACCCGTCTCTTCTGAATATGCAGTTGCAATCTTTTCAACTCCGCTTGATTCTTTATCGATTGCAAAATTATGGTCATAGCCCAAACCATATACAAGCTGATCAAAATCTTCACCTATCTCTTTTCCAATTGTCTTTGGCTCACGGAAGTCAAATGGTGTACCTTCTACTGGTGCAATCTCTCCAGTAGGAATTGCCTTATCATCTTTTACTGGTGTATAGTGAGAAGCCTTTATCCAAAGCACATGATTTTCTATACTTCCTGATAACGCTCCTGCCAAATTAAAATATGTATGATTGGTCATATTAATTGTAGTTTTCTTATCACTAAGTGCATAATAAGAAATCTCCAATTCATTCTTATCTGTAAGTTCATATGTCACTTCGTAATGAATGTTTCCAGGGAAGCCCTGCTCCAAATCCTTCGCATCATAAGAAAATACAATTGTATTCACAGTATGTTCTTTTACCGCCCAAATCTTCTTTGCTAAAGTATTATATCCACTATGAAGACTATTCTCATTGTTATTTGCATCTACATGATACTCTATCCCATCGATTTCAAACTTTGCATCTGCAATGCGGTTTGCATATGGAGCTACAACTGCGCCAAAATAGGTAGTTTGTGATTCATATAATTCCGGTTTTTCATATAGTGCAGATATCTGTACGAGCTTTCCGTTTCTATCTGGAACAAAAATCTCATGTACTGCTGCAGCTAAATCTATGAAGCTTACCTTCATATTATTTTTATTCTCTAATGTATATATTTTTACTTCTTCACCTTTTTTATTTTTCCCAAATATTTTCTGCATGGTTTCCCCTCCATTTCTCCACACAATTTCTAATACTCCACTATTTATTATACTTCTTTTATTTTTATCTAGCAATGAAAATGCTTAAGAAGTTTTTGCCTTTTGCCGATATAAAATACAGAGATAATAAAGGAGCAGTTTATGGCAAGCACAACATCTACAGGAACCACTCTAACTTCAAATTTCTTCTTGCAGAATTTTTATAAATACAATCGTAATGCGATTAAAAATTCGACAAGAAATGACTTCACCAAGACGGAACTGTCTTACGAAGACACTCGTGCTTTAAAACGTGCGGTTGCGAAACTCTCTTCTTTTAACTATACCGAAGACGAAAATGGCGATAACATTGTTAGTTCAATTCATGCTTTTATAAAAACATACAATCACACCATGGATTCCACGTCTTCCAAATCTTCAGATACCTATCGTCAGAACCAAAGTTTGAAAGAACTTACAAAGAAATATGAAAAAGAGCTCAAAAACATCGGAATCTCGATTGAAGACAATGGAAAGCTCTCAGTTAAGGACAATATCTTGCGTGGTTCCAGCTTCAAGGAAATCGGAAGTGTTTTTTCTAATACCTCTGACTTCATGCGGGAGATTCGAGGTTTGGCAAGACGCCTAAACGACACCTCTTACGATGCCGTATATGCACAGATGACTGGTACAGGCGGAAGGTTAAATATCATCTTATAAAATAAAGGGTGCTACATGAGCACCCTTTTAATATTTTCTTCTGTTGTATTCACAGAGCCCTGTATCATCTGTGGCTTTCCACCGCCTCTGGCTTCCAATTCCTCTCGTAACTTTATCGCGACTTCCCTACAATCTACATTCTTACTTCCTATGATGTAACTATATCCATGTTCATCATCTCCCACAAAAATTCCACAAACACCTTCGTGTTTATCCATAAGTTTGTTTACAACACTTCTCATAACGGTTGCATCCAAATCTTTTTCAAATAAAACTACATCTGCCTGTGTGCTTGGTATTTCTGCCATCTTACTTTCCATCAAAGTCTGTTTTGCATTCGATAGCTGTCCTTTTAAATCATAAATTTGTGTCTTAAGTTTATTTACATACTCCGGAAGATTCATTTGGTTCGTAGATAAAGCTTCCGAAAGTTCTGAAATAATTTCTGACTTTCTACGATATTCCTCTAATGCACGAAAACCTGCCAGAAAACTAATTCTCATTCCACCCTTATACTTTTGTGCTGACTGGATTTTGAAACTTCCAATTTCACCTGTATGCTTTACATGGGGCGCACAGCAAGCACATACATCATAACCCACAACCTCTACAATACGTACGTCACCATCTATCTCTATCTTGCTGCGATAATCAATTTTTGCCAATTCTTCTTTTGATGGATATCCGGTTTTGATTTCCGCGTTAGCGACAATTGCCGCATTGATTTCCCATTCCATTTCCTGAAGCTGTTCTTCCGAAAACACCCCATCGAAATCCATAGTGACTATCTGATTACTTAAATGAAAACCTACGTTTCTCATTCCGTATTTTCTATGTGCAAGACCAGAAAAAATATGCTCCGCACTATGCTGCTGCATATTCGAAAAACGGTGCTTCCAGTCAATAATACCTTTTACCGTCTGGTTTACTTCAAGAGGCTGTTTCACATAGTGATAAATCACATCTCCCTTAATCTGTACGTCTTGTACCTCTACTCCACTTAGAGCTCCCTTATCTGGAGTCTGACCACCTTCTTCCGGAAAGAATAAGGTCTGATCTAAGACTACACAATATACTGTATCCTCCTTTTGTTCGCAGGATACAACAGTTGCTTCAAATTCTGTTTGGTATGCATCTATATCATATAATTTCTTTGTTTTCATAAAACTATTTCCTTTTCTATAATCTGCATCTAGTATAGCACATTCACAAATAATATGATAAACTTTTCTTAGATTTGGAGATTTAGGAGAATGTATATGAAAAAATATCGCTTTTTGATACTTGCCCTTTCCATCGCTGTTATGGCCGGACTTACGGCTTTACTATGGAAACCAATGATAAACTTCATTGAAGACCCGCAATCCCTTTCCGTGTGGATAGACGGAGCTGGCATTTTAGGGCCAATCGTCTTCATGTTATTAAACATGGCACAGGTACTTCTTGCTATTATTCCTGGCGGACCGTTTGAAGTTGCCGCAGGTGCATTATTTGGGCCTTGGGCCGGTACACTCATGTGTGATGTCGCAATGACCGCCGGTGGTATGATGACATTCTTCTTCGTAAGAAAATTCGGAATGAAATTTATAGAATTATTTGTAGACAGAGAAGAAATCGAATCCGTAAAATTTTTACACACCAATGAAAGATACACCTCTCTTTTGTTCCTATTCTTCTTATTACCTGGAACACCAAAAGACTTGATGTGTTATGTAGTTGGCCTTACAGATATCAAATGGACAAGCTGGTTACTTATCAACTTCGTCGGACGTTTCCCAGCAATCTTACTTTCTGCTTTGGGTGGAAGCGCTTTAGGAGAACAAAAATACGGCATCTTTATTGCAGCCTTTGCAATCATTATTGTCCTATACTTTCTTGGAACTTATCTTTATAAAAAATTCAATCATTCACATGATTCCAAATAAAAAAGCGAGGCTTATAAAAAGCCTCGCTTTTAAACTACTATCTTGATTCATTGGTAATAAATAAAGTTAGTTTATTTTCTTTCGAACTCTAAATTATTCTAATACTGGTGTGAAAGTTTCACCATCAACTGTGAACTGTGTAGCACCCTTAGCATATGATAATTTATAACCCATTTCACTGCTCATATCAATTTTACTTTCACCGTTCATAGCATAGCCTTTAACATCACCCAATTCGATAGTAACTGTGTCACCATCTTTTGTATATGTACCTGTTGCTTCAAGGTCCATAACTACTTTGCTAGGATCATTTGTAGATGTTGCAACAAAAGTATATTTAAATGTTCCATCTTCTTCTAATGTAAGAGATGCTTTCATTCCCTGTACACCAGGTTCATTAGACTCATATTTATATTCTAATGGATATTTTTCACCGCCACAAGCAACAAGGCCAAGTGCCATTGTTAAAGCAGCAACAAGTACTACTAATCTTTTAACTAATTTCATTGTTGTTTTCCTCCAAATTTTCATAATAATCTTTTATTACCAATGAGATTAAGCGTTTGCTTTTTTCTTTGTTTTTACAATCATAAAAATGCTTGCACCAAGACCAAGCGCTGCTACTACACCAACACCATAAATAAGTGCTTTCCACCATGGAAGTACGCTTACAATCTTGCTTGAAGGAGCTAATCCATTCATTGCTGATGAATTTGCTACTGTATAAAGAACACGATGTGTAGCTTCTCTCATGCGATGTGCAAGAACTGGATCCTGTGTGATATCATATCTCTTTAATCTGTCAGCTTGTGATCCTGGTCCAGCACTTGAACTATCCCAAGAATCAGTTCCACCCATGAGTCCTAAGAAAGCATCATAAGTATTACCTGTAGTTGAATAGTCTGTTAATGCAAAACCATCCATACCCCATTCTCCACGAAGAATGTTTGTCATCAATCCAACATGTGCACCTGACCAAATAACGCCTACACGACCGAAAGAGTTCATAACGTTCATTGCACCACCGACAGCTACTTCTTCTCCATCAATATCCATTGTGCGTTCTACAACTGCATGTTCGAATGGCTCTAAGTAAACTTCACGCATTGCCTGTTCATTTGAGAAAATACTATAGCAACGTGTCATCGTTTCCTGATCATTAAATGCAAAGTGTTTGATATATACATAAACACCTTTACTCTGAATACCACCAATTTCTGCGGCTGCAATCTTTCCACCCAAGAAACCATCTTCTGAATAGTATTCGAAGTTACGTCCTGCATATGCTGTACGATGTGTATTCATCGCTGGGCCATAGAGACCAGACATACCAAGCGCAAGACCATCTTCACCAAGTGACTGTCCCATCTTATACATAAATTCTGTATTCCATGTAGCAGCCATGATATTTTCATCACTATAGGCTGTCATTGTATCCGCATTACCCATTACGTCTGTTAACTTCATAGTGAATCCCTGAGGACCATTTTCATCAACAGTACCTGGTTTAGCAACAGATTCTACTGCATATGTTCCATGATAACCAACACCAATAAGCATACACATTTCTTCATATGTTACCTGGTCTAATAATTTATCCCAAGCTGGATCATTGTAATCTTTACCAATCATCTGCGCGATGGTCATATCACCTTTTGCTCCCATAGTTGGAAGTGGTTCATCACTTTCTTGTTTTACATATTTCTTAAGACCAGTAATTTCATCATGTAATTTCTGATTTAAAGCCATAAGATATGTACCTTTTGGCCATGTTCCCTGCCAATCGTTACGTGAAAGCCATGTAATATCTGTTTCACTATAACCATTTTCTTTTAACCAGTTAATATCAGCTGTTTCTAACTGATTTGTAATTTCATATTCTTCTCCACTTTCATTAGATACAGCAAATGTTGTAGTATCTAACGTTGGATTATTCCATACATATACAAAACCAGCATTTCCTGCTGCAGAATAACCTGCATTTCCTACTGCCACCATCTTTGTTGTATCAACATTTAAGGTTTCAGCTTTCTTAGCTAATACATTATTTAAAGCATCATGTGCATCTCTACCTACAGTGAAGTAGTAATCACCAGCATCTAAGATATATGTCTTAGCATTTTTTGCATCATATGTTCTAAGTTCTTTCTTAGGAACATTGATTGTAACCGTTTCAGATTTACCTTTTTCTAATTTTCCAGTCTTAGCGAATCCACATAATTCAATAGCTGCTTTTTCAATTCCATTTTCTTTGTCATACTGTGTGTATGGAGACTGGAAATAAACTTCTACAACCTCTTTACCAGCATAGTCACCAGTATTTGTTACCGTTACCGTAACATCAAAGCTATCTTCATTTTCTACTACTGCAAAATCAGAATATTCAAATGTGGTATATGATAAACCATAACCAAATGGATATTTAACATCATTTGCATACTTATAATCACCAGCATTACCCTGACCTAATACGTAGTCTTCGTAACGTGTTTCATAATATCTGTAACCAACATAAATACCTTCCTGGTATACGTTGTAGTATTTCTGTCCATCCAAACCTGTACTGTTACTCATTGGATCAAAATCTGTATAATCAGTACTATTTGCCCAGAATGCACCATAAAAGTTTTCCATAGCTGGGTTTGTAGTATTGTCGATACAGAAAGTATCTACTACTCTACCAGATGGGTTTGTTCCATCTGTGTTTGTTAATAAATCAGCAACACCACGTAAACCGTTTACACCAGTAAACCCAATCCAAAGAACAGAATCAACTCCAAGCTCTGGATCATCTACGAAATCACATTCCATAGGATTTGTACAGTTAAGTAACACTACTACTTTTTCAAATCCTGCAGCCTTAATCTGTTTTAACAAATCTCTTTCCTGAACGGTAAGCTCAAGTGCATTACCAGAACCATTTACAGTTTCATCTGCATTACCCTGCTGCTTATTCTCACCAAGACCTGTGCCAGGAATCACATCTCCTGTTTCTTTATATACATCAGAAGGTAAATCCCACATTTCACCGCCGAGACGTGAGAATACAACTACCGCCGCATCATTGTAAGAAGCAAATTCTGACTTCGCTGCATCTGTCATTTTGTCCCAAGGAACTTCATTTACAGTAAATGCTCCCTTAGTTACACCGTCCGCACCATTACGAATACTGTTATCACCTTTCTTAGGGTTTGTTTCATACTGTGTAAGAATTTCTTCACTAGCATAAAAATCCCAAAGAGATGGGTTTACCTTTACGCCAACCTCTTCTAATGCTTCTTTAAATGTAGGAGCATCTGATGCATCAATATCTGCTGAACCAGTTCCGCAAACGATTAAGTTTGTACTAGAATGTCCAAACAAAGATATTTTTGCATTTGTAGCAATTGGAAGTGTCGCATCTTCGTTCTTTAAAAGAACTGCACCTTCTTCTGTAAGAGCTTCTGCAACTTCCATTCCTGCCGCTTTTACTTCATCTGCATTTGTACCATTTCCATTTTCATCCACATATGCACTCTTGAAGTATTCAGTATCAGTCTTGTCATTTGGGTCAACTTCGATTTTTGTCGATGAAGTACCCAGAGCAAGATTAATAACACCTTCATACTGGGCTGTTACGATTGATGCTACAACCATGGCAACAATCAAAACTCCAGAAATGACAGAAGTAACAATCCACTTACCAATACCAGTTTTTTTCTTGTCTTTCTTCATGTTTTCCTTTCCTTTCCCCATAATTTTCGAAATCTTTCGGCAATTCAACCAAAAAACCCCTTATAAGTGAAATAATTGTACAATAATTGCCCAATATTCAAAAGAAACAGTATTTTTCTATAGTTTTATATCAAAACATTAGATATTATAATCGTACACTTTTTCTATTTTTGTATTATGAACAATTAACTTATTTTCTGTTATAATTAAGAAAAAATTTAGAGGAGCCTGTGATGCAGCAAAATCCGCAATTTTTAAGAACTGATAAAGCGATCAAACAAGCATTGGTAAATTTACTTAGAATTAAGCCTTTTGAAAAAATTACTGTACAGGATATTCTAGACGAAACTCCTGTTACACGTTCTACCTTTTACAAACATTTTCACGATAAATATGAAATCGTAGAACGTATGCAAGAAGAATACTTTTCTTCCCAAATGGAGCTTCGTATTGCCGCACATAAAGATCCTGCTCGTTTTACTCCCGCACTTATCACACAGAGTAAACATAATCACGAACTTTTACAGGCGCTTCTTAAGGTTCATACGGAAAAAGTTGATATTAGAAATGCATTAGCGAAACAATCGGCAGATTATTATTTAAGTACAACACATACGCCTACCGCTGAAATTGAAGCAGAAATCTTCTCTCAGGCGGTAACTGCATATCAGTTAACATTTCCTAATTCCGAAGATTTTTCATTTGAAAATATGCATAACCTATATATTTCTGTTTTCATGAAATTGCTTGGCATTCCAGAAGATGAAGAACTACGAAAATATCTGGCAAAAAGAGCGACTGCATTGCCTGCTCCACCATATTAAAATCTAAATACAGTGAAACAAAAAAGGACGCTTGCTAAGGAAGCGTCCCTTTTTAAAAGGAAAATAAGGAGTTTAAACAAACCCGCTTATCTTCATTATAAATATTTTCTATTTTCTGGAAACAAACAGATTCTACCATTCGTCCCATAACCATACATTTTGTACGATTTATAAACAAAACTCAAAAAATCATCTTTCTCTAAATACTGCCTATCAGGTCTTTTACCGTTTCCCCAGCCAGAATAAGACCTGCAACGGATGGTACAAATGCAATCGACCCTGGTGTTGCTCTTCGACTTCTTTTTTCATCGCTTACAAAATCTTCATCCCCTATCGGTTCCAATGGAATCTCTTTTGAATAAACTACTTTCAGATGTTTAATGCCTCTGGCCTTTAACTCTTTACGCATTACCTTTGCCAAAGGACATACGGAAGTCTTATAAATATCTGTAACTTCAAATACAGTTGGATCTAACTTATTCCCCGCACCCATGCTACTGATAATCGAAACTCCATGCTCTTTACACATTTCCACAAGCAGTAATTTTGCGGTTACAGTATCTACTGCATCAATAACATAATCATACTTGCTGAAATCAAAATCATCTTTTGTTTCAGGCAAAAAGAAACAGCAATGCTTATGAATCTTCACCTCCGGATTAATCTCCAAAAGATGTTCTTCCATAACATCTACTTTTTTTCTTCCCACTGTTTTTGTTGTCGCAATTAGCTGACGATTGATATTGCTCTCGGCCACCTCATCACTATCTACAATTGTGATCTCACCGATGCCACTTCGCACTAAAGCATCGGCGGCGTGACCACCCACACCGCCGATACCAAATACTGCTACATGAGAATTTTTTAGTTTGTTCATTGCATCTGCACCTAACAGACGCTTCGTTCTGTCAAATTTCTCTCCCATTGCTTTATAATCTTTCTTCTATTACACCTTCACGATATGCTTTCAAAAGAGCTTCCAAGTCAGTAATTTCTTCTTTCAAGCGTCTTCCAATATCCGTATCAGCTACACGCTTACGCTTATTTGCTCTCTGCACCAAAGTCTTATGTGATATTACATCATTACCTTCTTTAATCGCTTTTTCAATAGATTCGAATGGTTCATGCTCCGCAAGACTAAGTCCATAAGAATTGTAAATCAACGTATAACCAGCGATACCTGTCTTCTCCTGATATGCCTTTGAGAAACCACCATCGATAATGAGCACCTTACCATTACAATGCATTGGAGACTGCCCTTCTTTTACAAGAACTGGAATGTGTCCGTTAATAATATGTGACTCTTTTCCTGAAAGTCCAAACTCTTCTAAAATACGGTCTGCTACTGTTTCATCTTCAATCAATTTATAGTATGGATTTTTTGGTTCTTTATACGTATTCTTATCTGCTACAAATTGTCTTTCAAAAGTAGTCATTCGTTCCTTACCATATACAGGTGAATTCTTATTCAACCATAAGAACCATAAAATATCGAGGCCTTTCTGTTTCTCTTCTGGATCCTTTGCATAGTATCCTTTTCTAGCATAATCCTCTAATACATCATAAAGTTCTTTTCCTGCATACTCTTTTCCAAACACAGGTACCTTTTTGAAAGAACCGTCCTCATTAAGAGGCACACAACCATGGTACAAAAGATTTCCATTGTACACGGTATACATATTTCCTTTTGTATATAAAAACTTCACATGTTTCTGAAGCTTTTCACTGTTTTTGAAAGCAAAAATCAAACGATCAATAACCTGCTGTTCTTCTTCACTCAGTGCATATGGATCATTCCAATCTACCGTTGGGAAATTGGTATCCAAAAGAGGATACTCAACACCATTGATTTCTACCGTCCACTTTTCTGGATCAATCTTATCCAAAAGCAGACGATCATCCATTTTAAAATCTGGATTTCGTTTGATAATCTGGCCTTCTAATTTCAACTGCATGATAGTTACAGCCTTTTGAATTTTTTCATCAATGGCCATATCTCGCACATCATACATCTCTTCGCGATAATTAACTTTAAATCTCTCACATGGATCATTTTCATACTGTTCCATTGCAAAACGCATAAGTGGAATTAAGTTGATTCCATAACCATCTTCAATAGAACTTAAATTTCCATATCGAGAAGAAATACGAAGCACGGTACAAATAAGTGCTGGATTTCCTGCTGCGGCGCCCATCCAAGATACATCATGGTTTCCCCACTGAATATCTACTGAATGATGCTTCATCAAATCATCCATAACCAAGTGTGGATATGGACCTCTATCGAAAATATCACCTACTACATGAAGATGATCTACAATAAGATGACGAATCAAATCACAAAGTGCTACTACCAATTCCTTGGCTCTTCCTGTACGAATCACAGAATGAATAATTTCAAAGTAGTAGTCTTCCTGGTCCAAAATATCCTGACGTCCAGTTAATAATTCTTCAATGATATATGCAAACTCAGCTGGCATAGCCTTTCTAACTTTTGAACGACTATACTTTGACGAAGTTCTCTTACAGATACATACCAAACGATATAAATTTACAGAGTACCAATCATCGATATACTTTTCATCATGAATAATCTGTTTTAATTTTTCCTTTGGATAATAAATCAGCGTTGCAAGATTTCTCTTTTCCTTCTGACTAATTGTATTTCCGAATTCCTCGTCAATCTTTTGTTTGATTGCTCCGGACGCATTTTTCGTAATATGCTGGAACTGGTCATATTCCCCATGAATATCTGTAATGAAATGCTCCGTTCCCTTTGGCAAACTTAGAATCGACTGTAAGTTGATAATTTCAGTCGCAGTCTCCGCGATTGTTGGATATTGCTTTGCCAAACATTTCAGATATCTGATATCATTTTCTCCCATAGTTCCCTCCTAATTTCTATATTATAAATAACTTAGAATACCAACTACAAATATAATTCCTACCATAACTGGAAGCACACAGGTCACATAAGGTCTCATCCATTTCTGCACCTTGAGGCCTTCACCTTCATTCGCTTCTGCAACGAATTTATCCCAGCCCCAGCCATATCTGGTCACACAGAAAATTATAAAAATAAGAGACCCCAATGGTAATGCAAGATTGCTTACAAAAAAGTCTTCCAACACCATAACATTGGTACCTTCTCCTAATGGCTGGAATCCACTCCACACATTCCATCCTAAAACACATGGCATACATGCAAAAGCAAGGAAAATACCATTTAAAAGGCTCGCCTTCTGTCTTGCCCAGCCAAATAAATCCATTGTACAAGACACTACATTTTCAAACACCGCGAAAATCGTAGACAATGCTGCGAAAGACATAAATACGAAGAACAAGCTTCCCCAGAACTGCCCCCATGGAATATGGTTAAAAATATTTGGTAAGGTAAGGAAAATAAGTCCCATACCACTTGTCACATCAACATCATATGCATAGCAAGCCGGGAAAATAATAAATCCCGATGCCAATGCTACGAAGGTATCTAATGCTGCAATGTTTACCGATTCGCCTAAAAGCGTACGTTTTTTATCAATATAGCTACCAAAAATAGCCATAGAACCAATACCTAAACTCAAAGTAAAGAATGCCTGATTCATAGCAGCCACCACTACATCACCAACACCTACTGCTAAGAGGTTCTCAAGACTTGGCATCAAATAGAATTTAACACCTTCCTGTCCACCTGGTAAAAACACACTATTTACACATAATACCAGCATAATACATAAAAGTGCAATCATCATGTATTTTGTAATTTTTTCCAAACCGTTTTGCAAACTCTTGGAACATACAATTATAGCCAGCACAACAACGATTAGCATATAAACCGCCATAGGAATTGGATCCGCTAACATACTGTTATAATGTGCCTCTACTCCCGCCGTATCCAATCCATTAAAATCGCCCTTTGCGGTGTCAACAAAATAACGCACCAGCCATCCAGTTACTACTGTATAAAACATCAAAAGCACATAATTTGCAGCCATTGCTAAAAAACCATGCCAATGCCATTTGCTCCCCTTTGGTTCAATTTCGTCATACATCTTTACAACACTCTTTTGTGCTGCACGCCCCAGGGCAAATTCCATTGTCATAACTGGAACCCCCATCGTAAGTAAGAAGAAAAGATAAATCAGCACGAAAATTCCGCCGCCATTTTCTCCTACCATATATGGAAACTTATATACATTTCCAAGTCCAATCGCACAGCCCGCACTTAGCAAAATAAAACCAAGTCGGCTGCCTAAACGCTCTCTTTCCAATTTAAATTACTCCTTTATTTATCAATGTATTCCTTTTGCGTCGCACTATCCATGATTGCACGTACCACATTTGCACAACAACGTCTTACATCCTCTTCTTTAATCATGCCCGATTTCACACCTGCGATAATTTCTTTCTTATAAGAACCACCACCTGGCATAATCAAATCGTTTCCCGCTCTCATTGCTAAAGCGTTATGACCAAATCCCTTGTTCGTAGAGAACCAGTCGGTCATTACAACGCCATCAAATCCCCATTCATTACGAAGCACCTTTGTACATAAATCATAACTATTAGGTGCATAAACACTATTGATACGATTATAAGAGGTCATGATTGCTTTCGCATGACCTTTGCGAACTGCTCGTTCAAATCCACGAAGATAGATTTCACGAAGTGCTCGCTCACTTAAGTTACTAGACACCTTGTTACGATTATCTTCCATATTGTTACATGCGAAATGTTTAACAGTTACGTAATATCCATCTTCCTGCTGAATTCCTTTTGTAATAGCTGCTGCCACTTCCCCTGTAAGGAATGGATCTTCCGATACATATTCGAAGTTACGTCCACACAAAGGATTTCTGTGGATGTTTACTGCTGGTGCAAGCCAGAAAGTACATCCATATTCTTTCATTTCTACGAAAATTGCTTTACCTACTTCTTCCAAAAGCTCTACATTCCAAGACTGTGCCAAAGCTGCAGTAACAGGGAAGGCTGTCGTATACTGATAAATCACGGTTCCTTTATCTGGATCTGCTTTTAACATATTCTGGACGAAATCTGGGAACATTTCAAACACAGAGATTGGAAGCTCTACCGGTTTTACCGAACCATCCTTCATAACAACCGAACGCTTGGTAATACGAAGTCCCGCTGGACCATCACAGAGAGTTACATTTGCCAATCCTCTATCCCAGAATTTCGATGTCGTATTTCCAACAGAACCTGGCATATTGAATCTGGTTTCTCCACCAAACATACCAATACCCACTACAATTTCTGTCATTTCTTTTAATGTCAGTGTGCTTAAAAATGCATCTACTTTTTCATCACTATATACCGCTGGTGTTTCGTATGTATAAGTTACAGTCTCAAAGTCTGCTGCTTTTACAGAAACACGTGGCACACTAAGATTCATTTTTTCCGCTTCTTCTGCTTTCGACTTCAGTTCTTCAAAAGGTTCTACTACTGGGCAGATATTACAGTGTTTTGAAACCACAACAGCTTCATCCAAAACAAGTACTGCCACTGGCACAGTATTTCTAGAAGAGTTACCAAGTCTTACAATGTACTCACCTGCATCTAATACATAGCTTGCAGAAGTTTCATCATAACTTGCAAGCTGTGACATATCAAAACTTAAGGATACCATTTCACTTTCAGCAGGTACCAAAATCTTTGTCTTTGCAAATGCTGCCAAGCTCTGATACTCTTTATCCAATTTTCCATTTGGAGCACTTACATAAACCTGTGCAACCTCTTTACCACTATAACTAGAGCCTATATTGGTAACTACTGCATCTACATGAACACTTGTACCTTCTACACGAACTTCTGAACTTACTGTAGAAAACTCTGTGTAGCTAAGACCATAACCAAAAGGATAACATGGTTCCACTCCAAAACTATCAAAATAACGGTATCCTACATAAATACCTTCTTTATAGTATTCGTCTTCTACATTTCCATTTAAATAACTAAATTCATCATGATATGGAATATCTGCATACTGTTTCGCCCAGGTATCCGTTAGCTTTCCAGATGGTGTCACCTTACCAGAAATAGTATCTGCGAACGCGTTTCCACCTTCGGTTCCAAGCTGACAAATAAACAGAATCGCACCAATTCCCGGAATCTCATCCACAAAGGACATGTCCAATGAACATCCGCTGTTAATTACTAATACAAAATTCTTGTAATTAGCAACACATTTTTCGATGGCTGCTCTCTCTTCATCTGTGATGAACAAATCGCCTTTTTCTGCTTTTCTATCTCCACCTTCACCTGCCTGACGACTAAGCACATAAATAGCAGTATCTGTATCACTATCCGCAACATCCTTATCTGTAATTGCACGACCTGCAGGTGGCGTATATCCTTTTAACATCATTTCCATAAAGGATTTGGATTTCAATAATTTAATGATATCACGCTGCGCTTTTTTGTGCGCAATTTCACCAGCTTCATAAGCATCTTCGTAATCGTTCAACCACTGTCTTGTAGTAATTTCAAAACCACGATTTTCCATGCCTTCCAAGATGGTAACACTATGACGTTCATTTACTTCCCCTGAACCTGTTCCACCTTTTATAGTTCTGGTAACACCCGGTCCATAGAGTGCTACTTTTTTTGTTTGCAGTGGAAGTACACCTTCATTTTTCAAAAGAACCATACTTTCACATGCCGCTCTATATGCAACTTCTAAATTATTCTTTTCACGTTCAGAAACTTCTCCCGAATAGCTTGCCTTTGTTAATAATTCCATAGCAATCCCCTCCCATTGTTCATATCTTTATTATACATGTTCTTCCCCAAGAATTAAACCATAAAATAAAAGAGTTGCCGTGTCACGACAACTCTCTGCTTTTCTTATTTTTTAATATCATCTCTACTCGAAATATTTCATCGCTAATATAAAAATCTACTTTTCCATGATTCTGTTTTATGGTTCGAATGATATTTCTGGTTCCAATACCATGTTCTTCCTTATTTTCTTTTGAAGAAACAAAGCCTTTCGTCTCCAGTTCTATCTTCCATTCAATGGGATTCTGAATGATTATATAACACGAGTCTTCCGTTTCCTTCACTTCCATACGAATCACCGGATTAGAAACCTTTAATTTTTCACAAGCCTCTCTGGCATTCGAAAACAAATTCGAGAACAACGTACAGACATCATATTCCGACATACTCAAGCACTCCGGAAGTATTCCTTCTAATTCAAAGTCTATCTCTTTGCTACTACAACTTAAAGTATCACTTATGATTGCATTTACCAAATCATTCCCAGTATCTTTCACAACTAACCCATTTCGACTTTGATGTTGTTTCATATCCGACAGATACTCTTTTGCTTTGTCATAATTCTCCGACTCCAAATAGTACTGCAATATTATCATATGTGCCTGAATATCATGCTTTATACTTCTAATCTCATTGATATACTTTATCTGTGCGTCATAGTATTCTCTATTCATTCCCATTCCACCATTATATTTAAGACTGCTGATATGGAAAATAAGACTACTTTGTCAAAACTCTACCACACAAGATTAAAGCCAAACAAGATCATCAGGAAAACAATATTTACCAACGTAAACCATTTGAAATAGCTTCCCTTTTTTTCATCATATTTATTCGCTAATATTTTGTAGGAAATCAAACTCGCCATAGAAGCAATCAATGTACCTAAACCACCTACATTTACACCCATAAGAAGTGCTCGATAATCTGAAGTAAACCCAGACAACAGCAATGCTGCAGGTACATTACTAATTCCCTGACTCGCTACAATCCCTACTAGTAATTCTCTTCCATTTACCAGCTCCTGTAATGTATCACGAATCACTGGTATATTTCCCAAATTTCCTGTAAATATAAAGAAACTAATAAATGTCAAAAGCAAACAATAATCGACTTTTTTCAACACAGTTTTATCCAAGCAAAGGACAACCCATAAGACAATTAGTAAAACTAATTCCACCGGAATCATCTTTGCAACCACCAGAAGCGACAATACAAAAAGAATCAAATAAATAATCGTCTGTTTTTTATCCACCAAACCTCTTTGCTTTGGAGTCTGCTCATACACCATTTTATTTAAGGAAACCGTTTCTCCTTTTCCTTTGATAAAAAGAAGCGATACCAAAATCAGAAGTAACGATACCGTCGTGCTTGGCAACATGCACAGAATAAATTCCGCCAGGCCCATCCCTGACAAATTATACAAATACAAATTCTGAGGATTTCCAATCGGCGTAAGCATACTTCCCAAATTCGCTGCAACCGTCTGCAAAACTACCACTGGAATTAAAAGTCTTTCCTGTCTGCACTTTTCCAAAGTCACGATCGCAAATGGAACAAATGTAATCAATGCTACGTCATTGGTAATTACCATGCTAAGAAAGAAGCAAAGCAGAATAAGCACCATGCATAGCTGCCACACCTTACTGGTTTTCTTAAGCAGCGCTTCTCCCAACCAGTCAAATAATCCACATCTCTGCAAACCTGCCATGACTGTCATCAGACAAAGCAAAAGCTCCAACACATGCCAGTCAATATATTCCATATAACCCAAAGATGGTGGTACGACAAATGCCGATACAATTGCAAGTACTGTTGCCACTACCAAAACAACTTCTTTTTTAATAAATGCTATAACTCTTTCCTTCATCTCTTTCACTCTCGTAAATATTCTTTCGCTTCAAGCACATATGCCTTTGCATTCTCTAAAATAGACTCTTTTTCTTCTGCTGCAACCTCACGTACCACCTTCGCAGGATTCCCAAACACGAGTGAGCCTTCTTCCAACCTCTTGTTTTGTGTAACCAATGCTCCTGCGCCAATAATACAATTATCCTCAATAACAGCTCCATCCAAAACGATGGCACCCATGCCAATCATAACATTGTCGCCAATCGTACATCCATGCACAATTGCTCCATGTCCAATGGTTACATTATCACCAATCGAAAGCGCATGACTGTGACTCGTATGTAATACCACATTATCCTGCACATTCGTGTTTTTACCAATGACAATCGAATTCGAATCCCCTCTAATAACCGCGTTGTACCAGACACTGCTATTTGCACCAATTTTCACATTTCCTATTATCTTTGCGCCCTCGGCAACATATACTTTTTCCTCTGACATAAAAAACCTCTTTAATCAATTTTCTATCTTATTTTACATAAAAACTATTATTATTCAAATACTATTCCTAAAATATATTAGAAATGGAGAAAAATATGGATAATAAGAAAAACGATATGCGTTCTGAATTGCCTTATGCCGCCTTAGATGACGTCCCAACCCCAAAATCGGATGCAAAAGAAATTGTGGGACTTGTAAAATCTAGTGGGAAAATTTCTGGCTACCAACTTTCCGATGGACGAACTGTTTCAAAAGAAGAAGGCGTTTCTATGGCAAAGGCTGGAGATATCAAAGGCGTTGGAATCGCACATCGAAAAGACTCTGAATACTTAAAATCTTTACCCGATGGCACCGAAGTAAACAATCTTGGAAATCTTCCATCCATTTCGAAATCGGAATTAAAAGAGACGGCAAAATAGCCGTCTCTTTCTTTATCGTATAAAGTTCGTATACTGCCCCTTTTCTCTCTCTGGTAATCCAAACTGTTCTTTTCCAAGTGCAATACTCTTCATAAGAAAACTCATATTGTGCGCAAGTGTTCTCATAGTTTGCATGCCTTCTAAATCCTCTTCTACCTGTCCTGGCTTTGCTCCATGCACACTATTCCAATACTGGCTAGAGGCAAGAGGCATTCCACTAATGGTAAAATATTTATTGAGCTGATCAAAAGTTGCAGAACATCCACCTCTTCTTGCTACTGCAATACTAGCGCCCACCTTCATACGTTTGTCAAATCTTGTGCTATAAAATAATCGATCCAAGAAAGCGGTTAATGTACCATTTGCAGAGGCATAGTATACTGGACTTCCCACAACCATACCATCACACTCTTCAAACTTCTTCGCTACTTCATTCACCATATCATCAAATACACATTTCGCAGTTTTATAACATGACTGACATGCACAACATCCGCGAATTTCCTGACTGCCAATCTGAAGTACTTCCGTTTCAATATTTTCTTCCGCAAAAATCTTACACATTTCTTCCAATGCACGTGCAGTATTTCCATTTACATTTGGACTTCCATTTAATAACAACACCTTCATTTCTTCTCTCTCCTTTTATACATACTCTAATATTTCTTCCACACTCTTTGCAATATAATCAGCTCCAGCTGTTGTAAGCTCTACATAATCCCCAAAACCAAACAACACGCCAATAGAATCAAGCCCATTCTCTTTTGCACCAAGAATATCATATTTCCTATCACCAATCATAATCGCTTCCGATGTATCTTTGATTCCACTAATTTCAAGTGCATAACGAATGACATCCGCCTTTTCGCCACGGCTTCCATCCATGGTCGCACCTGCCACATAATCAAAATACTTATACAAATCAAAATGCTTTAAAATCTTTAACGTAAACTCTTCTGGTTTTGACGTAGCAATAATAAGTGTTTTTCCACTTTCTTTTAGTTGCTGTAAAAGTTTATCCACACCTTCATATACTTCATTTTCATAAAGTCCTTTTATGGAAAAACGCTCCCTATAATACTTGACTGCAAGCTGACTTTCTTCTTCCGATAATCCATAATACGTCTGGAAGGAATACTCTAATGGAGGTCCAATAAACGGATGTAATTCCTTTCGATTTTCCACTTCTATATTAAACTTTTCCAACGCATACATCACACTGCTGGTAATCCCAATTTCCGGATTTGTCAAAGTTCCATCTAAATCAAATAAAATATACTTATACATTTTTACCTCTTTTTTTCATATACACTACCATTGATGATGCCAGCATACACAATGCAGGATAGTATGCCGCCATACATACATTGGATGTCCATCTTCCCTCAACTGTAGAAAACCACGCCAAAAGCAGCATCATATCGGAGATAAAGAAAAGAATTGACCCCACTGCTATCATTCCTGTAAATGTCGACTTATCTCTCATTACATTTCCAACTGATTTCCCAACCATCACAGAAATAATCGCAGCATAAATAAGCACAACAAACTTTAATGCTTCCACTTCAAAAATGATGTATGGAAAAACCAAAATAAACGTAATCGAAAATGCTCCCAAGATACCACTAAAAATTATATCCAGCTTATTCAATGCTTTATAGGTTAAATACGAAATCACAAAGAAAACATGTCCTAGTGCAAAGAATATTACACCCAAAATAAAATTCGGATTAATTGCTACATCTCCTAAAAAAGCAAATACCAATCCAAGCGTCATAAAAAGCATTACTTTTTTGTTTTCTAAACATTTGTGTGCAAATATCATGTTTACAATTCCCATTATCGCAAAACCACTACTGCACATAATTTTGATAGGATATGAAAATCCTAATCCCTGATAAAAACAATTCCCTATAAATACTGCAACGGTTATAACCATATTTATAACCACAAGTTGTTTTATCTTCATCGTTCACAACTCCTATACTCATATAATCTATAAAGCTTTCTAGATGCCTTACCTGCATATACTTTTTTGAAAATAGATTTTTCCAAGCCTGTTAATTCGTTTATCATGTTTTCTGGTGTCATATCATGTTCTTTCATAAATGACAAACCAGTTCCCTCTATCACAGCATATGGATCATCTATCCCATAAACTTTTGTCACTCCCACATCATTGATTGGGTTTTTGTATTGCGATGCTTTTGCTGCAAAAACGGTATAACAATCCATCAAAAGTGAAACCTTCTCAAAATGCTTACTTATATTATCTAATAGCACTCGTACTTCTTCTGTACTTAGGTACATACTAATGCCTTCCATCACAACAATGGCATTTTTATTCTCAGCGATTTTTTCCAAGAACTTATCTTCTCTTGCATCGCCTTCTATCATATGGTACGTATCTGACTCTGTATAATACTTTCTTCGTTCTTTAATCACCTCTGGAAAATCTACATCATACCAACTATGATTCCCTGTTCCAACACGCAATACTCTGCTATCCATACCGCATCCAATATGAATAACTACTGAATCCTCATTCGCTTTCATTTTATCATGCAGCCAATTATCAAATACTGCCGAACGCATGCCCATATAATATGCAAGCCATTTTGACTTCGATTTTCCCTTTAAATCAAATCCTTCTTTCTCCCAGATTTCTTCCGCTTTTTTATCTTGCAGAATAATCCCCTTTTTGCTTACATATGCTTTTCCATATAAAGGAATATACAACGTCTTGTTTACATTATCCATATGACTTCCTCCAGTCAAATCTACTTAATACGATTATAACATATTATTAAAAAAAGAGTATCGCAATCGCGATACTCTTTTTCTTTTCAATGAGACATCGGGGATTCGAACCCCGGACAACTTGATTAAAAGTCAAGTGCTCTACCAACTGAGCTAATATCCCATAAAAAACCTACTAAGTTTTTAAATGCCCAGAGCTGGAATCGAACCAGCGACACAAGGATTTTCAGTCCTTTGCTCTACCAACTGAGCTATCTGGGCATTGAGTTGCGGGAATAGGATTTGAACCTATGACCTTCGGGTTATGAGCCCGACGAGCTTCCAGACTGCTCCATCCCGCG
>JAZKYR010000119.1:0-4875 GCA_045612245.1 Agathobacter sp.
CACATGCCTTTGTATTTCCAAACAGATTCTTTACATTTACCGATGAATGGTTCCATTCCGTATTCTTCAATCTGTTCTTTACCATTAAGGCCAAGGATTTTTTCTACTTCCAATTCTACTGGAAGACCATGGGTATCCCAACCAGCTTTACGAGGTACATATTTCCCTTTCATAGTCTGATATCTTGGAATCATATCTTTGATTACACGTGTCAAAACGTGACCAATATGTGGTTTTCCGTTTGCAGTTGGAGGTCCATCATAGAATGTATATGTTTCTCCCTCTTTTCTGCTGTCCATGGATTTTCTGAAAATGTCATTTTCGCGCCAGAAGCTTTCTACTTGTTTCTCTCTGTCAACGAAATTCATGTTTGTATCAACTTTGTTGTACATGTCATTTTCCTCCTGTTATGATATATAAAACTTAAAAAGGCTCGCATCCGTAAAAAGGACGCGAGCCTAGCGTTATACCACCTAATTACAATGTACTTAAGGGCCTATTATCCCTTGCATACCCGTTCCCTGTAACGTAGGAAATACGTCAGAGCTTACTAAATTCCCCCAAAACTGCGCGACCCCTCACGCGGTTTCAGCTCTGCAACTCAGAAGTGATGTTCGTTTCTACCCTACTCGTACCGCCTCACACCAACGCGGCTCGCTGTGACTTTACATGTAGAAATTACTGTCTCCGTCAACGTCTTTTCTTATAAATCATACCTGATGATTATATGAAAAAAGAATCAATTTGTCAAGATTTGGTTGTGTGTAATTTTTCATATAACTTATAAGCCCCACTACTGATTCTTTTCTTGTAAAATTCTGACAAAGTGATAAAATAAAACTATCTATATAGTACGAAGGAAAGGGTATAATTATGAGCAAATCAAATCTTACCTTATTGACCGACCTTTATCAGCTCACTATGATGCAGGGCTATTTTAAGGCAAACAACAAAAACGTAGCTGTATTTGATGCATTTTACCGCAAAAATCCTTGCGATGGCGGTTATGCTATCTTTGCTGGCTTAGAACAAGTAATCGAATATATCGAAAACCTTCATTTCGATGAGGAAGATATTAATTATTTACGCGGACTCGGTATCTTCGATGAAGATTTCCTGGAATACCTATCTGGTTTCCATTTTACCGGTGATATCTATGCATTCCCAGAAGGAACTGTAATGTTCCCAAGAGAACCTATGATTAAAGTTATCGCTCCTATCATGGAGGCTCAGCTTATAGAAACAGCGATTCTTAATATCGTAAACCATCAAAGTCTTATCGCAACAAAAGCAGCACGTGTTTGCTATGCAGCTCAGGGAGACGGCGTAATGGAATTTGGTCTTCGTCGTGCACAGGGACCTGATGCTGGTCTTTATGGTGCAAGAGCCGCTATGATTGGCGGATGCAAAGGAACTTCCAACGTACTCGCTGGTGAAGTATTTGATGTACCAGTCCTTGGAACCCATGCCCACAGCTGGATCATGAGTTTCCCAGATGAATACACTGCATTTAAAACTTATGCGGAGCTTTATCCAAATGCCTGCACACTTTTAGTAGATACATATGACACTCTCAAATCTGGTGTGCCAAATGCAATTCGCGTATTTAGCGAACTACGAGACAAAGGTATCCACCCTAAGAGCTACGGCATTCGTATCGACAGCGGTGACTTGGCTTACCTTTCTATCGAAGCACGTCGTATGTTAGACGAAGCAGGTTTTGAAGATGCTATTATTTCAGCCTCTAACGACTTAGATGAATACTTAATCGAATCCTTAAAAGCACAGGGAGCCAAAATCAATGTTTGGGGTGTAGGTACAAACCTCATTACCGCCAAAGATAATCCTGCTTTTGGTGGCGTATACAAATTAGCCGCTTTTATGGATGAAGATGGAAACTTCATTCCTAAGATCAAAAAATCAGAAAACATTGAAAAAGTTACCAACCCTGGTAATAAAAAAGTATACCGAATTTATGATAACGATACAGGTAAAGTAAAAGCAGACCTTATCTGCCTTGCAGACCAAGTTTATGACGTATCTGAAGAGCTCACGCTCTTTGATCCAAATGCTCCATGGAAGAAAACCACACTTCCTGGCGGAAGCTACACCATGCGTTCACTTCATGTACCAGTTATCAAAAATGGCGAAACTGTTTACAAATCTCCTTCTGTTATGGAAATTCGTGATTACTGTAACAAAGAAAAGAAAACTCTCTGGGATGGCTGCAAGCGTTTCGCATTTGCTCAGCTTCCACGAGTTGACCTTTCTCAGAAATTATACGATATGAAAGTGGAATTGCTTCACAAAGTAGAAGATTAATACGAACACAAAAAAGGACTACCCTAAACTAGGTAGTCCTTTTCTTTGTTTCTAATTATTTGGTCTAAACTGTATAATTGGCGAAGTTCTGTCCATTGCTTTAAAGGTATAACCATTTGCAATACCCCATTCAATAATATCGTCAACCGCTTCTACACTATAGTTGCGAATATCATGCTGCAGTACAATAGATGTTCCTTTTCTTGCACAACCATTGATTACGTTATTAATAACACCCTGCTCAGTACTTACTCCACCTGCATCACCACTGGATACATTCCAATCGCAGTATACATAACCATTAGCTGTCATTGCCTGTGCCAATGCAGTCATAATTCCAGGACAGTATTTTCTACTTACCGTATTAGAGGTTCCACCTGGGAATCGGAAAAGCCATGGCTCTACACCGGTTTGCTGTACTACGATATCCTTGATTCTATTAAAATCTGCGAAATATCCATCCATACTTGCGTACATCTCACTATATTTATGACTATAGGTATGAATCGCAATTGTATGTCCTCGTCTATATGCTTCTCCAATCAAATAATAATATTTTGGATTTGCTCCTGTCACAAAGAAAGTGGCTTTTACATTATATCTATCTAATACATCCAATAATTTGGCTGTATATGCACATGGACCATCATCAAAAGTTAAATAAATTACTTTGTTTCCTGGAATAGGTGTTTTTACCTGAATCGTTCTTTGTACCACTGTCACATTTCCGCTGGAATCTGAAACTTGGTACACCACGCTATAAAGTCCTGGTTGCTGAGTATTTACGCCTCCCGTAACACTTACATTTCCCGTAATATCTCCATCACATTCATCCACTGCATTGTAACCCGCTTCCGAATAGATTCCACCTACATACATCGTTATATTCTGCCTTCCATACAGATTAATCACTGGAGCAATAACATCTTTGTAAATGATTTCTCTTTCCGCAGTCGCCTGATTTCCTGCACTATCTGTTATAGAATAGTAAACTTTTCCATCTCTCTCTTCCGCTACCACATTTGCACTAATATCGCCATCATAGTTATCTATTGCCGTATAGCCTTCTTCCTGGTAGGTTCCTACTGGACTTGTATAGTGTTCTGGACTTGACACCAAGGTAATGGTTGGAGCCTGAGTATCTTTAATCACTACATCTACAGTAGTGTTTCCAACCGTTTTCTTATATGATGCTGTACAAGACAGCTCATATACACCTAATTTGTCATATTCTACCTGACCTTCCACATGCACTTCTACTGGAGTGCCCTTTTTATTAAAAATAGTACCCTTATATAAAGCAGTAATCGGTTCCATTGTCTCGCCAGAACCATACTCAAACTCTATTGTAGACTTGTCCGCTACACTAAATTCAATATAGGTTTTATTTACACAAACCAGCACGATAAAAACTATCCATGCACAAGCAACTGTTGCCATAATGGCTGTTGCTACCTTATGATTTTTAATCCATTCTAAAACCTTTTCCATATCTGTATCCCTCTGTATTTCATTTAAATAAAAAGACTCTGAGAAAACACTCAGAGTCTTATTATATACCTTTTAGTTAAATCCTACAACCTTTTGTCCAATATGGTACACACTTACACCCAATTTACGTCCTACTCTACCAGGCATATTAAAGGTTCTACCAAAAATACCACGTCTTAACTTCTTATAAAGTTTTTCATCTGCAGTCTTTATGTACTTCCATAAATCATCTCGCTTCTGGAGAAGCTCATCGGAACCATCAATAATACACATAACGGTTGAAACCGCAGTAATGATTTCTACATAATTATATAAATATCTATACAACTGTTTATTCTCGATATTCCATGAAGTAAACTTATCAATCATAAGTTTGTTTACTTTCATCTGCTGGTCAATACGACGAATCATAACTGCTTCATTTACCGACTGATCATCTCTACCGATAAAATATCTGTAGAAATCTACATCCAAGTAATACATTTTATCCACAACCGGAAGTGGATTAAACACATAGATATTATCTACATAGAATGTGTGCTTTGGAAGTTCCAATCCACACTCGCGAAGCATCGCTG
Organism: Agathobacter sp.; assembly: GCA_045612245.1. GTDB lineage: Bacteria > Bacillota > Clostridia > Lachnospirales > Lachnospiraceae > Roseburia. The sequence continues at coordinate 4,392 of JAZKYR010000119.1, forward strand.
TTCTGTAAATCACAGAGTGCATCAAAATATACTGTCCTTTAAAGAAACGTAGCTTATCGTTCCATGTAAACACTTTATCCTTTGGCACACCACTCTGACGCATTACCTGTTTATGCTTTGCTCCTTCTTTTTCATATACATAATTTGAAAGAAGCATATCTAAACAGTTTTCATCACTATCGTATTCACGAAGTTTTTCCAAAATTGCCATATATGCATCTGGATCTACCCAGTCATCACTGTCTACAACTTTAAAATAACGACCTGTAGCATTGCGGATACCTGCATTTACTGCTTCGCCATGCCCGCCGTTCTCCTGGTGAATTGCACGACAAATAGTAGGATACTTTGCTTCATAGGCATCTGCAATTTCTGCTGTGCGGTCTTTTGAGCCATCATTCACAATCAGAATTTCTACATCTTCTCCACCAATTAAAATGGATTCGATACATTTTTCCATATAATTTTCCGAATTATAACAAGG
>JAZKYR010000120.1:0-5434 GCA_045612245.1 Agathobacter sp.
GACTCATTCTACGCTTACAAAGCTTGGTTATCAGATGACCCATTCGTACACATCTGTGGCAAACGTTATGTAGACCGTGTAGAAGACGTTACAAAAGTAACTGTTTACTCTAACCTTCCAGAAGTAGAACTCTTCGCAAACGGCGAATCTCTTGGAAAAGTAAAAGCAGAAGATCACTTCTTCTACTTCAACGTACCAAACAACGGTGAAACAACACTTGTTGCTGTAGCTGGCGACCAGAAAGATGAAAGCTTCATCCGCAAAGTTGCTGAATTCAACAACGACTACAGATTAAAAGAACAGGGTGCTATCCTTAACTGGTTCGATATCACAGAAGTTGAAGGACATATGTCACTCAATACTAAATTAGAAGAAATCATGAAACAGCCAGCTGGTATGGCTCTCTTCGGAGAATTCATGGCTGCTGTTATGGGACCAGCTGCTGCAGCAGCTGCTGGTGGAGAAGTAAGCGGCGACATGTTCAAGATGTTAGGCAGCTTTACAATCCTTCGTCTCCTTGGAATGCTTCCAAAAGCTGAAGGTGCTCCAGCTGTAACAAAAGAACAGCTTCTTGCACTCAATGATAAATTAAACCAGATTCCATTAGCATAATAAGGAAACTCAAAAAGAGGTCGCGACTATATGTCGTGACCTCTTTTTTCTTTTAATTTTTCTACATTTTCTTCTACTTCTCTTTTATGAAGCGGATACCAAAACCATAATATGACACCTAAAATTGCAAATCCAACTGCTGGCACAAGCGTAGATATATTGAAAATCCCATCTCGCACGCTTACATCTACAGCTGCACTCTCACTATATCCTATCGCAGTAAGCATAGCTCCCACAAGGCCAGCCGCCCCTGCCTGTCCGAGTTTTCTAGCAAAGGAATATAATGCATATACAGAACCATCCTCTCGTATTCCATTCTTAATTTCCGAATAATCTATGACATCTGTAATAAGCGCCCAGGAAATCATACTAAATACTCCTAGCGACATCCAACACGCTCCTTGTAGCAGCACATATGCCCATACATTTTGTGGACGAACTACATACAATATGAGACATACAGCCGCAGCGATAAAACTGGCTACCGTACCAATTTCCGCCTTTCCAAACTTAATTGATAAAGGTTTGGCGACTGCTGCAATCAGAAGTGAACCCGCTAACATGATTACCATCGACACCGACTGAGCCGTTGTATTTCCATAGTAAATTGGGAACACATAATTTGCCATCGATTGCAATGTCATCTGTGCCAAAAGCATGACAACCGATGCGGCTATAATAGAAATCAAGGCTTTATTCGTAAAGGCATTTCGAAGCATGACAAGGACATTATTATCCTGCTTATTCCCTTTACTTGAAGGAATATATACACGCTCCCTTACCAGAGTATAACAAATCAAATAAGAGATAATTGCACAAATCGAAAACACACCTGCAATTCTCGTAAACACATCTCCGTTTAATATCATAATCCCATTTCGTTCCTCATAAGCAATCAGTGGAATAATCGCCCCAACAATGACACTGGCGAAGGTAGCTCCAATACTTCGATAGGTAGAAAGAGATTGTCTGTCTCCTGGATCCGCAGAAATCGCAGATGCCATAGAACCATAAGGAATATTTATGGAGGTATAGAAAAAAGACCCCCACAAAATATAAGTCACAAATAAGTATCCTATCTTAACCCCCATAGACATGCCGGCTAAACCACTTTGATAAATCAAAAGTGACGATATCGCAACAGGCAGACACATTCGCCGAATCCATGGTCTGAATTTCCCATTCTTTGTGGTCGGACTCTTATCACAAATTCGTCCCATTGCAACATCTGTAAAAGCATCCACAAATCTAGAAATCATAATGATGGTTCCGACTACTGCCGCTGGCACTCCCATTACATCCGTATAAAATTTAAGCAAAAAAGTAGAAGACAGCACAAACGTAAAGTCGTTTCCGATGTCTCCCATTAAATATCCAATCTTATCTCTTAATCCAAATGGTTTTGACATAGTAATTCCTCCTCGCATTTTTGCGATCGTATTCTAAATACTAGGATTACCAAATTTTTTTAAATTATAATTTACATTTATCTCCTAACATATATTATTTTTAAATACACATTCTAATCTCGAAAGGAAGGTGTATATCATGTCAAAAAAGAAAAACACTGCAAGTAACTCTACAAGCAACTCTACAAAAAACTCTACAAAGAACAACGCTTCAAACTGCCAGAATTCCACAAAAAACAATTCTAGTAACTGCCGATAGTAAAAAAGAAATAAGAGGGGTTATTCGCCCCTCTCATATTTCAATATACATATTTTATTCTCTTATTTGATCTGGAAATTTCTTTCGCAAGAAGCTTATTGCAAATGGAAGTCCTACCAATCCGGTAAACACATCTGCCATAGGCTGCGATATCTGTACCCCTAAAAGCCCCCAAAAATGAGTTGTTATTAAAAGTGTTGGCATAAACATAAGGCCATTTCGCATCATAGATAAAAACGTAGATAGTTTTACCTGTCTAGTACTTTGATATAGCATATTCACTGGAATTGAAAATGGTAAAAACATCGCACCTACACAAGCCGCACGAAGCGCCAAAACACCTACCTCCATTACTGCGGGACTCTTCTGGAAGGCATATACAATATGCTCTGCCAAAAAGATACTTGGAATTGCAAGGCATGCTACCATACCAAAACCAATCGCCATAGTCACAACCAAACCTCTTTTTACACGGTCATATCGCTTTGCCTGATAGTTAAAGGATGCAACTGGCTGATAGCCTTGACCAATACCTAAGCCTACACACATTACAAACATACTGAAACGGTTTGCTACACTCATAGCTGCAATTGCTGCATCTCCGAATGGTCTTGTAATATTGTTGAGCAAACCACCCGAAATCGATGCAAGCCCCTGTCTTACTAATGCAGGGAAACCGACTTTCATAATTGTAAGATAGGTATGTACATTTCTGCTCATAGAAGAGAAGTGAATCTTACTCTCTCCCATTTTAGAAAAGAAATACAATAAAATACTAAAACTTACTACCTGTGAAGATGCAGTCGCAATACCTGCGCCTAACACACCCCACTGAAATACAATTACAAATAAATAATCCAAAAAGATATTCAAAAGTCCACCTGATACCAATCCCAGCATGGAATAAAAAGATTTTCCTTCATATCGGAGAACGTTATTCAGCACGAATGAGCCCATTACTACAGAACAACTAATCAGTACACATGCACCATATTGTTTCGCATATGGAAGAATCGTATCTGTACTTCCTAAAAACAGAAGCATTGGTTCTAAAAACAATGTTCCTAAAACAAAAAATATTCCACCTACAAATAAGCCTGTAAAAAATCCGGTGGATACATACTCGGAAGCTTCTTCTTTATTTCTATCCGCAAGAGCTTTGGAAACCATCGTTCCAGAGCCTTGGCCAAGCATAAATGCTACCGCTTGGATGATTGCCTGGAGCGTAAACAGAATACCTGTAGCCGCCTGTGGACTTTCTCCCAGCGTTCCTACAAAATAGGTATCTGCCATATTGTATAAACTTGTTACCAACATAGAAATTGTTGTTGGAATTCCCAAAGAGACGATTAATTTCACCAGAGGTGTTTTCGTCATCTTATCGTACTGTGTCATAGTTTCTGCCATTTTCGTTGCCTTCTATTTCAAAAAAGATTTCGCTGATTTCATTCCATAGATTTCATCTGTTTCGAGAACTGCGCGATTGATTGCTTTTCCAAGCACATGTGCTGCTAACGTACCAACTACATCCGCATTCGATTTTACTTTTCCTGTTGCCATCGCATACACAGAATCGCCATCCATAGAAGTATTTACAGGACGAATGGTACGTGCAATACCATTGCTAGCCATTGCAGCTACCTTGTTCATTTCTGCTTTATCCAATTTTGCATTTGTTACGATACATGCAATTGTTGTATTTAATGAAAATAAACTTGCCAGCTGTAAGAGTTTTACTGCTTCCTCTTCACTGGAAATCATTCCTGTTTTATCTTTATTCATAAGACCAGCTAACTGCTTCTGCGAATCCATTTCAAACACATCCCCAATCGCATTTACAGAAACGATAGCTCCCACCTGAAGCATACCAGCCTGCACAGCGTAGCAGCCCAAACCTGACTTCATAGAAAAGTCTGCACCATGGAGTTTGCCTACGGTAGCTCCCATACCGGCACCTACATTTCCATTTTTTTCTACATTTTCCTCACTATTTAAACATGCGGCATATCCCATAGATGCATCTGGACGCACCTTGCCGTCTACACAACCTAAGTCAAAAATACAAGATCCTACTACGATAGGTACGATAGCATCCCCTACCTTCACACCACGACCTTTGCCTTCCAGATAACGCATAACGCCGCCTGCTGCATCCAGACCATATGCACTACCACCACTAAGGAGCACCGCATTTACACCATCATTACTCATAAGTGGATTCAAAAGCTGGTTTTCTCTAGACGCTGGGCCACCACCTCGTACATCAACACCACAAATAGCCTTCTTCTCTGGTAAAATAACAGTACAGCCAGTCGCATGCTTTTCATCCTGAGCATGACCAATCTTGATTCCTTTTATATCATGTAAACTAATTTCTTTCCATTCAGCCATGTTATTACCTCGATTTCATTTTGTCATTAATGTACTCATTATAAACCTAAAACTACTTTTTTACAAATAATAAAGGAGCAGCTTTTGGCTGCTCCTATTCTAAATCGCTTTTTTACTTACAAGCTTCAAGTGCCTGTGCTACGTCTTCTAAGATATCATCAATGCTTTCGATACCTACTGAAAGACGGATAAGGTCTGGACCTACACCTGCTGCTAATAATTCTTCATCATTCATCTGACGATGTGTTGCTGATGCTGGATGAAGAACACAGGTATGTGCATCTGCTACATGAGTAGCAATCATAGCCACTTTAAGTTCTTTCATGAACTTCTCAGCTGCTGCGCGTCCGCCTTTTACTCCGAAAGAAACTACACCACATGTGCCATTTGGCATATATTTCTGAGCTCTTTCATAGTATTTATTGCTTGGAAGACCTGGATAATTTACCCATTCTACACAATCATGTGCTTCAAGGAATTCTGCAACTCTCTGTGCATTCTCACAGTGACGTGGCATACGTACATGTACAGTCTCAATACCAAGATTTAAAAGATATGCATTCATTGGAGATTGGATTGCACCAAGGTCACGCATAAGCTGTGCAGTTGCCTTTGTAATATAAGCACCTTCTAAGCCAAACTTTTCAGCATAAGTAACTCCGTGATAAGAATCATCTGGAGTCGTGAGTCCTGGGAATTTGTCTGCATGAGCCATCCAGTCAAATTTACCAGAATCTACGATACATCCACCAACAGTTGCATC
>JAZKYR010000121.1:0-7538 GCA_045612245.1 Agathobacter sp.
GTAATGCAGCCATACACCATGGTAAAAGATCGTCGTACCGGTGTAGAAAGTGGCAACGTAGATAATGTCATGGATGGTGATATTGATGTATTCATCAATGGATATTTGAAATGGCTTAGCTTGGGATGAACAGAAAATATGACGAGAGATGAGGAATAAGTGTATTGCTCTTCACAAATGCTATGAAGTAGATTATAATAAATAAGCATAAGAAAAATACAGGGAAGGGCTACGAAAGATATGTCGGAGAAGACAAATTACTTTGTGTTAAAAGAAAAAGCAGTGCCAGAAGTGCTGCTCAAAGTAGTAGAAGCGAAGAGATTGTTTGAATCTGGAAAAGTTGTATCTGTGCAGGATGCTGCAGAGGCAGTGGGCATCAGTCGAAGCTCCTTCTACAAGTATAAAGATGATATTTTTCCGTTTCATGAGAATGAAAGAGGGAAGCCAATTACATTGGTGCTTCAGTTAGATGATGAACCAGGACTTTTGTCAAACATATTACGTGCGATTGATAAGTTTAAATGTAATATTTTAACCATTCACCAATCCGTTCCAATCAATGGGATTGCATCACTTACTTTGAGTATTGATGTGTTCCATACCGAAGATAAAGTGGACGAGATGGTCAAAACGATTGAAGAAGTAGAAGGCGTGCATTACGCAAAAATCATTGCCAGGGAGTAAAAAGAATGAAAGTAGCAGTTATGGGATATGGTACTATCGGTTCAGGGGTAGTAGAAGTATTAGAAGTAAATAAAGAGTTAATTACAGAACGAGTAGGAGAACCTATCGAAGTAAAATACATTTTGGATTTGAGAGATTTCCCGGGAGATCCTTACGAAAAATGTATCGTGCATGACTACAATGTTATTGTAAATGATCCTGAAATTGATATCGTAGTAGAAGCAATGGGCGGAGTAGAACCAGCATATACTTTTGTAAAAGCAATGCTTTTAGCTGGCAAAGAAGTGACTACTTCGAATAAAAACTTAGTAGCAGAAAAAGGTGCAGAACTCATTGCGATTGCAAGAGAGAAAAATATCAACTTTATGTTCGGTGCAAGTGTAGGTGGCGGTATTCCAATTATTCGTCCATTAAACACATGTCTTACTGCAGATGAAATCGAAGAAATTACAGGTATCTTAAATGGTACAACCAACTATATGCTTACTCGCATGGCCAATGAAGGTGTTAGCTTCGAGGAAGTATTAAAAGAAGCGCAGGCAAAAGGATATGCAGAAGCAGACCCAACAGCTGACGTGGAAGGTATCGACCCATGTCGTAAAATTGCGATTCTTACCTCTTTGGTGTGCCATAAACAGGTAAGTTATGAAGACATCTATACCGAAGGAATTACAAAGATTACTGCAGAAGATTTTGCATATGCAAGCAAGCTTGGCCGTTCTATCAAATTACTTGCATCCAGCAAGAAAGTGGGAGAAAAATACGAATGTATGGTAGCTCCATTTATGCTTTCAAAGAGCCATCCATTGTGCAATGTCAATGATGTATTTAACAGTGTATTTGTACACGGAAATATGCTTGGGGATGCAATGTTCTACGGCAGTGGTGCAGGCAAACTTCCTACAGCAAGTGCTGTGGTTGCAGATATTGTAGATATGGCAAAACACAGAAATTCAAATGTATTTATTAACTGGTCACAGGAAAAAATGGAACTTGTAGACTATAAAGAAAACGTAAACTCTTTCTTTGTTCGTACGACATCTTTAAAGGCTGAAGTAGAGTCTGTATTTGGTGCTGTGGACTATGTAGAGGGAGTTGTAGAAAATGAAATTGGCTTTGTAACAGGGGAGATGACAGAAGCTGATTTTACAGAAAAAATGCAGAAGATTTCTTGCGTAAGCAGAATTCGTCTTGCTTAAAAATACGAATCACACATGGGAAAAAAGGGGGAAAACTATGGGGAAATATATAATGGCTTTGGATGCTGGTACTACCAGCAATCGTTGTATCTTGTTTGATGAGGCTGGAAATATCTGCTCTATGGCGCAGAAGGAGTTTCGCCAGTTCTTTCCAAATCCAGGTTGGGTAGAACATGATGCAAACGAGATTTGGTCGACACAGTTGGGAGTTGCTGTAGAGGCTATGAATATGATTAAGGCAGAAGCAAAGGATATCGCTGCAATTGGTATTACCAATCAGCGTGAAACCTCAATTGTCTGGAACAAAGAAACGGGGGAACCTATTTACAATGCCATTGTTTGGCAATGCCGTCGTACTTCAGACATGGCGGATGCTTTAAAAGCAAAAGGTTTGGAAGAAACCTATCGTCAGAAGACAGGTCTTATTATCGATGCATATTTCTCGGCAACCAAAATCAAGTGGATTTTGGATAATGTAGAAGGTGCACGTCAGCTTGCAGATGAAGGAAAACTTCTTTTTGGTACAGTAGAAACCTGGCTTATCTGGAAAATGACAAAGGGCAAAGTGCATGTAACGGACTACTCAAATGCAAGTAGAACAATGCTCTTTAATATCAATACTCTAGAATGGGATAAAGAGATTTTGGAAGAATTAAATATTCCAGAATCTATGCTTCCTACACCAGTGCCATCGAGTCAGGTGTATGGCTATGCAGATCCTTCTTTCCTTGGTGGAGAGATTCCTATTGCAGGTGCAGCAGGCGACCAGCAGGCGGCGCTCTTTGGTCAGACTTGCTTCCATGAAGGTGAAGCAAAGAATACATATGGTACCGGTTGTTTCTTGCTTATGAACACAGGCGAAGAACCAGTATTTTCGAAAAATGGTCTGGTAACTACTATTGCATGGGGCTTGGACGGAAAAGTAACCTATGCACTTGAAGGTTCTATTTTCGTAGCAGGTGCTTCAATTCAGTGGCTTCGTGATGGCATGAGACTGATTGATTCTGCAGCGGATTCAGAGTACATGGCGACAAAAGTAAAAGGTACTCATGGTTGCTATGTAGTGCCAGCGTTTACAGGACTTGGTGCTCCACACTGGGATCAGTATGCAAGAGGAACTATTGTAGGTATTACCCGTGGTACAAATAAAAATCATATTATTCGTGCGACTTTAGAGTCTATTGCACTTCAGGTATGTGACGTCATTGACGCTATGAAAGCGGATGCAGGAATTGAAGTTCGCGCATTAAAAGTAGACGGTGGCGCAAGTGCCAACAACTTCCTGATGCAGTTCCAAGCTGATATGATAGATGCTCCAGTAAATAGACCTGCTTGTGTAGAAAGTACAGCAATTGGTGCTGCTTATTTGGCAGGACTTGCAGTGGGATACTGGGAAAGCAAAGAAGATGTAATTAAGAACCAGCAGTTGGATCGTGTTTTCACACCTACCATGGATTCCAAGGATCGTGAAATCAAGCGTAAAGGCTGGAACAAGGCTGTAAAATATGCTTACGGCTGGGCGAAAGATGACGAATAAAATAATAAAGTGGTTTGAAATATTCAGGGAGCAGTTTTGCTCCCTGTTGTTTCCGCCGAGGTGTATAGTATGCGATGAAATACTTGAGCCTGAAGAAAAAACTTATGGAATCCATTCTGCTTGCGAAAGCAAACTTTATCCTATCTTAGGTGCAGTGTGCATGCATTGTGGTCGGCCGTTCGGCGACGAAAATCCCAAAGAATACTGCTATGACTGTATAGCAAAAGGCTATCATAAAAAAACGAATATTACGCAGGCAAAATCCCTGTATTGCTACAAAGGCGCAATAAAAACTTCCATGTATCGTTTGAAATATAGCAATAAACGAGAATATGCTTCGTATTTTGCAAGTGTTGCTGTACAAATGCATGGAGAATGGTTGCATAGAATTGGAGTTCAGGCAATAGTTCCGGTGCCGATGTATCCTAGAAAACAAAGGCAACGTGGCTATAATCAGGCGGAGTGCTTTGCGAAGGAACTTGCAAGCCGTTTGAAGGTGCCTGTTGAGACAAAACTCGTCAAAAGAGTTGTAGATACTGCTCCTCAGAAGAATTTAGATGCAAAAGAACGTAAGAATAATCTGAAAAATGCTTTTCAGAACACGGAATTTGTAGTACAATATAGGTGTGTTTTGGTCGTTGATGACATTTATACGACGGGGAGTACCGCAGAAGCGGTGGCGCACGAATTGATAAAAGAGGGAATTCATCGAGTATATTTATTAACTATATGCGCCGGTGGAGATGTGTAGGAGGTAGACACGTGGACGTTATTAATTGCAAAGGATGTGGAAGATTATTTAATTCTCTCAGCAGAGCGAGACTTTGTCCAAACTGTCAGTCTAAGTTGGAGGACAAGTTTCAGGAGGTAAAGAAGTATATCAATGAGAATCCTGGTTCCACGATTGATATGGTGTCTCAAGAATGTGATGTAACTACAAAGCAGATTAAACAATGGATTCGAGATGAACGTTTGACATTTTCGGAAGAATCCATGCAGGGAATCGAATGTGAGCAGTGCGGTGCGATGATTCGAAGCGGAAGATTCTGTGATGCATGTAAGGCCAAATTGCAGAACGAACTGCGTAGTGCGACATATATTCCTTCGGCAGAAGAAAAGAAGGCGTCGCGCGATAAAGACCGTATGCGTTTTCTTCAAGGATTATAAAAGAATTGAGGGCTGTTTCGTCCATGAAAAACATGGGCGAAACGCCCTTTTTTACTTTCATTTTGTGTGTCTGTGTGGTATAATACTGAAGAATGTATAATTGTGCCTAGACTAAGGAGCCTTTATGGTAAATGAAGATAGAGTAAAACAGCTTTATAAGCTTGCTATATATGAAAAAAATGAAGAAAAAAAGCACCGTGAAGCAGGACAGTATTACAGAAGTGACTATATTGCAAAAGAAGTATTAAAGAGTTTTGTGTCTGGCAGTATTGCATATGTGATTATGGCATTGCTTTGGATGATAAGTAACTGGAATTTTGTTTTGTATCAGATTAATACGCTTGCGATTGTGGACACAGTGGTTGTTATGGCTGTGATTTATGTGATTTTTATAGCTGTATATTTATTGATAACGGTTTCCTTGTATCGTCTTCGCTACAAGGAAAGCAAGAAAAAATTAGATGCTTATGTAGAGAATCTAAAAAAAGCATACAGCATGTTTGATCGAGAAGAGAAACTCAAAAACTAGGAGGCAGAATGACCAAGTTATTGGAGATAAAAGAACAGGTATTTCGTTTCTGGGGAGAATACGAAACCTATCTTAGATTTGTATATAAATTTATATTAGCATTTGCGCTCTTTTGTATCATAAATGGAGCGGTAGGGTTTATGGAAGGCGTTAGTACAGTTCCAGTTGCATTGCTTCTTGCATTGCTTTGCTGTGTGCTCCCACAAGGCGCGACCCTCTTGGTAGCTGCAGTATTGAGTGTGGTTAACCTTTATGTGTTGTCTGTGGAAGTGGCCCTTACAGCTGCGCTTATTTTTGTAATGGTGTTTTTCCTTTACTTTAGATTTTCGCCAAAAGACGGTTTGTTGTTTATACTGACACCGATTTGTTTTGTTTTGGGAATTCCATACATCTTGCCTATCGGAGCTGGATTATTAAGAAAGATTTATTCCGTGATAGCAGTAGCTTGCGGAACCATCGTATATTTCTTTTTGAACGGAATATATGTAAATGTGACCGCTCTTTCTGCGACTACAGTTGGCACAGGTGCGGTAGAAGCCACAAAGATGACGATTACAGTAGGTCAGCTTCTGGCAAACAAAGAAATGTATCTGACAATCTTTGTATTTATCGTATCAGCCGTTGTGGTAAATGTAGTTCGCAAATTGTCTATGGACCATGCCTGGAAGGTTGCAATCGCCTCAGGTGTTATGATTCAGATTTCAGCAATGTTCGTGGGATACCTCTTGTTTGATATCACAGGAAAGCTGTTTGGAATGATCCTTGGAAATGTGGTAGCGATATTCCTTGGTTTGGCGATTGAATTCCTGTTTATGGATTTGGATTACAGCAGAACAGAACGAGTACAGTTTGAAGATGATGATTATTATTACTTTGTGAAAGCAGTTCCAAAGAAAATGGTAGCATCTTCGGATAAAGAGATTATTCAGTTCAGTGGCTTTGCTCCATTGGAGAAATTAAAATATCGTCGCAAGAAAACAGAAAATCCAGTTAGTCGCCAGCAGATAGTGGAAGAATTGGATATTGACGAAGAATTTTTGAACTAGAAACGTAGAAAATAGATAGTGTGAGAAAGGAGAGAGAAATGGAATTAATACAGCAGAATTTATCCAGAATACTTAGCATGGCAAATCTGACAATTACTTTTGTCGATGTGATAGAGATTCTGATTATCTCAACCCTTTTTTATCACGTATTATTGTGGATTAAATCAACTCGAGCATGGAACCTGTTCAAAGGAATTATGGTGATTTTGATTTTTGTAATCATAGCAGCCTTCTTCCAGATGAGCACGATTTTGTGGCTTGCAGAAAACACCTTAAACGTAGGTTTGATTGCGTTGGTAATCATTTTCCAGCCTGAACTTCGAAATGCGTTGGAAAATATTGGTGGAAAGAGCATTTTAGGAAGCGTATTTGTTTTCAACAAGACTGCAAAAGAGAAGTTTTCAAATCATACAATTGACGAATTAGTAAAAGCATGTTTTGCGATGGGCAAGGTGAAAACTGGTGCACTCATCGTTATCGAGGATGAAATCCTTTTGGATGAATACATCCGAACAGGAATTGATGTGGATGCGGTCGTTTCCAGTCAGCTCCTTATCAACATTTTTGAAAAAAATACTCCACTCCATGATGGTGCGATTATTGTACGAGGTGACAGGGTAGCATCCGCTACCTGCTATCTTCCATTGTCTGACAGTCTCAGACTGAGCAAGGAATTAGGAACCAGACACCGTGCAGCAGTTGGTGTTAGTGAGGTGAGTGATTCTCTTACGATTATCGTTTCGGAAGAAACAGGTCGTGTGTCGGTAGCGTACCGAGGAGAAATCTTCCGCGATTTAGATCCAGAAGGGCTTCGCCTTAAGTTACAGCAGTTGCAGAACCTGAATGTAGAAAAGCCACTCATGGGTATGGAATTCTTGAAGAGGAGGTTTAAGAATGAAAAATAATATTCTAAAAACCTTAACCAACAACCTTGGATTCAAGATACTGGCTCTATTATTTGCCTTTACTTTATGGCTTGTAGTTTACAACATTGAAGATCCTACGAAGTCTAAAACTCTGACGATTAATGTCAATGTAGAGAACAGAGACAGTATTGAAAATATGGGCAAGTACTACGAGGTAATGGATGGCTCCAACAAAGTATCATTCTCCATCACAGCTGCGAGAAGTATTTTGGATAAGTTGGATGAAACAGACTTTGTAGCAACTGCCAATATGGAACAAATCAGCATAGAGGAAGAAACTGGAATCGGTACCGTACCAATTGAAATTGTATGCACAGCAAATGCGAATCCAAATTCCTACAAGCTAAGTGCTTCAAACAGAAATCTTAAGGTATTACTTGAAGACCTTATGATTAAGCAGTTTGTGGTGACTTCAAAGACAACGGGTGAAACCAAAGAAGGTTTTGCACT
>JAZKYR010000122.1:0-37763 GCA_045612245.1 Agathobacter sp.
CATCTGGACATTTAGTTGATACTTTCCCTTATAATTCAAAAAATGATCCAACGTTTGCAAATGTTGTTTATACTAACTCAAATGGTAAACAAATTACATACGCAGAAGATATTTATATTGGATATAAATGGTATGAAACAGCAGATGTAGAAGGCTTTTGGAACGAAGTGGACAACCAGTATGGAAAAGGTTACGAAGGTGTTGTGCAGTTCCCATTTGGATATGGACTTTCTTATACGACATTTTCACAGGAAATCGTAGAGCATTCTGCAAAAGAGCTTACCAAGGATGGAGAAATCAGCATCACGGTAAATGTTACAAATACAGGAGAAAACGCAGGGAAAGAAGTCGTGCAGGTTTACTACACCGCACCTTATACCAAAGGCGGTATAGAGAAATCCTATGTAGAGCTTTGCGGTTTTGCAAAAACGAAACTTCTGGAAGCAGGAGAAAGCGAAGAGATAACGATTACCTTTAAAGTAGAAGATATGGCTTCGTATGACTGTTATGATGCAAACGAAAATGGTTTTGCAGGATATGAGTTAGAAGAAGGGGATTATGTAGTTAAGGTCATGAAAAATGCGCATGAACTCGCAGGAGAAAATACAGAAGTTGTTTTCCATAATCCAACAAATCTTCAGTATCCAACAAGCAGCGAAACTGGAAACGAAGTATCTAATAAATTTACTGGAGAAACAGCTATCGATGGTGTGTCTGTAGATGGTAGCGATTCAAATGCTAATATTACATATTTAAGTCGTGCAGATTTTAAAGGAACATATCCTGATAAACTTGCAGCGAATCGTACTATGACAGACAACTTAAAAGATTTAAATTTATATTTAGAAGAAGATGCAAATGCATTTATAGATGAATCAGATGAAGATATCGTGACAGGTGAAGATAATGGTTTGATTCTTTATGATGAAAATGGTTTTACGGAATTAGGTTTAGAATTAGGTGGCGATTATAACCACGAAAAGTGGGATGAAGTATTAAATCAGATGACCTTAGATGAAATGAAAAATCTGGTGCTTCATGGATATACCAAGACTATGGAAGTGGAAAGTGTAGGTAAGATTCAGACAAAGGATTATGATGGTCCAGCTCAGATGGGTGGATTTGCAAACTGCATCCAGGGTAAGACAACTGGTTTCCCAAACGCTACCGTAATAGCACAGACTTGGAACTTGGATTTAGCATACGATTTTGGATTTATCGAGGGAGCACAGGCGGGGCAGCTCGGTATTGAAGGGTGGTATGCACCAGCGGCGAATATGCATCGTACTCCATTTGGAGGAAGAAATTATGAATATTATTCGGAAGATGAATATGTATCTGGAATTATGGCGGCTAAGACCGTTGAAGGATCACTTGATGCAGGAACATATTGTTATATGAAACATTTGATTTGTTATGAACAGGATTCTATGCGTGATAGCTTATACACATGGATGACAGAGCAGGCGCATCGTGAAATCTATCTGACGCCTTTCGAAATCGCGATTAAAGAAGGTGGACTTAGCGGTATCATGACTTCTTACAATCGTCTAGGTGCGGTATGGGCCGGAGGAAGTAAAGCGCTTATGACAGATGTTATTCGAGATGAGTTTGGATTCAATGGTTGTATTATTACGGATTATTCTGATCATCAGAATTTCATGATTATGGACCAGGCCCTTCGTGCCGGCGGAGACCTTTGGATGGATGGTTTTGTTATGGGTGATTTTACTTATGAAACCGAATCCAACAGTTTTAAGAAAGAGCTTCGTCGTGCATGTAAGAATATTCTTTATATGTGGACAAATGCGGGATATGAAAATCAAATCGTTCGTCCTGTAGAAACCAAGCAAGTATCTTTGGTGACATGGATCCAGATTGGATGGGATGTATTTGCGGCAATTACCATCTATTTGTGGGTAAAAAGCATTTCAAAAAAAACAAAGACACGATAGGGATTTTCTTGCCGAAATGGCTGGAAAATGATAGTATGAAACACGAAAGTAAAAAGGAGGAAAATCGTATGAGCAATAGAAAAGAAGTTACAACTCTCATATTGACCTCACTTTTTTCTGCAATAATTATTATCATGGCATTTACGCCACTCGGGTATATACCATTAGGAGTGATTAATGCAACGATAATTCAAATTCCTGTAATTATTGGTGCACTATTTTGTGGTCCAAAACAAGGCGCGTTTTTAGGATTTTTATTTGGATTTACCAGCTTTTTGAAAAATACGATTATGCCAGCAACATTATCTGCATTTGTTTTTTCGCCGGTGCTGGCTGCTGGGATGTTTGGAATAAAAGGAGTGCTATATAGTACCTTTATTTGCTTTGTTCCCCGTATTCTGGTTGGTGTGCTTCCATATTTTATTTACAAAGGAATGAAGCGTTTTTCTAAATGGAAATCTGTAAATTTTGCAGTAGCAGGAGTGGTTGGGGCTTTTACAAATACAGTTTTGGTAATGGGCTCCATCTATGTCTTATATAAAGATGCTTATGCGGCTGCACAAGGAATAGACCCAAGTGTGTTACTTGGTGTCATAGCAGGTGTTGTAGGCTTTAATGGAGTGATAGAAGCTATTTTATCAGGTATTATTGTTTCAGCAGTGGGGGTAGTGCTCCATAAGATTAAACCCGTTCGATAGGAGGTTGTATTTATGTTAAAAGGAAAAACAGTTGTATTAGGTGTGACAGCGAGTATCGCCGCATATAAAATTGCAAACCTTGCCAGTGCATTGGTAAAACTTCATGCAGATGTGCATGTGATTATGACACAGAATGCAACCAATTTCATCAATCCAATTACATTTGAAACTTTAACAAACAATAAATGTTTGGTAGATACCTTTGACCGTAACTTCCAGTTCAATGTAGAACATGTTTCGCTTGCGAAAAAAGCAGATGTGTTTATGGTAGCACCAGCTTCTGCAAATGTGATTGGTAAAATTGCAAACGGAATTGCGGATGATATGCTTACTACCACGATCATGGCTTGTAAATGCAAGAAGTTTATTTCTCCAGCTATGAATACGAATATGTTTGAAAATCCTATCGTACAGGATAACTTAAAGAAATTAACAAGCTATGGATACGAAATTATTGATCCAGCCTGCGGATATCTCGCATGTGGGGATACTGGTGCAGGAAAGATGCCTGAACCAGAAACCTTGCTTTCTTATATTTTGCGTGAAATCGCTTTAGAAAAAGATATGGTAGGTACAAAGGTACTTATTACAGCAGGTCCTACACAGGAATCTTTAGATCCAGTACGTTTTATTACCAATCATTCGACAGGAAAGATGGGATATGCAATTGCAGAAAATTGCATGCGCCGTGGTGCAGAGGTTACACTTGTAAGTGGACCAGTTTCTATTGCACCTCCACCATTTGTAAAAGTAATAAATGTAAAATCTGCAGCAGATATGGCAGAAGCAGTAAAGGCATGTCATAAAGAACAGCAGATTATTATCAAGACTGCAGCAGTAGCAGATTATCGTCCAGCACATGTGGCAGATGAAAAGATTAAGAAAAAAGAGGGAGACAATGTCCTCGAATTAGAACGTACAGAAGATATCCTTGCATATTTAGGTGCAAACAGACAGAAGGGTCAGTTTATCTGTGGATTTTCTATGGAAACTGAAAATATGCTTGAAAATTCACGTGCAAAATTAGAACGTAAAAATGTAGACATGATTGTAGCAAATAACTTAAAGGTTGCAGGAGCGGGCTTTGGTGTAGATACAAATGTCGTAACTTTCATCACAAAAGAAGAATGTGTTGAAAATGAAATTATGTCAAAAGCAGATGTAGCAGGTGCGATTGTAGATTTTATTTTAACGAAGATGGTTATGCCAATATAGGTTTAGAAACATAAGAAAGAGAGAAACTAAATGAGTATTTTAAATGTAGAACATTTAACCCATGGTTTTGGTGACCGTGCGATTTTTGATGATGTATCTTTCCGTCTTTTGAAGGGAGAACACATCGGTTTAGTAGGAGCGAATGGTGAAGGTAAATCTACTTTCATGAATATCGTAACTGGAAAGCTTATGCCAGACGAAGGCAAGGTAGAATGGTCAAAAAACGTTCGTGTTGGTTATTTAGATCAGACAGCTTCTTTGGAAAAAGGAATGACTATTGAATCTGTTTTAAAATCAGCGTTCTCATGGCTCTTTGAAATGGAAGAGCGCATGAATCATATCTGTGAAAATCTTGGTGAAGCAAATCCAGAAGAAATGGAAACCATGATGGAAGAACTTGGAACCATTCAGGATATGCTCGATAGCCATGACTTTTACATTATTGATTCCAAAGTAGAAGAAGTAGCACGTGCACTTGGTCTTTTGGATTTAGGCCTTGATCATGATGTAACAGACCTTTCTGGTGGTCAGCGTATGAAAGTTTTACTTGCAAAGCTTTTATTAGAGAAACCAGATATCCTTCTTCTTGACGAACCAACTAACTATTTAGATGAAGAACACATTACATGGTTAAAGAGATATTTACAGGAATACGAGAATGCATTTATTCTTATTTCTCATGACATACCATTCCTTAATGAAGTAATTAACATTATTTATCATATGGAAAATCAGCATCTGGACCGTTATGTAGGTGATTATTATAAGTTCCAGGAAGTATACGAGGTAAAGAAATCACAGCTGGAAGCTGCTTACCGCAAACAGCAGCAGGAAATCAGTGAGTTAAAAGATTTCGTTGCAAGAAATAAAGCCAGAGTTGCGACTCGTAATATGGCGATGTCTCGTCAGAAGAAACTCGACAAGATGGATGTCATTGAACTTGCAGCTGAAAGACCAAAGCCAGAATTTAATTTCCGCGTTGGTCGTACATCTGGCAAGATTCTGTTTGAAACAAAAGATTTGGTTATCGGATACGACGAACCATTATCAAAGCCGCTCAATATCTCTATGGAACGTGGGGAAAAGATTGCACTTGTAGGTGCAAATGGTATCGGTAAAACAACACTTCTTCGCAGTATCTTAGGTTTAAATAAACCAGTAAGCGGAGATGTGGAATTAGGTGATAATTTAGAAATTGGATATTTTGAACAGGAAATCAAAGATGAAAATTCCAATACCTGTATCCAGGAGATTTGGGATGAATTCCCATCCTTCTCTCAGTATGAAGTTCGTTCTGCATTAGCAAAATGCGGACTTACTACAAAGCATATTGAAAGTCAGGTGCGTGTTTTAAGTGGTGGCGAACAGGCAAAGGTACGTCTTTGCAAACTTATTAATCGAGACACCAATATCCTTCTTCTCGACGAACCTACCAACCACCTTGATGTGGATGCAAAGGACGAGTTAAAGAGAGCTCTAAAAGAATACAAAGGAAGCATTCTTCTTATTTGTCACGAGCCTGAATTCTACGGAGATATCGTAGATAAGGTTTGGGATTGTTCTCAGTGGACAACGAAGGTGTTATAAAAAATCCTGTATGGTGCATACTAACTTCGAAAGGAAGGTGTATCATATGGATATGGATAAAATTGTATGTAATTGCTACAGCATTACCAACGGTGGTATCAAGGAAGCAGTTGACAATGGTGCGACCACATTAGATGAAGTAATGGAAGTTACTGGTGCCGGCACAATTTGTGGTGCTTGCATAGAGGATGTAAAACGTTTAGTGGATGAATTTGTAGCAAGCAAAAAGTAATCTAAAGATTTTGAGGTGTAGATACTTTGAGAGAAAAGAAGGAAAGTACAGGAATAAATATCAGTGTTAAATCTTTCATCACAGCGATTATAGTTATTTTTGCACTAATGGTGTTGACTTATGGTTTGACTTTTGTGATTCCAGGTGGAGGAATTCCGTTTTGGAAATGGGCGTTGTCACCAATTTTAGTACTTGGTGCAGAAGGTAATGTATCGCTTATCGCGGTTATTATATTTTTGCTGGTAATTGGAGGAATTTTTAACTGCTTGGATAAATGTGGTCTGATGCAGTATATGCTCGATACGATTACAGACAAGTTCGGAAAAGACAGATACAAATTATTAGCATTTGTTACTTTGTTCTTTATGGCAATGGGATCTATGATAGGTTCGTTTGAAGAAGCGGTTCCAATGGTTCCTATTGTAGTTGCTTTGGCTGTACGTTTGGGCTGGGATCCGCTTGTAGGACTTGGAATGAGTATTCTTGCGATTGGTTGCGGTTTCTCTGCGGGTGTATGTAATCCGTTTACCGTAGGGGTTGCCCAAGAGCTTGCTGGACTTCCAATGTTCTCAGGAATTTGGTTCCGTCTGATTGCTTTTGTGGCAGTATATCTTTTGCTTTTGGGATTCTTGCTTTTTTACGCAAAGAAAATAGAAAAACCAGTTGATACAGAAAGTTTTAAACACAGTTTTGTATATGATGCGAAAATGGCAAAAGGCTTGAAACTTTTTGCAGGAATCATGTGCGGTGGAATTTTACTGGTATTGAGCTCTGTAGTTCTGACTTTTTTACATGACATTACCATGATCATTGTGGCAGTGACTTTTCTTGTAGCGGGCATTATGGGTGTGCTTGCAACAGGCCGCGGTGGAAATATTCCAAAGACCTTTTTTAATGGAGTAAGTAGCGTATTTGCAGCCGTATTTATGATACTTATGGCAAATTCCATTAAGTATACGATGGTTGAAGGAAATATACTGAATCCTATTTTGCAGGGGATGGTAGATACTGCAGCAACCTTGCCAGGTTGGTCAGTGATTTTGTTTATTTACCTGATTGTACTTGTATTAAACTTCTTTATAGCATCAGGTTCGGCGAAAGCATTCTTGCTTATGCCACTGATCATTCCAATTGCAGAAACCTTTGGAATTTCGGCACAACTTTGTATTGTAGCCTATGCATTTGGAGACGGATTTTCCAATGTGTTATATCCGACGAATCCAGTGCTTTTAATTAGCTTAGGGCTTGCGGATATCGATTATGGAAAATGGTTCAAATGGAGTTGGAAGTTTCAGCTTGTGAATCTAGTTATGACAAGCGCTTTGTTGTTATTAGGTCTGATGATTCGATATTAAAAGAATATAAAAAAGGCTCTGGAAATTAATTCCAGAGCCTTTTTATTATGATTCCTCATCTAAAAATTCTTCATATGCAGGTCTTGCAGGATCAACTATTTCATTTACATCAAATAAATCAGATAAGTTGTTCTGCTGACCAGTCATGTTGTAGTAGAAACGGATACCATCTAAATTACGGCGACCCATACGTAAGTAATCATCTCCGAAGTATACGCGGTAATCAGGAGAGCTGTCTACGTTACAGAAAATTTCAAATCCCTGACTGTGGAAATAATTGAATTTTTCGTTGGTATCACTATATGCACCCCAGTTTCCTAAGTCAGTACCATGAGCAAAGATAATAACATTGGTTTCACCAACAATGCTTGCTACATTCTTCTGCCATCTTTCGTTATCTGCCTTAAGGTTTTCAAGAGGTTTTACACCTACACTTAAATGTCCCCAAGTATGGCTAGCAAAAGTCCAGCCTGTAGCCTTCATGGCATCTGCAACTTCTTTTGCTGCAGCACGTTCTTTTTCTAAATCAAAATCTGGATGTGCTTCTAACCATTGGCGTTTGTCGCGATTTAAGTCTGCGTTTTCAAGGTAATAGCTTTCATCTGTACGATATCCGAGGATTCCGTTGTATCCGGTAAGTGCTACAGTACCTTTTGCTCCGCGGTAAGAAGCATCTGGATGTTCAGCAATGAAATCATCTAAAATAGGAACATAATCATATGCGCCATAGTGTACATTGCCTTCGGCATCAATATATTCATTGATAACTTTTCCGTTTTCGTCCAATAATAATCTTGCTGCATAACCAAAGTTATCATAACTATGATAATAGCTTAAATCATCAAAAGACATTACAAAAGCTTTCTTTCCTTCTGGAAGATAAATATCGTTTTCTACAATTTTTTTGTTACCATTTTCATCTGTTTCATAACGATATAAATCGTGAAGTCCTACGATTACATAACCACGGTCATACATTTCCTGTGTGATTTTATTAAACTCGCTAATAGTAGTCATCCATTCGTAATTTCCGCGTCCCTGGAATTCGTCAGGATTGAAACAGCGAACTGGATCTACAACCAAAGAGTGATAGAAAATGTGAGTTACTTTTGTAGGATCCACACGAACACAGCCTGCTTTTTGTGTTTCATAATCTTTAATCTTTGAAGTTAATTCTTCGTCTTCTGCATAACCTTCCCAATTCTGAACGAGAGCGATAGCGGCATCGTAGTCATATGAAGCAGCCAAACGATCAGCGTTAGATATCATTTCGGCTCTCTGAAGTGCTAAGAGTTCTTCAGGGGAGAGCTGTGATTCAGAATTTTCAGTTCCATTTCCTGCGGAACTAGTAGGTTTAGAGAATACAGAAAAGATCAAAAGAAGTCCAAGTACTGCTACAAGAGCTACTGCAACAATAATGACAACTGTCTTTTTGTTTTTAAAGATTTCCTTTAAGTTTGCGATTAAATTTTCCATAAAATTTCCTCTATACTTTCTCTTATGTTACTAAGTATATGTTACTTCGTTTTGTTTAAAATTTCAATGTCTAAAATTATGGAAATATTAAGTTGTATACAATGACTTTCGCGCGCAAATAGGGTAAAATATGAATGTATAAATCATATATTGTACAAATGAAAAAGGAGGGGATTTTACATGAAGAAGAATTGGGGGAAACTTCTTGCGATTGCCTTGATTCTCTGTCTAGTAGGTGCTTTTGGAGCATCTTTGATTCAGTCGAACTTTGGGCATGTGGAAATCACAGATGTAGTAGTACGTACAAGCGCAGGAGAGTACACCGGGTACTTGTTTGTGCCGGATACAGCGACTGCAGAAAATCCAGCACCAGCAATTGTAACCAGTCATGGCTATTTGAATAACCGTGAAATGCAGGATTTAAATTATGTAGAATTAGCACGAAGAGGGTATGTAGTCTTTGCACAGGATGCGTACAATCATGGTAATTCAGGTGTGCTCCAGGATGGCGTTGGTAGTGAGGTTCAGCATAGTACAGCTGGTATGGTAGATGCAGTAGAGTATCTTTATCAGTTGGATTTCGTAGATAATACACGCATTGGTGTTACTGGACATTCCATGGGTGGTGGATATTCCAATGCCACAGCAGCATATTACAGTGGACTTGAAAGAGAGGCACTTGCAAATGGTGCTACAGCAGAAGAAGCAAAGGCTTTAAATAAAGTCGCAGCCTGCCTTATCGTAGGTAACTATCCGCTTGCGTTATCTCAGTCAGAAGATAAGACAGGTGCCAGCGGATATCTTTGTGATTTAGGTATCGTAGCAGGTCAGTTTGATGAATTTTATACCGGTATGTCAGGGTACTATGGATATGAATTGCTTACTAGTGAAAATACCAACAATTTAGTAGCAGTTCAAACAGGGATTAAATTAGATGGACCAGCCGAAGAAGGAAAATTCTATAAGAATGAAAGTAATGGATATGTGTTGGCGTTGTACAATCCTGCAGAGTTCCATGCACAGAACCATTTCTCAATTGCTACTGTTGGACATATTGCAGATTTCTTTGAAGAAACTTTAGGTGCTCCAAATCCTATGCCAGGCAGTAGTCAGATTTGGTGGTTGAAAGAAGCATTTAACCTTATTGGTTTAATCGGATTCTTTGGAGCAATTGTTCCTTTTGCAGCACTTATGCTCGAGCTTCCATATTTTGCAGGATTAAAAGCAGAAAAAGAAATCACCATTCCTGCACTTGCAGACAAAAAAGCAAAAGGAAAATATATCCGTATCAATATTTTAAATGGCGTACTTTGCGCAGTGCTCTTATTACCATTGTTATTGATTGGTTATGTGGGACTTTTAAATGCATTCTTGCCTCAGGATACCACTGGAGGTATTGCATTCTGGACCTTAGGCTGTGGTCTTATTGCAAGATGGATGCTTCGTATTAGTAATGGAAAATTAAAAGGTCGTGGAGAAGAATTTGGAGTAGTAGTTCCAAAAGGAGCACGTCGTCGTACATTGGTACTTGCAATTGCAGTGGTAGCAGCTACCTTTATGTTAGTATTTATCGCGGACTACGTGTTTATGACAGACTTTAGAATTTGGACACTTGATATTAGAGTTTTTGATTTTTCTAAAATTATTGTAGCAGTGAAATATTTACCATTCTTCTTAGTGTTCTACTTAATTAATAGCTTAAGCTGTAGTAGAAACAGCTTTGAAGATTGGTCGGAAGGGAAACAGATTTTAGCATCTGTAGGATTTAATATCTTTGCTCCAACGGCATTCGTGCTGATTACTTATGTTCCTGTAATCTTTACTAAGATGACGATCTTTGGTGGTTTGCCAGGTATGTTAGTTGCGATTGGTGCATTGATTCCAATTCTGGTTATCCCAATCGTGCCTATCTTAGGTATCGCAGGATACTTAAATATTAAACTTCAGAAGTTAACAGGAAATATCTGGTTGGCAGGATTTGTAAATGCATTACTCATTACTATGATTACAGTTGCCAATACGTCATTCTCATTTCCATATTAGTTCCTCGGAACAAAGTGAAAGCCCCGAACTCGAAAGAGTCGGGGCTTTTGCTTTTATGCATACACATCTAATATAACCGGTTCTGGAGATTCCTGTTTTTTACGATTTTCCAATATTTCATCAAGTTCACCTTTTATATCCAAATAGAAAAGAGTGGTCGTTTGCATTACATAAGGCTGTACCCAAAGGATTCCAATTCCTAAACTGAGTAATACCAAAAAGTACATTCCAAAGAAACTGAGTTGCAAATGTAGAAAGCGCTTTTTGTGTCCCTTTATAAGTTTTAGCGTAGCGCTAAGTGCTTCTCGAATAGATGCCTCATATTGATCAATAAGTACACAATACGTAAGTCCGAAACTTACATATGCCCAAAGCGTCAATGCACATCCGATTACCGCTAGTCCTATTGCAAGTAAATACAAATTTATATCTTCGCTAAAAAGAATGATGGCTCCCGCACCTATTACAGGGGAAAAACATATCATTTCTAATATGAAAAGAATACACTCTGTGATAATTAATCGGTTTGCATCATGTTTTAAAGGATAAAACAAATGAGATAAATGAATTTCGCCTGTACGGGCTATGCTCAGATGCAAACAATACTGTCCGACTGTCAATACTACGGATGCAATTGTAATTAGAATTATTGCAATATAATAAATAATATTTGTTGGTGATAATAAAATATCATTTGTCATCATAGAAAATGGTGTTTCTATGAGTGAAGTGATGAGGCTACAAAAAACAAATGCTCGTATCAGAGGAAGAAAGTTTCCCTGCAGATTCCCACGAGCAATTCGTTTTAATTCTTTGGTTTTACGTTTCATAGTACTCCTAAACTTTCATATCAAGATTTATACCACGAAGAAATCCACCTTGCATATTCTTTAAGTTCTTCTGGTAAGGATTTTCTTCGTTGCTATATTTTATAGTTGTTCTGGTAGTTCCACCAGATACATAACTTTTTCCACATTCAGGACAAATAGAGGTATGAATCTGAACGTTTGCAGATATCACTTTTCCATTTCCTTTTTCTGCTTTTGCATATGCATTGGAAACATGCTCCTGTTCGTGCCCACGGACAGCGGATGCAGCAGCTTCTGGTGCTATATTAGTCGCAGATTTGAAGGACACATTTTCGTTGGAACCATCCTGGTATTTGCGATTCGCGCAAGTCTGACACTGGTAACCTGGATCAGTCTTTTCGACTTTTTTGCTATCTACTGGGGATGGACTAATATATGAAATTGGAGAATATCCGCCGATTGCACCTACGTTCATGTTGTCCTCCTTTCCTGTGTTTTAAACAAGTGAATTATTGTTCAAATAGATATCCAAATTCTTTCTCGAAATCGATACCCATCATTTCGCTTCCTTCCCGAAGGATGCCTTCAATACTACCATATTGTTCTAGTAAGAATAGGAAGCTTGCTACAAACAGTATGGTAGACAATATAATTCCGGCTATGCCAATAATGATAGCCCATTTCGCACGAGGACGAAATGTCATCTGTCCTCCTCGGGAGAGAAGGGCGAATAAAATCGCCAATCCTGCAAACATATATGCAGTATAAATCATGGTACAACTAAAAATGCTTGCAAGTGCAAAGCCAAGTGAAAAAAATTCAAAATAATTGGGTTTTATTCTTTGATTCATCTTTCATTCCTTAAAATAATACTTTCCTTGAAAACATTGTACCACTTCGTTTATAATAGAGGAAGTAATTTTTTTAACGAGAGGTAATTCATGGATATTATTGCAAAATTAGCAGAAGAACTACAAATCAAAAAAGGACAGGCTGATGCGGCGGTAAAACTGATTGATGAAGGAAATACTATTCCATTCATCGCGCGTTATCGTAAAGAAGCAACAGGCGCATTGAGTGACGAAATCCTTCGTAACCTTTTTGATCGTTTGACATATCTTCGTAATCTGGAAGATAAAAAACAGACAGTACTTGCCAGCATTGAAGAGCAGGGTAAACTTACTGAAGAATTAAGGGCACAGATTCTTGCTGCCGAAACACAGGTAGCAGTAGACGACTTATATCGTCCGTACAGACCAAAACGTCGTACCCGTGCAATTATTGCGAAAGAAAAAGGCTTAGAACCTTTGGCAAATATTATCATGCTTCAGATGTTAAAGACTCCACTAGCAGAGGAAGCATCTCAGTATATCAACGAAGAAAAAGAAGTGCTTACAGTAGAAGATGCTATCGCTGGTGCGAAAGACATCATCGCAGAAATGATTTCCGACGATGCAGACTATCGTACCAAAATTCGTGACCTTACGATGAAAAAGGGTCGTCTTCTTTCTGCAGCAAAAGACAAAGAAGCAGAATCGGTATACGAAATGTACTATGAATATGATGAATCGCTTTCCAAAGTTGCAGGCCATAGAACACTTGCAATTAACCGTGGCGAGAATGAAAAGATTTTAACAGTTAAAATCGAAGCTCCAGTGGAAGACATCATTGCATATTTAGAAAAGAAAATTATCATTCATGAAGGAGAATGTGCAGACACAATCAAAGAAGCGATTGCTGATGCATATGACAGACTTATTGCACCTTCGATTGAACGCGAAATTAGAAATGATTTAACTGAAAAAGCAGAAGATGGAGCTATCAAAGTATTTGGTAAAAACTTGGAACAGCTTCTCATGCAGCCTCCTATCGCAGGACAGGTAGTACTCGGCTGGGACCCTGCATTCCGTACAGGCTGTAAACTTGCAGTTGTAGATCCAACAGGTAAAGTATTAGATACGACAGTTATTTACCCAACCGCCCCACAGAACAAAGTAGAAGAAGCAAAAGCAGTTTTAAAGAAACTAATTTCAAAATACAAAATTACGTTGATTTCACTTGGAAACGGAACAGCTTCTCGTGAATCCGAACAGGTAATTGTTTCTTTATTAAAAGAAATCCCAGTTCAGGTTCAGTATATTATCGTAAACGAAGCTGGGGCATCTGTTTACTCAGCAAGTAAATTGGCGACAGAAGAATTCCCTAATTTTGACGTAGGACAGCGTAGTGCGACATCCATGGCGCGTCGTCTTCAGGATCCACTTGCAGAATTAGTTAAGATTGATCCAAAATCGATTGGTGTTGGTCAGTATCAGCACGACATGAACCAGAAGAAACTTTCCGAAGCCCTTGGCGGTGTCGTAGAAGACTGCGTAAACAAGGTTGGTGTAGATTTAAATACAGCATCAGCATCCCTTTTAGAATACATTTCAGGTATTTCAAAAGTAATCGCAAAGAACATCGTAACCTATCGTGAAGAAAACGGTGCATTCAAGTCCAGAGCTGAACTTCTTAAAGTAGCAAAACTTGGACCAAAAGCGTACGAACAGTGTGCAGGTTTCATGCGTATCACAGGAGGAAAAAATCCGCTCGATGGAACAGGTGTCCATCCAGAAAGTTATGATGCAACCAAAGAACTTCTTACAAAACTCGGCTACACCTTAGAAGACGTAACCAACCGTACAGTAACAGGCATTTCTAAGAAAGTAAGCGATTACAAGAAACTTGCTGCAGAATTAGAAATCGGCGAACTTACTTTACAGGATATCGTGAAGGAATTAGAAAAACCAGCACGTGACCCTCGTGAAGATATGCCAAAGCCAATCCTTCGCAGTGACGTACTCGAGATGAAAGACTTAACCCCTGGAATGGTATTAAAAGGAACCGTTCGTAATGTAATCGACTTCGGTGCATTCGTAGACATCGGTGTTCACCAGGATGGTCTTGTTCACATTTCCCAGATTTGTGACCGCTACATCAAACATCCACTCGAAGCCGTAAGCGTTGGAGATATCGTTGAAGTTAAGGTTATGAGCGTGGACGTGAAAAAACAGAGAATTCAGCTTACAATGAGAAATATATAGTAAAAAAGAGTTTGTATATAGCATAAGTGCTCATATACAAACTCTTATTTTTTTATTCCTATTAAATCTTCTACTGTGGTATCTAATAATTCTGCAAAAATAGCAACTTCATAATCAGGGACAAAACGAATTCCCAGTTCTACTTTTGTAATTGCATTCTGTGTTAGAAAATCATATCCTGCGAGTTCCGCTTTTATTTCTAAATCTTTGCAAGAGAGATTCTTTATTTTTCGGAGTTCGCGAATGCGTAATCCACATACATTTTTTCTGTTTTCATTATACCAAAAAGCTTTCATGATTTCTCTCCTACATAATAATATAAGCTGTTCTTAACAAGAATATTCTTCTTGATTATAAAGGGGGGAAATTTTATAATTATTCTTGTTAAGAATAAAAAATAAAAATATTAAAAAATTGAAAATTTATAAAACTTTTTTCGTGTAGAAAGGAACTATCTAATGTAACGGATGAGAGAGGTGCTTGTTTTATAGGAGATGGGAATGGAAAAAAGATTTAACGATGTTACATATGATGAGTTAACTAGTGCTCTTTTGCCTTATTTAGATAATGGAGAAACGATAAAAGCATTGGAGTATTGTAAAAAGGTAGCAGAAAATAATAATCCATACGGATATATGTTTATGGGGTTTATCTATGAGGAAGGTCATGGACCGATAAAAATAGATTATAAAAAAGCATTGATTTGTTATGAAATGGCGGAAGAATGGGGTGTTGATATGAGCAAAGAAATTATGCAGGTACAAAAAAAGTTAAACGCATTGGATGAGATGTTGAGAAAGGAGCAAGATCAATGACAGAAGAAATGGCACAGCATCTTTATATTAAAATTTGTAAATTGTTAGGAATTACTCCAACTACATTATTGATTGCGAGAAAAAACAAAAAAGAGAGGAACTAAAAATGATAGAGAATTTAAAATTATTATTCAGTGCAAGAAGAAACAAATTATGGTATATAGCATATTTTGCAGCAGTACAGATGCTAGCGAATGCAGTGTCAAGAATAGGGTTTGAAATCTTAGGAACAGACGAGATGGCACAACGTACAGTTATGTTACCGGTTCTTATACTTCAGGTTGTACTGTATGTGGTGGGAATTTTGATTGTGTTTTGTGATTTTGATGCAATCATTGCATTTTTTATTGATTACAAAAAATCATCCTATTATCATGCTACAGGCGTTAAGAGAAGAGAACTGTTAGTAGACGAGGGGTTGATGGGAGAGTTTAATGCATATTTACTAAGCAGACGAGTTCGAGTACCGCATAGCATGCTTTATAATGTGTGTGTTCCAATGCCAAATGGGAATTTTCAAGAGGTGGATGCTGTTTTAATTACAAATAATTCGCTTTATGTAATTGAATGTAAAAATAGAGGTGGTCAATTTGTGGGTTCCTATGACCAGGAGAAATGGGTTCAATATATCGGACGTCAGGAACATAGTGTAAATAATATCTATCTGCAGAATCAGGGTCATGTGATGGCGATTGAACAGCTTTTGCTATCGAAAGGTGTGATTCCTAATGGGACAAATGCATGTTTTAATACGCTTTTAACATTAAGACCATGTGGGATGCCAAAGGATAAGCATCCATATGATTTTTGTTCAGGTGAACGTTTCTTCTTGGCCAATGAAATTGAAAAAATGGAAAAAATACTGGATGATTCGGGAAGTGCAGATTTAGGAAATAGTGTTTATGAAACACTTTTACCATATGCATTGTATAGTACAAATGAAAGAACCAGCATGATGAATGAGAGAACCTTGGTAGGTACTAATAGTAATTGGTTTACAAAAGGTAAAATGGAACTGTATCGATATGATAATGGTATTCCAGGTATTACAAATGAAAATAAAGTAGCCTACGTAAGATGTAATCATTTATATGCACAGTTGCGTATAGAACCTGCAACAGGAGAAACGATTTGGCAGACGCGAACTGATCTTCCATTATCAAAGAATCATGGAAAATACTGGGAAGATAATACATCAATTGCCAAAGGTGTTGCATGGACTCGTGTTCAGGCATACAAAGATTCCATAGTAAATGAGCCAAAAGGAAAAGAATGGAATTTAATTGTTATGGCAGGCGCCTTTTTGTTAGCTGCAATTTGGGCATTGATTAATATTTTTGTGTAAACTTAAAAAGGAATGAATATTTAGGAGAAATAGTATGGGGAATTTTAGTAATAATGATAATAATGAAGGATATATTGTAGAACCGATTCCTGTAAAGGTAACAGAAGAGGAGGTATGGGACGAGCCTCAAAATATTCAGAATAATAATGTGGTAAATCAAAAAAAGAAGCAGCCAATAGACATTAGAAAAATGGTTAAGATTGCGGCAATCGTAATTGCGGTGTTGTATGGTATAAATGCCGTAAAAGGAATGATAATTATTAATAATTTGAAAAATGAAAACAAGAATACAGAAAGCCAGTCAGAAGCGGAAAATCTTGAAAACAAGACAGATGATGAATTGGGTGAGTTGTTAGCACAGAAAGTGAAAGAAATGGAAGTAGAAATTTCTGAGACGGCAACATCAGCAAGTGAATTTACTTATACAGAAAATCAGGATGGAACACTTACAATCAATAAATATGTAGGTCTAGCAGAAAATGTAGAAATTCCAGGAATGATAGATGGTAAAAAGGTTTGTTACATTGGAAGAGAATCCTTTGTAGACAATGTATATTTAAAGAAGGTCATTTTACCAGATACTATATTGTCGATAGACTATAGAGCATTTGCAAATTGTGCAAAACTTGAAGAGGTAGTCGCAGGAAAGAATTTAGCATATGTTGGAGAAAAGGTATTTGAAAAATGCGTAACATTAAAGAATTTTAATTGTAGCGGAGACATAAATTCTATTCGAACAATAGAAAATCAAGCATTTTTTGAGTGTGCTAATTTGCAGAATGTTAATATTACGAGCAATAGTTATGTAAAGATTACGATTGGTAAAGATGTTTTTAAAAATTGCACCTCTCTGAAAGAGGTTGATATAACAGGTGAAAGGGTTCAAGAAATTGAATTAAAAGAAGGTACATTTAACGGATGTAAACAGTTAGTTTCTGTACCGTTTACGGATAAGGTAGTTACATTAGGAAGATGGGTGTTTGGAAATTGTGAAAATTTAAATAATATCCAATTGCCAAAGGTTACCAGTCTTCCTAGAGAGACTTTTGTAAATTGTAAGAGTCTTAATACATTTACAATATCAAGCACAGTACAAGCAATTGATAGCGGTGCATTTATGAATTGTACATCCTTGGAAAAAGTTGTATTTGATGAGGTTTCTTTAAACGCTGAAGATCAAGGTCGTCACATTGGAGATGATGCTTTCAAGAATACGGCTATTAAAGAAGTCGAAATTCCGGGTGGCTATACTCATGTTGGAAATACAGCATTTGCTGATTGTTCAGCTTTATACAAATTTGTATGGCATAGTAGCAATAGTAATGTTTTAAGACAAACAATGGGTAAGAATGTATTTGCGTCATCTCTTCAATTAAAAGAGATATATCTTTCAAAGACATTTGAAAGTGTGGGACAATGGGATACAAGAGTAACGAGTAATTTTACAGTGTATGCAATAGAAGGTAGTGCAGGGCAGGCGTTTGCAACAGAAAAAGGCTATCCATGGAGTGAGTGGACAGAATAATAAGGGGGAAGAAAATGGGTGTGTTCGGATTCTTCGGAGGTTCAAATAAAATAGATGAACCAAGAAGTGTTTATGATTGTATTACTTGCGGTGATGTTTATTTAAAAAATAGAAATTATCAAAAAGCATTAAATATGTACTATCAAGGAGTGCGATGGAAGAGTTCGGAATGCGCCCTGAAGCTTTATCAGCTGTACATGGATGGGACTAGTGTAACAAAGGATGTTGCGGTTGGATATTTTTGGGCGAGAATGGCACATGATTTAGGAAATATACAAGCTACATATTTAGTAGGACTATGCAATCGTGATGGGATAGGTGTTACAAGAAATATTGTAAAAGCTTATATGTATTTGGAAAATGCTGCAAGAAGAGGACATCAGCAGGCTGCAGAAATGGTTCAGGAAATAGAGAAAGACAATGAAGCCTATGTTTCAAAGGTGAAGAATCCAAACAATGAAGGTCTTTGTTTTTTGAATGGAACAGGAGTACAGTCTAATTTGGTGACAGCCATTTACTGGTTTAAAAAAGGGGCAATGCAAAACGATATGTATTGTTGTTATAACCTGGGAAGTCTGTATGAAACTGGTCATGGCGTATTGGTAGATTATGATGAGGCAATTCGTCTGTATTCTATTGCTGCACAAAAGGGACATCGTGCTGCAAGTGAAAGGTTAAATGTTTTAAAATATCGAAAAACATTATCTCCACAGGAACTTTATCAAAAAGCAAAAGATTATATGAAGGAAAAGTATAATTCGATTGCATCGCATCATTTGATGTACATGGCGGGGCAACTGGGACACGAATTTGCATCTATTTTCATTGGAAATGATTTTCGTTCTGAACGTGGCGTTAGAAGGAATTATGTAGAAGCACTCTATTATTATGGAAAAACAATATTTAGTGAGAATGAAGAATTAGCAGCGATTGCTTATGCGCATATTAGTGAAATGTATGCTTTAGGACAAGGTGTAGCATGTAATAATGAGTTGGCAAATCTTTATTTTGAAAAAGCAAGGGCACACAGCGAGCGCTATCAGCAGTATCCAAATATTTTCATATTTATGGAAGATAGTAGACAAGGTGGTAAAGACAACCTCGTAATCGAAGGAGAGATATGGGCAGAGGGAATATTCTGTAAGGCAGATATGAACCAAGCTGCGGAGCTATGGGAGAAGTCTGGACAGAATGGAAATTATCTGGGATTTTTGAACATTGCAGAGTTATACGCTTGTGGATTTTGTACGGAACGTGATTATAATCAGATGATGGATTATCATGAAAAGGCAAAGGCGTGTGAAAATTTTGAAGCAGACAGAGGAATGCGGATAATTAGAGGTCAATTAATTGCATATTATAATGCAACGAAAAGAAGTACAATTGATGTACTGTCTCCAAATATGGCATTTTCCGTGGCGAATGATAGTTATATTAATGGTGAGCAGAGAATCGCACGTGAATATGTAATAATTGCAGAAGAACTGGGTGTGGATGTAAGAGAATTGTTAGAACAATTTGATTCAGAGTTGTTGCAATTGGTAACCATAGATGAAGAGTCTTATAATTTGTTCTTTGGATTTGCACCAGAAAAAGTTGATGCAAAACAGATAGAAGAAATTCGACAATTAGTGGAGTCTAAAGATATAGTAAAATTGTATGCTTTATCGGTTTCCTATTGGAATGGAGATGGACGTGAAAGAAATGCGCGTTTAGCAGCTTTGTGTACAAAACACTTGGTAGATATGAAATCGCTAGAAGGATTATATTCCATGGCAGAATGTTTTAAAAATGGTATAGGTGTGCCGGTTAATTTAGAACTTGCACTAAAGATACTAGAGCGTTGTGAAGCACTGGTGGATGAGTCTACGTTGGAGATTATCAACAATATGAAAACTTCTATTCTAGAAGAGATGGAAGAGGTGCGCAACCAGTCTGGTGATGACATTAGGCAAGAGTATGAACGCTATAAGAAAATGGCAGATGCTATGGAAAAAGAGTATTATCCAGAAGAAGCATGGGCTGTATGTGAGTGGCACAAAATGGCAAGTTACAAATTGTGTCACAATGGATTGGTAAAACCGAAGTATGAATTGCCATTTCATGAATGCGGAGTGGATTGGGATGCAATTTTGGCGGAGCCATGGGAGGAATATTTAGTGACAGAGGATGAGAAATCCTCGATTGAAGTTATAAGTCTTTCGAATGATTTGGGAGAAGAGATAAAAGAATTACCTGACAACCTGGATGCATATTTTGAAGGTATGATTGGAATGGATTCCGTAAAAGAACAGCTAAATAAAATTTATCAGACGGTAAAGATGCAGATTTTACGTGATCAGATTTTAGTGGAGCGTGGTGAAAAAACACAGGAAAATGAAAAAGGGTATAACTTTATTCTTTTAGGAAATCCTGGGACAGGGAAAACGACAATAGCCCGCATCATTGCCAAGATTTTATATGATATACAGATTCGTACCTCAGATTCTTTTATCGAAATTGAACGTTCGGGAGTAGTAAGTGATCATGTAGGTGGGACGGAAAAGCGCATGCGAGAAATTTTAGATAAGGTGAATGGTGGAACTTTATTTATTGATGAAGCATATGCCCTTTATAAAGAAGATTCAGATAATGATTTTGGACAAGAAGCAATAGATGTTTTGATGAAAGATATGGAAGATCATAGAAATTCTTACTCTGTAATTATGGCGGGATATCGTGAACCAATGCTTCATATGATCCGACATGCAAATTCTGGTTTTAGTTCCAGATTTTCATATGTGATTGAATTGCCAGATTATAGTGAGGAGGCTTTGACGGAGATTGCCCACACACATATTAAAAAGCAACATTTTGAAGTAGAAGAAGGCGTAGATGCTGCAATTAAAAAATGTATTGCACATGATAAATTAGACGATACGTTTGGAAATGCTCGCTATGTGAGAGAATTAGTACATAGAGCAATTGAGAATCAATCACAGCGATTACATGAATCGGGTGGTTATAAACCAGAAGATTTGTTCCGATTAAAACCAGAGGATTTTTGGCAAGGAATTCGGGAAGAAGAAGGGATAGAAAAATATTTAGCGGAGTTGAATTCGTTAATTGGATTATCAGCTGTAAAGACAGAAGTCGAATCCCTGATTAATTTAATTATGGTTCAGAATGAGATGGAAAGACGCGGATTGAACATATCTAATGATTTAGGTACGCTACATATGGCATTCAAGGGAAATCCAGGTACTGGAAAAACAACAGTTGCTCGTATTATTGGTAAATTATATGCAAGCCTTGGTGTTCTGAAACGTGGTGATGTTTTTGTGGAATGCAATAGAACAGATTTAGTTGGAAGATATCAGGGACATACTGCGAGTAATGTAAAAAAAGTTATAGAATCTGCGATGGGAGGTATTCTTTTTGTCGATGAGGCGTATTCTCTGGTGCAAGGAGACGGGGATAGCTTTGGTCGTGAGGCAGTAGATGCATTAGTTGCTGAAATCGAAAACAATCGCCAGAATCTAATGATTATCTTTGCTGGGTATTCGCAGGATATGGATGAATTTTTTAAAAACAATCAAGGATTACGTAGTCGTGTACCAAAGGACTTGATATTTGAAGATTATAATTTGGATGAGTTATGCAAGATTGCAAATGGAATGCTAGGCAGAAAAAAATTAGTTCTTACTGCAGATGCAGAACAAGAACTTAGAGCACGTATTCTAAAGGAAAGCTTGCAAATGGATTTTGGGAATGCACGAGGTGTTCGAAATATTGTGGAAAGTATTTGGCGAAAACAAAATGTACGTATTGCAGGATTGTTGAAACAGAATGCGGTAGAAGTAACAGATGAAATGATGTTTCAGGTAGAGATTGATGATGTGAAATAGAGGAGGGAATATTATGCAGAAAGATAATGAGATTATGGCTTTATTTGGAGTCAAAAAACCAATTGCGGCAAAAGATGTAGCAATCGCTTTTTTTCCATTTATGTTAGGATGCTTAGCAGGGGCATATGCACAAAATGGATTCATAAGATTGCTGCTAATGTTTTTATCAATAGTATATTTTGTAATAAGTATAATACAGGTAAAGTTTGATTTAGATGTAGTAGAATGTTTCTTGAGCGGCTATAAGAAATCGAGTTACTATCTTGCAACAAAAGAGGAATTTGGTAATCTTGCACGAGATGAAGGTCTGATGGGTGAGTATAAAGGCTATGTATTAAGTAGAAAACTGAATGTTCCGCATAAGGTGTTGTATAATGTATGTCTCCCAATGAGAAATGGGAACTTTCAAGAGATAGATACCATTATTATTACGAGAAATATGATATACGTAGTGGAATGTAAAAACAGAGGGGGTATTTTCCAAGGGTCCTATGACCAAGAAAACTGGGTGCAGTATATTGGAAGTAAGCAAAATATAACAAAGAATATGTATATGCAGAATCAAAAACATACGATGGCATTAGACCAGTTTTTGTTAGATAGAGGTATTATTCAAAATGGTGATAATGTGTGTATGAATGTGGTGTTCTCAGCAGGAGATATGCAGCTTCCAACACAAAACATGCCATTGGATTTTATTTGGGGAGATACGAAAACGGTAAAAGAATTCATCGAAAAGAAAGATGAAGAATTTGAGGACGGAACAGATAATACTTATCTCATGAATAAAATATATGATGTGTTAGTGCCATATTCATTATATACAAATGCAGAACGTAAGGAAATGATGGTGCTTCGTGATTTGAGAAGCCAGAGTAAAGAATTAGCTGTAGGCGAATTCAATACACAGTACATAGAAAATGGAATTGCAGGTGTCACAAATCCGGGAGAGATAGCAACTGTACGATGGAATAAACTGTATACACAGGTTGAAATTACGCAGGGAACCAAGAGATGCTGGCAGACCAGAACGGATATTGGAAATCAGACACCGATAAGTTCAAATCAAATTTCTAAAGGTGTGGATATAGAACGTGTAAATGCATTTAAACATGCGACAAGTAAAAACGAAAAAAGATTGGTAATAAATGACTTGTTATTTAAGATAAGAGTTGTCGTGGGGATTTTGCTGGTAGCCCCAGTTTTAGTTACGGTTATTAAAATGAGATTTGGAATTTAGTGAAGGAGAAACAGATGGGAG
This sequence comes from Agathobacter sp., assembly GCA_045612245.1. Classification (GTDB taxonomy): domain Bacteria; phylum Bacillota; class Clostridia; order Lachnospirales; family Lachnospiraceae; genus Roseburia. Next base: position 23,287 of record JAZKYR010000122.1, read on the forward strand.
AAGATAGATTATACTTAGATCAGATAACAAGAGATAGATATCTCAAAGATTTGGATGCAATTAGAACGGAATTGCAAGATTTTATGGGAATAGATCGTAAAATCGTAGAAATGGAAAATGAAATAAAACAAAAACAACAGGATATAGAAAATCCGAGTACAATCCAAAGGATTCTGATTTTGAAAAAACATATTATAATTGCCATAGTTGGATGGATTATTTCTGATATTGCAATCTTACTTTCGTTTTCAAATGGAGGTCCTGCACTATGGGCAATTGCAATTGCTTGTGTAGAATTGGTGTGGGTTGTTTATGTGATTAAGTTATGGAAAAATCCGGGAAAGGTATATGAAGAATCTGCCGTTTATGCACAGCAAATGCAGGAACTAGAAAGCATGCAGAATGAAGTGAAGAGAGAGCATATCAAGAAATCAAAATTAGAACCAGTTATTGTGAACCAAGTTAGCTATATACCACAAAAATATTTATATGGTGAATTACTATTAGAATTTGAGAAGTATATGCGCTATAATGGTGCTGAGACATTAGTTGCAGCTATTAATATGCATGAGCAACAAAAAAGCAAATTTTAGTAGTAAATGTATGGGGACAAAAGATATGGCAGTAGAAAAAGAGTTGTTACAGGCTGTTGAAAAAATGAAAGAGGGTAAGGAAGAGGGATTTAATATACTATATTCTTCTACTTATAATTATGTATACAGCAGAGCTCGTTATTATATGAATAATAACGAAGAAGATGCATTGGACTTAACACAGGAAACATATGTGCAGGCATATAAGGGAATTCATAATCTTCAAGATGCTAATAATATTTATGCATGGCTGGGTTCTATTACGTATCGACAGAGCATGAAGATGCATAACAAACACAAAGATGTTTTAGTAAGTGAAGATGCAGAAGGCATTTTTGAGGATGTAGAATGTACGTCTAAAGATTTCAAGCCAGAAGAAACTGCTGAGGAAAAAGCGGTTGTAGATGTAATCAAGGGGATGTTAGAGGAACTTCCAGATTTGCAGAAGAAAGCAATTCTTGCCTTCTATTACGACCATATGAAAATTGAAGAAATTGCAGAACTGTTTGACTGTTCACCAAATACGATTAAAAGTCGTTTAAATTATGCAAAGCAGTATTTGAAAGAAAGTGTACTTGCACATGAGAAAAAGTATGCATATCGTCTGCATTCTGTTACACCTGCAGTTATTTACTTTGCATTTAAAGGTCTGTTTGCAGAAAAAGAATATGTGCTTGCAGCTGAAAAAGCACAGGGTCTCTATGATGGTGTCTGCGGTGCAGTAGGCATTACGCCGACTGCGGTAGTCTCGACCAGTGCAAGTGCAACAACAAGTAGTGTTACAACAGCTGCTGTGACAAATGCGTCAGTAAAGGCCGGATTAGGTCTGGGAGCTAAAATTGCAATTGGTGTTGCTGCTGCAGCTACAGTTGCAACGGTTACAATAGGTGGTTTAGCTGCATCGGGAAATTTAGAATTACCATTTACTAATCAGGGGGTAATATCTACGGAGGATTCTGCGGAGAATGACGATGCTACAGAATCTAACAAAAGTACTAAAAAATATCTAATTAAACAACGAGCTTATAGTATTGCGTCAGGAAGCTTTTATGATGCTCAAGTAATTGATTATGAATTTGATGACGAAGGTAGAATGACAAAGGCATATCCATCGGCGCATAACGACCAAGCATGGATTGAGTATAAATATGAAGATACAGAAGATGGTTATGTAGCAAGAGGGTATATAAATGGACAGATATTGTACTCGACAGCTTATTTTGATAAGAATGATGTATGCTATCGCTCAGAGCAAAGTGTGGAATCCGGAAGTCCGTCCATTATGGAATACAATAAGAATGGTGAACGTACATTGTATGTTCAATACGAAACGGATGGAACAACAGAAAAGTCACGTCAGGAAGATGAATATGATGAGTACGGAAATATCGTAAGAAGTTTTAGGGCTAATATGACATTCCCAGAAGGTTCTGAGTATAAATATGTTTATGAATATGATGAAAAGGGAAGACCTTTAAAAAGAACTGACCAAGATGGAGTTGTAACGCTGTATAAGTATGATGATGCGAATCGTACGGTGTACTTTGGGGATAGCACGTTTGCTGTGACCAATGAGGAGCGTTATGATGAGTACGGCAATGTGATTTATCGCAATCAAATGGGATATATTCAGACTTATAAATACGACGAGCAGGGAAATTGCTTAGAGTATAAAATGGAAAAAGATGGAGTTGTTCAAGTTCATTGGTACAACACATATGCAACGGTAGAAGAGATTCTTGCAAACAAATCATTAAAGAGAAAACTTCCAGATGATCGTGCCTGGATTGATGAGATAAGAAATCTGTTTAATTCAAATGACATGGAATCGATTAAGCAATTCCTTGTTTCAGATGATTTCGCAAAAAAGGTAGAGCCATATTATGTAAATACTAAAGAAGCATATGAGGGAGCAAAAGCAGATCATTATGTACTGGTATGTAGTGATGGCACCTTTATTGGACTGTCCCAAATAGTAGGTTCAGAAGGATTTTATTATCGAAAGATTTTTTATAGTACAAATATGTCGCATGATTATGGATTTACCTATCTGGGATTAGGGGATAAGTGCTTGGAGGTGAATCAGAAACCGGATGGAACACATATGTGGGTTTGGTTCGATGGAAGATATGTTAAGCAATCCGATGTAGAGGGGGTAGTAGATTCAAATGAGCAGTATGAACAATATGGCGTGGATCAATACTCTATTGGTTTTGAACATACCATTTTGAGGGAAATCTATCAGGTAATAGACCACTGGATATATTAAAAATAAAAAAAATTTAAAAAATCTAAAACTTTTTTATCTAAAACTGGAACTATCTAATGTAAACAATAAAAAACATTATGATAGGAGAAAAAAGATGAAAAAGAACATATGTAAAATTATAATTATTATATTGGCAGTTGTTGCATGCTTGCCAGGTTGCGGAAAGAACACAAATAAGAAGGACAGTGCTATTGTAGAAGATAGCACTGTTCTTGATGTATTAAAAACAAGTGAAAGTACTGAATTTGCTGAAAGCACTGAATTTGCTGAAAGAATTGGGAATGTTACATACACGGAAACCAGCGAAGGTTATGAAAACATAGAAAAAGCAGAAAACAGTAAGATAGAGTCAAATGCTTCTGGTATTCCCCAAAAGGTTGTAAATGAAATTATTTGTAGTGGTATGTCCGAACTTGAAAAGGCTAAAACGATTCATGACTGGATGCTCATGAATATAGACTATGATTACAAAAATTTAAAAACCAATACGATTCCCCAAACAAGCAGAACGGTAGAGGGAGCGATTTCGACGAAGTTTGCGGTGTGTGAAGGCTATGCAAAAACATTTAAAGCTCTTTGTGACGCAGCAGGATTGTCCTGTGAATACGTACTTGGAGAAGCGGGTGGAGATTATCACGCATGGAATCAGGTGAGAATCGATGGAAAATGGTACAACGTAGATGTAACCTGGGATGATCCAGTATATAAAGAAAGATTTGATGATCATTCAAGAAACAATTATGACTATTTTTTAATATCTGATGCACAGATGTACAGGGATCATTTCGCACATAATGCACAGCATGTTTGTAATGAGTCTTTGACAAAGCAGGTATTACAACTCAAATGTCCATGGAGAAATTATGATTACATTGAAACAATGGATGAATTATATGCTATGGTAGCTGCTAATGTAGAGAAAAATGCATCCACTATGTGTTTTAGTGTTGTTCCAGAACTTTTTATAAATCCACATGAGGCTATAAAAGAAGCAATCTTAAGATGTAATGTAGTAGAGGACTTCAGCCCAGTTGGTGCACAATATTCAGTGGATGATTGGGGTATATTACATTATACATATGAACTTCAGCTTAACAATGGACGTTATACAAAATTCACACTATTACAAACAGAGGAGCAATTGAAAAATGAGATTCTTCGATTATCCACAAAAACAGCTCCAGATAGTGGGATGCATGACATATACGTTACGGAGGAACTATTAAGGGAAACTGGGTATTTTTCTTCAATAGGACGATGGCTATTTTATGACGTTAAATTAAATGTGACAAGTCATACTTATATTCCACACGGAAAGGGTGTATACAGAGCACCTATTATGATTAGTCAAGTAACGGAAGCAAATAATTTTAGCGAAGTTGCAGAAGGTGTGGATGCAGTGGAAGAAATTATTCAGGATAGAATAAGAAGAGGAGTAAATACATTTAGAGTATACTTTGTTGTATCATCTATGCAGTTTGAAACAAATGACCTTGCATCTGAGATTCAGTATGGTGTGGCAGAAGAATGGAAAGAAAAGTATGGAATTGCAAGAATCGACGTGTCACCACAAGCCACAGATGCGGTAAGTATTTATTTTGTAATGGAAGAATAAGGAAGAAGGATAGAAGGGGGAATTTATATGAAAAAAATAGTTTGGATCGTAATACTTGTGCTCATAGGAGCTGGTGGTTGGAAATTGTATAGCGACTATCAGTTGTTCTTAAATGGAGACGGTACACCATATACGCAGGAGATTCCGGAGGATAATGGAGTCTATAGCTCCTATGAGGGGAACGTTTGTAATGGCAGTGATTTATTTGTAAATGAGAATGGTGAAACGATTGCATATTTTCGTTCTGTCATAAACAGAGGAGATGAGTATGGAACAGATTATATAGCAAACCTTACGACAGGAAAGATTTATTATTGTGGAAAAGATGCTAATGTGATTGGCACGATGAATGATCGATATAAAATCAAAAATTCCTATGAAAACATCTGTATTTATGAAGGTGCTGCATATGTTACTCAATTTGTAGGTGGTAAAAATGATGAAGAATATCAGTTGCAAAAAGTTGATTTGGCAAGCGGACATACTACTGTTTTACATGAAGGTATGGCTTACAGCCTGATGGTGGCAGATGGGGTGCTCTATTTCAAAACGCCAGGTGATGTTTTTTATAGTATGGATATACAGACACTTGAAAAGAAACTTATAGCAGAAGATGTAGGAAATAATTATTGTTTTTACAATGGTGTTTTGTATTTCCTGAAAAGTGGAACACTTTATGGAATGAATCTTGCATCTGGTGAAACAACACAGATTGGTGAGTATACATGTGTGTGGTTCTTTATTCATCAAGGTAAAATTTATTATGAAGGTTGGGGATATGGCGTGAGATGGTTCATGTCTATGAATCTTGATGGAACAGATAATCAAGCACACATGAGACTGGATGTAAGACCTATCGGAATGCATGAAGGAAAGATTTATTACAGAAAACAAGTAGAGAATGTAACGGACATTTATTATATAGATGTAAACAATGCAGAGTTAATAGAGCAGAAGCTTTTGGTAAAGGAAAATGCAGCACAGTGCCTCAAAAATTATTATGCGTTAAATATCGAAAAATGGTTAAGGCAATTTCCTGATTTAAATGAAGGCAGTGAAGTTGTATGGGGAAACATTGAACGTGTTTCGATAAGAGATGGTTATATGTTGTTTCAGGCAGACGCTTCAATTAATCAGTGGAATATGAGCGAAGCTTTCCTTTATAATTTGGAAACAGGAGAAGTAAAACTTGTAAATGAAATGTTAGGATTAGATATTATTTACGATTATTATCTAAGATAGAAATAGGGGATAAAGGTACAATGATGAAAAAGATACATGGGATATTAGTGGGTTTATTTTGCATATGTATACTTTCTTTGTGCAGCTGTGGAATTCTGTTGAAGACAGGCAGTTTACAGGATATGGGGACCTCAGAGAATTATGTGAAAGATACGGCAATATACGGAAATTCGTATAGCAATATACATAATGACGGTGCGGCTTATATAGATGAAAATGGAAGAGTTTCCTATTTCTGCAAATCAGAGGAGAAAGCCTACGTCGGAAATATATCCGATGAGACAGCGGTAGAGATTGGAAATGTAGAGTTGTACTATATCAATGTAGTAGATGATACGTTATATGCATACGTTCGATGCTCGGATGAGGGCTATTTTATGAATTGGTATGGGTATTTTGGTAGTGGTCTCATGAAATATGATTTAACTACTTCACAAGAGGACTTGAATAGGGAAAGTATTAATATTATACGTGAAGGCGTTATTTTGGATTTGCAGGTGGTAGATGGAATTTGTTATTTCACGGATGCAGAGAAAGATTGTTTCTGTAAGTATGATTTGGCATCAGGGGAGGAAACAGTTTTGATAGATGGGCCTTATGATGAAACCATGATATATCAAAATTCTTTGTTTTTTACAAAAGAAGATGGTAAGGGTTTATATAAGTTTTCATTAGATTCTGGCGAAGTAGTTAAGCTTACAAATTCGAATGCTAAAAATTTGATTGCATATGAAGATAAAATATTATATTCCTCAGAAATATTTGGAATTGAGTATTTAAAAGCAATTCGATTGGATGGAGAAAAGGATACTGTTTTAAAGCAATGGTCTGCAAGGGAAACGGTATTAGATGGACATTATTTGTATTTTGTAATGCCAGATGACAGCGCAGAGCTTGGTTACGTGGATTTGCAGGACGAAGAATTGACTATCCATTCACTAGATTTAAAAAAACAAATTCAAAGTAAGTTGGAGGGATTTGCAGGAGAACAGATAGCAGGAATTGTCGGTAATTATGGTGTGGAGCTGGAGATTAAAGATACAGAGTGTATGCATTTAAGCGTAATGAACGGATATTTGTTGTTCGATGGAGGTTATGTAATGTCTGTTGAACCATATCGCTGTATGTATGCATATTGTTTAGAGACAGGTGAGTTGACTCTCTTAAATCAACAGTTTCATGCACCACTTGAATGGGAATGCATTCTATGGGAGACAAGTCAAAAAGAAAAGAATGTAACGATTGAACATTGGATAGAACAAGAACAGGAGTTTCAAGAAGAAATCTGCTCTCTCATAAAAACGAAAGATATTTTAGTTAAATACTTTACAGTAGATGAAATTGACTTGGGGCAGGCGATAATTGACGAAATAGTCCATCCAGAAATGGCAGAAGTGCAAAAATTTAAGGCGATATATGATTATATTATGCATACAGTTAAATATGACTACGAAGCACTTGAAAATCATACAGAAGGCAGTGTACTAGATCAACAACCAATTGGAGCATTAAAAAGCGGGTTAGCGGTATGTGGCGGTTATGCACATACTTTGGAGCTATTATGTGTATTAGCAGATATTGATTGTATCTATATTACTGGATTTGCAGGAACGGGGGGGCAAGGCGGCCTTCATGCATGGAACAAAGTAAAAATAGATGGACAATGGTATAATGTAGATGTGACTTGGGATGACTCTGAATATGGACAATACACATATGATTATTTTTTAGTTTCAGACCAAAAATTTTATATAAATCATGAACCATATCCTTCATTTATGTATCTTGTTCCAGAAAGTCCGGTGAGTTATTAGTAGCAAGTATGTAAAACTACATACAAGCTCTTTTGGTTGACATTATGAAAGCAAAAGCATACAATATCATAGTAAATTAAATATTAGCTCTTCGGGGCAGGGTGAAACGCGTAAGCGCCATTCCCGACCGACGGTGAGATTGCATTTGCATGAAAGTCCGTGAACCACAAAATGTGGCCGATCTGGTGTGACTCCAGAACCGACAGTATAGTCTGGATGAGAGAGGAGAAAGAAACTATGAAAAACAAACTTAGTGCACGTTATGTTGCAGTCACAGGAATGCTTTCAGCAATCGGATTTATTCTGATGTACATCGAATTCAGCGTTCCAGTCATGCCACCATTTATCAAAATGGATTTATCTGAATTGCCAGCTTTAATTGGCTCCTTTGCATACGGACCAGTATGCGGAATCCTTATTTGCCTGATTAAAAACTTATTACACATGCCGGTATCGACGACTGCATGCGTAGGCGAATTTGCCAACTTTTTATTGGGCGCAGTATTTGTAGGAACTGCAGGATTCATTTACGCAAAGAAAAAAAGTAAAAAGAATGCTGCGATTGCCGCAATCATAGGTGCAGTTCTTATGGGAATTTTAAGTATTCCTGTAAACTACTACATTACCTATCCTTTTTACTATAACTTCATGCCTAAAGAAGCAATTCTTTCCGCATATCAGTTGATAGTTCCTTCAATGAAATCCATCTTACAGTGTTTGGTTTGCTTCAACTTCCCATTCACTACAGTAAAAGGACTTATCTCTGTGGCAATTTCACTTATGGTTTATAAGAATTTATCCCCAATTTTAAAGGGAAAGAAATAGTTTAGAAAAGCTTTATAGAAAGACACTTCAGGTGTCTTTCTTTTTTTGTGAAAGAATGTTATAATACATCAAAGTGGAAATCTATGTGGTTTCCGCAAAAATAAAATTTCGGAGACAGATATGAGTATTAATTTAGATATCAAAATCAAAGCAAAAGACTTGTTTCGTTTCAATGTAAAACAAGCATATAAGGGAATGCAGGGGGTATTATCAATTGTCTTGCCACTTCTGATATTTGCATATGCATGGACGAGCTTTGGTCAGGTGAGTATCGGTTCTACTTTAGTATATATAGGACTAGGAATTGTGTTTTTAGTATATGTACCAATTTCGTTGTGGATGCGTTCTAAGAAAATCGTAAGTGACACAAACAATGCGCTTTCCAAAACACTTCATTATGAATTTAAAGAAGAGGCGATTCGTGTTTCGGTAGAAGAAGAGAGCGTGGAATTTAAATGGGAAAATATTTTCCAGATGAAAACCTCAGGCGATTTGCTTTTGATTTATACCAACCGTGTCAATGCATATATTTTACCACTTCCACAGGTGGGCGAAAATTATGAAGCACTTTCGACATTGGCTCACAGCAAGTTAGAAAAATATCGTATCAAAATGAAATAAATAGGAGTTCGCATAATTATGGGACAGATTCAGATTATAGAAAGCTTCTCTCCAGAAGATACTTTAGAGTTAGGTAGAAAGATGGGAAGAGAAGCTCAACCTGGTGAAGTGTACACTTTGATCGGGGACCTTGGCGTAGGGAAAACCGTTTTTACGCAAGGTATCGCAGATGGGCTTGAGATAGATGATTCTATTTGCAGCCCTACCTTTACAATTGTACAAGTATATGAAGAAGGGCGCATGCCATTTTATCATTTTGATGTATACCGTATTGGCGATATTGAAGAAATGGATGAAATTGGATATGAAGATTACTTTTATGGAGAAGGCCTTTGCATGATTGAGTGGGCGAACCTTATAGAAGAAATTCTTCCGCCTCATTATAAAGAAATTACGATTGAAAAAGATTTAGAAAAAGGCTTCGATTATCGAAGAATTACGATTAAAGAAATTGGAGTTGACTAACATCATGAAGATTTTAGCGATTGAAAGTTCTGGCCTTGTAGCCAGTATTGCAGTTACAGAAAATAACACTCTTGTGGGTGAATATACGATGAATCACAAAAAGACTCATTCGCAGACACTTTTGCCAATGCTCGATGAGTTAAAACAGATGATTGAATTAGACTTAGACTCTATTGATGCAATTGCAGTATCGCAAGGACCTGGTTCTTTCACAGGGCTTCGTATTGGTTCAGCAACAGCAAAGGGGTTAGGTCTTGCTTTAGATAAACCTATTATTCCTGTACCTACAGTGGATGCATTAGCATTCAATCTCTGGGGAACGGACAAACTTGTATGTCCGCTTATGGATGCCAGAAGACAACAGGCTTATACAGGTTTATATACATTTGAAAATGGGAAACTTCATACTGTAATTCCACAGTGTGCGGTGGACATCAGTGAAGTGGTAGCAGAAGTAAATAAGCAGGATAGAGAAGTTATTTTCTTAGGTGATGGAGTGCCAGTATTTGCAGAATACTTGGCAGAAAACGTAACCGTACCATATAGTTTCGCTCCTGCGACCTGCCATATCCAGAGAGCAACCAGTGTAGCCGCTTTGGCAGAAGTGCTCTATGAGAAAGGTGTTGTAGAGTCTGCAAGAGATCACAAGCCAGATTATCTTAGACTTTCTCAGGCAGAACGTGAAAGAGCAGAAAAGGAACGTGATTTTAAAATATGTTAATTCGTAACATGACATTAGAGGATATCCAGGCTGCCACAGAAATTGAAAAGCAGTGTTTCTCTCAGCCTTGGAGTGAAAAAAGTTTTGAGGATTCTATTTCGAGAGATGACACCATTTTTTTAGTATCTGAGGATGGAGTTGTCACAGGCTACATAGGTATGTATCTTAGCTATGGCGAAGCCAGCATCACGAATGTAGCCGTTTCTCCAGAGTTTAGAAAAAAAGGTTACGGAGAATTACTCGTGATGGCTGCAAAAGAAGCAGCAAAGGCAGCAGGAGCAGAATCAATTTTATTAGAAGTACGTGTTTCCAATGAACCAGCTATTTCTTTATATAAGAAGCAGGGTTTTGAAAACTTAGGAATCCGTAAGAAATTTTACGAGCATCCAGTCGAGGATGCAATAATTATGAAAGTTGGAATTTAGATGTTAGATGTATGTCTTTTAGGTACAGCCGGCATGATGCCGCTGCCATATCGTTGGCTTACTTCCATGATGCTTCGTTATAACGGCAGCAGTCTTTTAGTAGACTGTGGGGAAGGAACCCAGATAGCAATCAAAGAAGCGGGTCTTAGCTTCAACCCAATCGATGTGCTTTGTGTGACACATTTTCATGCGGATCATATCAGTGGTTTGCCAGGTCTTCTTCTTACTATGGGAAATGCAGACCGAACAGAACCTCTTACCATTATTGGGCCAAAAGGTGTAGAGCGTGTTGTAAATGCGATGCGCACCATCGCTCCAGAATTACCATTTCCAATCAAATGCATCGAGATGACAGAAGCAGATGAATATTTTGAAATAAATGGTTATCATATCCATGCTTTTAAAGTAAGACATAATGTGCCATGTTATGGATATTCTTTTGAAATAAAACGTGCAGGCAAATTTGATGTAGAAAGAGCAAAAGCAAATGGCATCCCAATGAAGCTTTGGAATCCATTGCAGAAGGGCGAAACGGTGGAAGTGGAAGGTGTGACATATACACCTGATATGGTGCTTGGACCTGCGAGAAAAGGACTGAAGGTTACTTATTGTACAGACAGCCGCCCTACAGAGTCTATTGTAAATGCTGCGCAAGGCTCAGATTTATTTATCTGCGAAGGTATGTATGCGGAAAAAGAAAAGCTTGCAAAAGCAAAGCAGTATAAGCATATGACATTTTATGAAGCTGCAGAAATGGCAAAGCAGGCAGAGGTGGAAGAAATGTGGTTAACCCATTTTTCTCCATCTTTAGTGCATGCAGAAAATTATATGCCAGAGGTTCGTAAGATTTTTGCGAATGCCCACCTTGGCAAAGATGGCAAGACAAGAGAACTCTTATTCCAGGAGGATTAAGCTATGAAGAATGTAAAATACGTAATTATAGCAATTGCATGTATCTGTGTAATTTGTGCAGGTTTCTTTTTCTTTTCTCAGGATAATAAAGAAACAGAAAAGAACTTAACAGAAATTGAAAAAGTAATCGTAAAGGATTTAAATAAGAACTATCCAAAGACTCCAAGAGAGGTTGTAAAATTTTATAATAGAATCGTAAAGTGTTATTACGGAGATCAGCCAACCGAAGAGCAGTTGGGAGATTTAGTAGACCAGATGATGGGTATTATGGATGAAGATTTGCTTTTAGTAAATCCAAGAGATGTTTACTACAACTCTGTTGTAGCGGATATTGCGAAGTATAAACAAGAGAATAAACAGTTAGTAAACACAGATGTATGCGACAGTAATGATGTTAAATATGTAACCGACAAAAAGGATGGCGAAAGTGAAAAAGATGAGCTCGCATATGTAGACGCTTCCTATTTTATGAATGATGACGGAAAATTTGTATACACATATCAGCAGTTTGTACTTCGTCAGGATATTGATGGACGTTGGAAGATTCTCACATTTTATCAGATAGAAGGAGATGACTCTGATGATAAATAATCAGAATACAGAGAAAGAAATAAAAATATTAGCAATCGAAAGCTCTTGCGATGAAACTGCAGCTGCTGTAGTAGTAAATGGACGAGATGTCCGTTCCAATGTAATTTCATCTCAGATAGACCTCCATACCTTATATGGAGGCGTAGTGCCAGAAATTGCTTCCAGAAAACATATTGAAAAAATCAATCAGGTTATTGAAGAGGCATTATCTAAGGCAGAAATGACATTAGATGATATCGATGCGATTGCAGTAACATATGGTCCAGGATTAGTAGGTGCGCTTTTGGTAGGTGTGGCAGAAGCGAAGGCAATTAGTTTTGCTCGTAACATTCCATTAATTGGAGTGCATCACATTGAAGGACATATTAGCGCTAATTATATTGAAAACAAAGAATTAGAACCACCATTTTTATGTCTCGTAGTATCAGGCGGTCATACACACCTTGTACGTGTGGCGGATTATGGTCAGTACGAGATTCTCGGAAAGACCAGAGACGATGCAGCAGGTGAAGCCTTTGATAAGGTAGCACGTGCAATTGGCTTAGGGTATCCAGGTGGACCGAAGATTGAAAAAATATCTCATGAAGGAAATCCAGATGCGATTGCCTTCCCAAGAGCAAAGGTAGGAGATGGGGTGTACGACTTCAGCTTCAGTGGTCTTAAGTCTGCCGTATTAAATTATTTAAACGGTGCAAAAATGAAAGGCGAAGAAATCAATCAAGCTGATGTTGCAGCATCTTTCCAGAAATCAGTTACCGATGTATTGGTAGAGCATGCAATGCACGCTATTGATGAATATAAGATGGATAAATTTGCCATTGCTGGAGGTGTTGCTTCCAATGGAACTCTTCGCAAGGCAATGGAAGAAGCCTGTGAAAAGAAAGGCGTAAGATTCTATCATCCATCACCAATTCTTTGTACAGACAATGCTGCTATGATAGGTGCAGCAGGATATTATGATTATTTAGCAGGAAAACGTGCAGGATTAGATTTGAATGCAGTGCCTAATCTGAAATTAGGAGAATAAAAAGGGAAGGTTTGGTAAATACTATGAATAAGTATGCAGCAATCGTTTTGTCAGCTGGCGTAGGCAGCCGTATGAAAAGCGATATTCCAAAACAGTATATGGATTTAGCTGGAAAGCCAGTAATATATTACAGTTTAAAAGCGTTTGAAGATGCAGGCTTTTCTTCTATAGTATTGGTGTGTGGAAAAGATGATGTAGAATACTGCCAGAAAGAAATTGTCAAGAAGCATGGATTAAAGAATGTCACTGCAGTGGTTCCTGGCGGAAAAGAACGTTATCATTCTGTATTTGAAGGCTTAAAAGCAGTAGATAAAGCAGACTATGTTTTTATCCACGATGGAGCCCGTCCAATGATCTCGCAGGAAATAATTGGACGTCTAAAGAATGCTGTAGAAAAAGAAGATGCAGCAGTAGCAGGAATGCCGGTAAAGGATACCATCAAAATCGTAGATGAGGAAGCGTATGTAACTGACACACCTGAGCGTCAGTATGTATGGCAGGTACAAACACCACAATGTTTTTCTTTCTCTATTATATATGATGCTTACAAGAGTGTAATTCAGGATGAGGAAGAAGGCTGGACAATTCCGAAGATTACAGATGATGCTATGGTGCTTGAATATGCGACAAATCATGAAGTGAAAATGGTTGAGGCAGACTATAGAAACATCAAGATTACAACACCAGAAGATTTGCTCATAGCAGAGGTGTTTTTGGCTATGTAAAACTTTTTTGAAAAAAATAAAAAAAATTGTTGACATTATATTGGTTTGATGATATTATCAATTCTGCGCTGAGGAAACAGCAGTGTTTAACAAGCGCTTTATATTGTACGGAGAGGTATCGAAGTGGTCATAACGAGGCGGTCTTGAAAACCGTTTGTCCGCAAGGGCACGTGGGTTCGAATCCCACCCTCTCCGTTATTTTTTTGCCCAAAAGCAAAAAGATAACAACCACACGAATAAGATTCACTTTGTGAATCTTAATTTTTTTCTAAAAACTCATATGCGAGATGAGGAGAAGTACCCAAGCTGGCCGAAGGGACACCCCTGGAAAGGGTGCAGGTCGTGAATAACGGCGCGAGGGTTCAAATCCCTCCTTCTCCGCTGCTTGAAATATATCAAAAAACTTTTTTGAAAAAATTAAAAAAAGTTGTTGACATACAAAAAATGCTGTGATATATTAATCAAGCTGACCGCGAAAAATACGGTCGAGTACATTGATAACTAAACAGTGAAAACCTTGAAAGATTCTAAATGAATTTCAAGTCTAAATCAAAAGATTTAGCGAACGTTTTAATCGAGAGATTAAAACCCTTTAAACAGTAAATTCAGATTTAAATTTCTGAATTAAATGG
>JAZKYR010000123.1:0-1537 GCA_045612245.1 Agathobacter sp.
CCTAAAATCAAAAGACCGGACAATACCCCTAATCGGCCGAGCCATTTCCATTGGGTACCAGGAGCTAAAATTCCAAAAGCCTTACCTGTACTGGCTTTTGCACGACGTCCCACCGTAAACTCTGCAATCATAATAGGCATCCCTAATATAAACACACATGCCAGATAGACTAATATAAATGCCGCTCCACCATGATTTCCAGCCTCGTATGGAAAACGCCAAATATTTCCTAACCCTACAGCCGAACCGGCCGCTGCCAGGATCGCCCCTATCTTACTCCCAAAATTTACTCTATCGTTCTTCTGCATAAAAACTATCAAATTAATACAATATACCTTTTTTCGAGCGCAAATGTATAAAAATAATTGTAGTTTTGTATCTAGATTTAAAATAAAATATCTTATGCTATATTATTTAAAGAAATATCCGTTGACATGGATTGTCATCGCTGCCATTCTCTATCTTTCTTTTTTCAAACCACCCCAAACAGATATGGAAGAGATTCCAGGCATTGACAAGCTGGTGCATATCTGTATGTATGGCGGACTTTGTTTTCTAGAATGGATAGAATACCTTCGTAAACACCCAACGATCAATTGGAAAAGAATCTTTACCGGAGCTATTCTGTTCCCAATCGTATTTAGTGGATGTATTGAATTGGCACAATCCTATCTCACCGAGCATCGCGGTGGTGATTGGCTTGATTTAGCGGCTAATACAACAGGTGTTATACTTGCAGCATTAGTGGGTTATTACATTCTCCGCCCTATTATTTGGAAGAAAAAATAGAGGAACGCCGACGATTCTCACGAACAGTCGGCGCGATGATGAAAAGTCTAGTTATGTATTGTGAAGATAGAGGGTCAATCAACGGAAATCCTTCAGGTCTTTCTGCAAACGCTGACGAGTGAAGAAAATCCGGCTTTTTACCGTTCCAATAGGCAAACCTAACTTCACGGCAATTTCGCGGTACTTGAATCCAGATACATACATAGAGAAAGGTACCCGGTATTCCTTCGGAAGCGCATGGACGATTTTACGGATTTCCTTCAAATCGTAGTTGCCTTCTGTCGATTCAAAACCAGAATCTTGTGGAAGATTCAAATGGTATAAGTTTTCAGTCTGATCAACAAATGTCTGGTCACGCACGGTCTTACGATAATTATTAATAAAGATATTACGCATAATCGTATACATCCAACCTTTAAAATTCGTATCCGGAGTATATTTATCCTCGTTATCCAAAGCCTTCAATGACGTCTCTTGTAACAAGTCGTTAGCATCTTCCGGATCAGCTGTCAATTTCAACGCAAATCGACGAAGTTCTGATTGCATACTTAATAAGTTCTGTGCAAAACTAGATGTTGATGTTGTTCTCATAATCGCTTCTTTTTAAATTTTCTGATGCAAGTTTATCGTGTTTTCAGACTCAAGCGGGTATAAAAACTAACATCAAAAGGGGGAGAAACTATCAAATAACAGTTTCTCCCCCTTCAAATAACAGTTAGCAGGTAATCTTCTTTACCTTACCAACGGG
>JAZKYR010000124.1:0-14842 GCA_045612245.1 Agathobacter sp.
TTGGTTTTTCTGCATGTAAGTTTGGCATACCTTCTGCACCATATTCTGAATATCCTAAACAACGGTTTGGATAAATGAGGTGATAGAAGCCAATCCATAAATCATTTAACCAAAGGAATGGTACGTACCAACCAAGGTAAAGGTTCCAAGCTACGATATCTGTAATCTTAGTTACACGGTTGAATGGTCCACACATCGCGTAACAAGCCATTGTTGTAGGTCTTGTTGGATCCATCTTGTGTACGAATTCCTGTAATTCTCTATGGTTTTTCAACATATCTTCTTTATGTGTTACCTTGATTGTAATTTCATTTGAAATACCCCAAGTAACGATAGATGGATGATTGTAGTTCTGAGCAATTAATTCTTCCATCTGATCATGTGTATTCTTATTTCCACCTGGCATATGGTGTGAAATATATGGAATTTCTGCCCAAACAATCATACCTTCTTTATCACAGAGATCATAGAAATACTGATCATGCTGATAATGAGCAAGACGGATAGTATTTGCACCGATTTCTTTGATAAGTTCCATATCTAAATCCATGTTTTCATGGTTGATTGCATTACCAATTGCTTTCCAGTCCTGATGACGAGATACACCATGAAGAGGATATGATTTTCCATTTAAATAGAAGCCTGTCTTAGGATCAAAGTGGATAGAACGGATACCACATGCACTAGATACTTCGTCTACCGCTTTTCCATCTTTATACATAGTTGCTGTAACAGTGTAAAGATATGGATCCGCAATACCATTCCAAAGGTGTGGATTCTCTACTACAAAGTTTACTGTAGCACCTGTACCAGCAGCAACTTCTTTGCCATCTGCATCTGCAAGAACTACTTTAATTTCTACATCTTCTGCCTTTGTATATGTATCAACACGTACTTCTGCTTTTCCACCCTTTACTTCTGGAGTGATTTTTAAACCTTTGCTTCCGCAATAATCTAAATCAAAATGATTCTTGTTTACAACTAACCATTCTACATCACGATAAATACCACCATAGAAAGTAAAGTCTGCCATCTGTGGATATACACGGTCATTTACACTGTTATCAACTTTTACCACGATTTTGTTCATGTCTTCGATAACATCTGTTACATCTACACGGAAAGTAGAATAACCACCATCGTGCTGAGCCACTACTTCTTTTCCATTTAATACTACATTCGCTGTAGCATTTACTCCGTGGAACTGTAAGTATACTACTTCATTTTCCTTGTCAAATTTAGGTGCGGCTACTTCTGTTTCGTAAGTACATGTACCACGTCTGTAGTCTCCACCACCATCTTGTCCATCAAGGGCGTTCCAAGTGTGTGGCAAATCAAGTTTTGTCTGGCTACCATCTAAATCTGTAAATAACCAGTTTTTCATGAATGTTGTTGTTTTTCTCATATTTGTCGTCCTCTCCCAATATATATATATATCTTCTAAATAAAATATATCTAATGTAATTTAATAATTATAACATTTTTCTCTATGTTTTTCTAGTAAATATAATAGATTTTACTATTTCTAAGGCTTTTATTATAAATATTGTTTCAAATCTTCCGAAGAATCTTCGATTTTCTCAATCGCACCTTTTACAGTGTTTGCATATCTCAAACTAGCTTCACTCATTTCACGCACCTGGTCTGCACTTGCTGTCACCTCTTCTGTGGCCGCTGACAACTGCATAATGTTATCTACTAGTTTATTATTCGAATTCGTAAGGCCTAAAATTCTTTGGTCAATCTCATCAATATCCGCAATTAATATCGCCATATTATTCTGCAGATTTTCAAATGTTTCTGCTGCCACTTCTATCTTCTGATTCTGGCTTTCTGTCGCATCTACAGACTTTTGAACAGAACTCATAACCTCATCTGCGTTTTCATTTAATTCTTCTACGATACGTGTAATCTGCTCTGTAGACTCACGTGTCTGCTCTGCCAACTGTCGAATCTGATCCGATACTACCGCAAATCCTCGACCGGCTTCTCCAGCTCTGGCACTTTCAATAGATGCATTCAAAGCAAGCATCTTAGTTTGGTTTGAAATATTATAAATGATGTTTGTAAACTCAGAAACTGCCTTTGTCTTTTCCTGTAGACGTTGCATTGAAGAATTTACTTCATCATTAGTGTTTGCAATCTGGACTGCCTGTACCTTAAGAACATCCATAACCTGAATATTATCATGAATACTTAGGTTCGATTCTACAGCGATACCTACCATCTCTTTTGATCGATTTCCCGTCTCTTCTATGGCCATCTGAATATCCTGTGTCATACTATTTTGTTCTTCAATACTTCTTGCAGTAAGTGCCGTCGCATCTGCAATTTCTGACATATTGAAAGCAACATTTTCTGTTGCATGTACTAATTCATCAATTACACTAACACTTTCTGATGCATTATCATGCACATTTCTCGTAACTCCGACAATACCATGATACATTTCCTGCTGTTTTTCATTTTGTTCCGCAACAGCTCCTAATGCATGGTCACTAAAGGTCTTAGCAGCATGGCTTACTCGTTCCAAAACAAAGAAAACTAAAAGCGCACACCACATACGCAGAAAATAATCTACATTATTTATACAGTTACCTGTCATAAGCTGTACTACTGCAACACCTATATAAATAAGGGCATATGCAATTGCTGCTATACGAAATGTTTTTGTATCATAATATGGGATTTGCAAAATAAGCACTACAAACAAACAGAAAAAAACGAATTGCGCGTCCGTAAGTCCACCGATAACCAACGTTTCTATTCCTGCCTGTATTAGCACCATTCGATATACCTTCTTACTTCCTTTGTCTTTGAAGAAGGTAATAAAATTGACAATCACGATAGCTACAACCAGCGCAGTATTTGCATAAACTACAAGTGGATTTATCACTTTCCAACTAAGCTTTAGCCATGAGTATAGCAAAAACAATACCCACATCATGCAGGTTGCAAGCATATAGATTTTATTCAAATATGCAACTCGATTCGCTTCTATGTTGTAGCGAAACTTTTGCTCCTTTGTATCCCCCATTCCAATCCTCCAAGTTTTATAATACATAGTTTTATCTATTATACTATAAAATCCTATTTTCATAAAGAAACAAATGCTGATTTTTTGTATTTTTTAAGTTTTATACAATGCAACAGCCTGGTTATATAAGCCATAAAAAATGCATATATTTACGCCAGTCAAAATTCCTTGAATTTCTATAACTCTAGTGTATAATGAGAATATCTTTTTATAACGAGGTAATAGGTATGGAACGTTTATTAATTCCAAAAAATTACGAATCCGAGCTCGACTTACACGATACTCAGATTGCAATAAAAACAATCAAAGACTTCTTTCAAGGACTTTTATCTCAAAGACTTCGATTAGCTCGAGTGTCTGCTCCGCTATTCGTTGATCCGACTGCAGGTTTGAACGATAACTTAAATGGTTATGAGCGTCCTGTTTCTTTTGGCATCAAGGAGCAAAACGACAAACCAGCAGAAGTTGTCCACTCGCTTGCAAAATGGAAACGCTATGCTTTGAAAAAGTATGGATTTACATTAGGCGAAGGTATTTATACGGACATGAATGCGATTCGTCGCGATGAAGATACTGATAATATTCACTCTATCTTTGTCGACCAGTGGGATTGGGAAAAGGTTATCTCCAAAGAAGACCGAAACCTTGAGTATTTAAAAGATACCGTTCGCACGATTTATAAGTGCTTAAGAAAAACCGAGCAATTTATGGCTATTCAATATGACTATATTGACCTGATTTTGCCAAAAGATATCTTTTTTATCACTTCTCAGGAGCTTTTGGAAATGTATCCAGATAAAACAGGAAAAGAAAGAGAATACCTAATCACTAAAGAAAAAGGGGCTGTATGTCTTATGCAAATCGGTGATAAATTGGAAAACGGTGAGCCTCACGATGGCCGAGCACCTGACTATGACGATTGGTCATTAAATGCAGATATTATCGTGTATTATCCTGTACTAGATATCGCATTAGAGCTTTCTTCTATGGGTATTCGTGTAGATAGAAAAGCACTTATGGAACAATTGGAAAAAGCAGATTGCATGGAGCGTTCTAATCTCCCATTCCATAAAGCTGTTCTTAAAGATGAATTACCTTACACTATCGGCGGTGGTATCGGTCAGTCTCGTATGTGTATGTTCTTCCTTCGCAAAGCCCATATAGGTGAAGTTCAGAGTTCTCTCTGGCCAGAAGACATCATTGAACAGTGTGAAATAAACGGAATTAAACTATTATAAACTCAAAAAACTCAGGCATATCTGCCTGAGTTTTTATTCTATGTAATTATCCTATATATTTATCCATTTTATGTGATACTTCTATAATACCATCTAAAATATCTCTTGCATCTTTGGAATTTCTATAGTTTTCTTCTGTAAGCTCCGAAGACTGCTGAGCAGAAGCCGTAACTTCTTCTGTCGTAGCTGAAAGCTGAGTAATATGTGCTACGATTTCAGTATTTGCTTTTGATAAGTGTTCCAACATTCGCTCTATTTCATCCACATCTGCTGCCAGCTCGCTCACATTGGCATTCATTTCTTCAAACTGTCCGGCTACTTCCGAAATCATTTCCTCTTGCACGTTTCCTACTTCCAGCGAACGCTCTACCGCTCTTGCTGTTTGGTTGGCGTTTTCTTCTAAGGCACCAAGAATTTGTGTAATATTTTCTGTTTCCTGACGCGTTCTCTCAGATAGCGCTCTAATTTCATCTGCTACGACAGCAAATCCTCTTCCTGCTTCTCCTGCACGTGCACTCTCAATAGAGGCATTCAAAGCCAAAAGATTCGTCTGAGATGAAATATCAAAAATAGTCTTTGTAATTTCTTTTACATTGTTTACATTATGCTGAAGCTGATCCATAGAAGCAGCTACAACCTCGTTCGTCTCTGCGAGTACCTTCGATTCTTCACTCAATCTTTCAATTCTCTTCATATTTTCGGCATTCAATTCATTCGAACGATTTGCCACGCGAACCATATTTTCTGCACGGTCAACGGTTTTTTCCAAATTATCCTGAATATTATGAGTCATCAAACTTTGATTTTCGATATTTTCTGCAGTAAGTGAAGTGCTTGCACTAATACCTTCCACTGAAGTACTAACAATTTCTGAAGACTTCTGCAAATCATTCATTAGTCCCATCGCATTTTCTGTTCCTACACGAACTTCTTCTGCAATCTGAAGCACATCTCTCATCATTTCCTGCTGTAAATCAGCTTCATGTTTCGCTTTATCTATAGAATCCGCATTAAAACTTTTTCCAACGCTAGTAATGTACCATAATACAAATACCAACACCATAATTACTACTGAAATAGTAATATTATCCATAAACTGTTCGTTTTTATAATCATGTAAAACCAATTCTCTGAACAAAGTAATTCCAAAGTTCTCTATCGTAACAACAACGCCTGATATTTTTGCAAACTTTGTATCAAAGAAGAGCACACAGCCCATAAGTGGTATTGCAGATAATACTCTCATGTAATAAGAGTTAAATCCATAAACCAACAAAGCCATAATAATCATTAGCCCTGCCAACATAAAATATCGCAAGAAAACACTATCTCTGTTTTTCTTGTAAATGATAAAACCTCCAATAGATGTAATAATCATAATGGCAAGCAAGCCAAATGTGTACAGTTCGCTTCTGTATCCTCTCATATAAGAGACAAATATAATAATAAAACTGATTACATTTAAGATTGCTGTACTGATACATAAAAATCTATTTATTTTTCGTACCTGCTCTTCTATTTTCGCAAAACGATAATCTCTTTTGTTCATCTTCTACCTCTTTGCTTATTTGTTTTTAACACACTTATTATACTCTGAAATATGTGTTTAAGCAAATCCCATTTCGTCGCTATCTATCATTTGTCCGGATAGTTCATAAATATCTCCAAAAGGTATTTTGGTATTCACTATTTTAAGCACCTTTGCATCTACATCCAGCCTCGAAACCATCCCTTCCAGCTTGATATACTCGTCCTTATAAAAATAAACAACAGTTATAATATCATTCTTATTTATCTGCTGAAGCTTGAAATCTAATTCTGCTTTCTTTTCATCTGTTAGCTCGATTTTTTCCACTACGATTTTCTCTTTTGCCCGAAGTGCTTCTTCATATCCTTTTACGGCTGCAAAAGGCATAAACTGCTTAGCCCTATTTTCCATCTTACTCCTTTGCTATCTTGACTCCGTTTGGACCATTTACATAAACGGTTTTCTCAACTTCTCCATTTCCACTGCTATGTCCACCAATCTGTTGATTACGCATTCTCATAGTAGCTCCTTCTTCGAGATTCATTCCCTTAAGAATCGCATTTTTGCCGAATTTCTTTTTAATATCTATCATAGCATGCTGAATCTTTCTTTCTCGCTCCAATTCCACAGGATCAACAAATAAATCATACTGCTGATAGCTCTCATCTACTACATGATTAAAGGTCATATTTACTCGACGAACACCTCTGTCTGGTGGAATAATACGCTCGTATAGCTGTTCTATATATGGCAACATTGTCTTTGCAGAACTAGTAGTAACCGGAAGGGTAATCGTACCCCTCGCAGGAGGAAGTTCTAATCTATTTTCAAACCCAACCTGAATCGAAATAGAATCCGTCACAAGACCTTTATCCACCAACTCCAGACACAGCATGTCTACCATTTCTTTTACGACAAGCTTTCCTTCTTCGTGACTTCTCTCACTACAAAGCACCTGTCCGCTCGTTAAACAATTCGTCTTAGGCTTATAGGCCTTAATCTCTGCTATCGTTATAGGTTCTCGTCCCCAAGCATGGTCAATTAAAAGCTCTGCATCTACTCCAATCAAGCTATATAACATATCCTCTTTTGCCATTGCGATGTCCTTCATAGTATAAATACCATGTCGTTCTAATCGCTTGGAAATCCCAGGTCCCACACGCCAAAAATCGGTAAGCGGTCTATGATTCCATAGATTTTTCTGATACATCTCTTCATTTAAAAAAGCAGTATTTCCTTTTACATGTTTTGCAGAGATATCCAGAG
Organism: Agathobacter sp.; assembly: GCA_045612245.1. Taxonomy (GTDB): domain Bacteria; phylum Bacillota; class Clostridia; order Lachnospirales; family Lachnospiraceae; genus Roseburia. The sequence continues at coordinate 7,070 of JAZKYR010000124.1, forward strand.
CTACCTTCGCCAAATACAAATTCGTTCCAATTCCACAAGTCGCTGTAATCCCAGTACTCTTATATACATCTTCCATAATCATATTGGCCAACTGTGGTGCACTCATCTGATACATCAAAAGATAATCTGTCAGATCCATAAAAACTTCATCTATAGAATACACATAAATATCTTCCTTTGCGATATACTTAAGATAAATCGCATATATATCTGCAGACACATCTATATAACGCTGCATTCGCGGAGGCGCCATGATATATTCCAGATTCTCTGGAATCTCAAACACCCTGCAACGATTCTTAATTCCAAGCTTCTTCATCCCTGGAGATATGGCAAGACAAATCGTCTTCTGTGTACGTTCCGGATCCGCCACTACTAGATTACTAGTCATAGGATCCAAGCCTCTATCCACACACTCGACCGATGCATAAAAGGATTTTAAATCTATACAGATATACATTCTCTCTTTTTGCAACTTAAGCACCTTCCCCTATCTGCACTACATTTCCCTCTTCATCAATTGATACGTCAAGCGATATACCTTCTAAATAGTCATAAAAAGCCTGTGCTTCTTCTCCAGATAGCTCTCCAGTAAAATAATTCTTAGTATCTACCGGTATTACCTTTAAAGAAGTATTTCCTGAAGCATCCCAATTCACCTTTAAAGCATACGTATCAACCATATTTACATTAAAAATATAGTTGCCCAAACAATATACGATTGGAACACCTTTATAATACTCTATTCCCTGAGGTACATGAGAATGATTTCCCACTACCAGATCAGCCCCCGCATCAATATACTGTTTCGCGAGCGCACGCTGATACTCCTCTGGGTAGGCCTTTTTCTCAAGTCCCCAATGTACAAAAACAACTACATACTCACACTGTTCTTCAATTTCTTTGATTCTCTGCACTAAACGAGTACTATCATAGGTACAAAACAAACCTGGTTGACGAGCTTCAACATTCCATTCATATACCGGAATTACTCTTGATGCAGAAAGTACACCTACCGTTCTTCCTCCTGCTTCTATGAAAGTAGCTTCCTCTGCTCTTTCCTTCGTCTCTCCTGCTCCAACATAGGAAATTCCAGCATTATCTAAGGTCGTAAAAGTATCCAACAATGCATCTGCACCAAAATCAAGCGCATGATTATTCGCCAGACTTGCGACATCCACGCCCATATCCTGCAAAGCACTTACATAAGATGGATCTACTCGGAAAGTATACTGTTTATCAGGCATCTTCTCTCCTCTGGTCGAAAACGGAAACTCATTGTTAATCATAGTCATATCCGCACTCACCATCTCCTGCTGAAGATAGGAAGAAAGAATTCCGTTTATCCCCTTTTGATCATATACACCCTGGCAACCGCCTAGCATCACATCCCCAGTAAAGAACATGGAAAAATCTGATATTGTCACCTCTTCTTCCGTCTCAGACTCTACTTCCTCTTCTACAACGGACTCCGTTTCTGATGCTTCTGCTTTCTCTTCTGTCATCTGAGTGTCGGTTCCAGCTACATTGTCCAATTGTGCATATTTCCAAATACAGGCTACACTAACAACGCCAAATAGTATCATTAGCGAAATACACCATGCCAATAATAACTTCTGCTTTCTTTTTTGATTACGTCTCTTTTTTAACTGACTCATAAATTGCCTCTTCAACCACTTTACTTTCAAATTTATTTTTGTTATACTTATTATATACTATCGAACAGACGTTCGCAAGAGGATAATTTATGGAACGAATCATTTTTCACATTGATGTAAATAGTGCTTTTCTTTCCTGGGAAGCTGCATATCGAATTCGCGAACTCGGTGAAACAGAGGATTTACGCAAAATCCCATGTGTGGTCGGGGGCTCAGAGGAATCTCGCCACGGCATAGTACTGGCGAAATCAGAAGCTGCCAAGAAGTATGGAGTTGTTACTGGAGAACCTCTCGTAGATGCCCGCCGGAAATGCCCCGGACTTAGAACAGTTCCTTCTAACTTTCCTATCTATGTTAAGTATTCCAAGGCTATGATGAAAATATTAGAGAATTATACTCCTGATATTGAACAATACTCAATTGATGAATCTTTTTTAGATATGACCGGAACAGAAAAGCTCTTTGGACCACCTATCGAACTTGCCCACAAAATTAAAGACCGTATTTATGAAGAACTCGGTTTTACTGTAAATGTCGGAGTTTCTACTAATAAATTACTAGCAAAAATGGCTTCCGATTTCCAAAAACCAAACCGTGTACACACGCTCTTTCCAGAGGAAGTCCCTGCTAAAATGTGGCCTCTACCTGTTTCCGAACTATTCTTCGTAGGACGTCAAACCACGAAACGTCTACACGCTCTTGGAATTTTTACTATTGGAGACTTAGCAAAAACAGACAAAAAAGTAATCGTTGATAATCTAAAAGGGCATGGCTCCGTAATCTGGGAATTTGCCAATGGAATTGGCGATAGCATGGATGATGTAGCCAACCACACGCGCAAACCAGCCAATAAAGGCTATAGCAACGAAACTACGCTCGCATTTGATGTTACAGATGCCGCACTTGCAAAAGAAATCCTTTTATCTCTGACAGAAACCGTCGCAGCCCGTGTAAGAGCAGACAAATCTTACATTTCGGTCGTTTCCGTATACTTTGTAGATAATGAATTCCGGCATAGTTCCAGACAGACTACTCTGGATTCTGCCACAAATGTAACAAACGAAATCTACTATCACGTCTGTACACTATTTGACCAGTTATGGAATGGCTGTCCGATTCGACTTTTAGGGGTTTCGACTAGTCGTGCCACCTTAGAGGCTACGCGCCAATATTCTTTATTTGAAACTCAAAATGTGGAAAAATTATCAAAACTGGATGCAGCAATTGATAAGATAAGAGGTCGATATGGAGAAGAAGCTGTGAAAAGGGCTTCGTTTGTGAAGAAGGATAATTAAAAATACGATTATAAGCAGAGCGTCAGCTCACGTTACGGCGTTTCACCGCGACTACTATGCTCGCTGTTCGGCTTAGCGCCGAATACGACCAACAAAAAAGAATGGTTTGCAAGCAAGCTTGCAACCATTCTTTTTCATTGTTCTACGCTGCTTATAATCTAGCGTCAAAGAGTCCACAGAAGCTATCGATAGGATCCTGTCCTTTGAAAGCATCTGGACCTGCCATAAGTTTTTCAACTAATGAGTCAAGTGTAGAATCTAATTTGTCATATGTGTTGATATAAGTACGAGCCTGTGGCATATCTGCAAGCATTGTAGGAGCGCCTGTACCGATAACTACTACTGGAAGCTCGAATACGTACCAAGGAATTTCTCCGCCACCCTTAGACATACCAAACGCTGGTCTACCGCCAGGAACGTCACATACTGTAAGAACTAAGTCCTGTCCAGATACGAAGTCTGCGATAGCGTTCTTTCCTGCAAAGTACATATCAATTGAAACTTTTTCGCCTGCTGCAGCTTTCTTAGCCATAGCGTCGATTGGACTTTCATATACGAATGCATCAAATCCTTTTGCAACAAGACGATCTTTGAGTTTGTCTGCCGCACTTGGGCCACCGCCAAATCCCATAAGCTTCATAATAGAATCCATTGGTCCTGGAGCTGGTTTGATGTTTACAATCATGATTCTCTTATATTTTTCTGGAGTGATTGGTAATACATCAGCGTCTTTGTATTTTACAAGTGTGATAGCATCTTCAGCAATTGCTTTCTGCATATCTTTGTACTGCTGAGCACCAAGACCTGCTAATGCTTCTGGTCCTGGAACCATAGCTTCTTTATCCATCTTATGAAGACCCATCTTAGCTTTTAAGCCGATGATTCTTGTAAGAGCTTCTGTCATTCTTTCTTCAGAAATGATTCCGTTCTTGTATGCATTACACATTGTTGTGAAGTCTTCTTCTGGATCATTGAAGAATAAGAACATATCACAACCAGCATTGATTGCAAGTGGAAGCATGTCCGCACGTTTCATACGGTCTGTCATACCTACCATGTGAGAAGCATCTGTAACTACCATACCATTGAAACCTAATTTATCACGAAGAAGTTTTGTCATAAGGTCGTATGATAATGTAGCTGGCATCATTTCATCATCTTTGATTTCTGGATTAAGAGCTCTGTTATAAGTAGGCATCATAATGTGTCCACCCATGATAGCATCAAGACCAGCATCGATGAGTTCTTTGTATACATATCCATAAGAAGCATCCCATTCTTCTACAGACATATCATTGATGTTGTTTGAAAGATGAGCATCTCTGAAATCAAGACCATTACCTGGATAATGTTTAGCAGCACATGCGAAGCCACCTAATTCATGAGCACCTTCCATGTACTGAACACCCATTTCAGCAACACGTTTTGGATCATTACCGAATGCACGGCTAATGATTTCTGTATTCTGCCAGTTATAAGCGATATCTACTACTGGAGCAAATGCCATGTTACATCCGATAAGTTTCGCTTCTTCGTTAGCCATTTTACCTAATGCACGTGCATATTCTTTATTTCTTGTAGCACCAATTTTGATACCTGCAGCGATTTCTGTTCCGCCAGGTGTAGCACCGTCGCCACCTTTTTCTGTGTTACATGCAATAAATGCAGGAACCTTAGAATATTTCTGGATATAACGGTTCTGATTCTGTAATTCATCTGGACGACCTGGATTATAACGTAATCCACCTAAGTGATACTTTCCAAGTAAATCCTTGATGTAGTCTTCTTCTTTAGACTGTGTAAGCTGGAAAAATAACTGTCCAACTTTTTCTTCGTCAGATAAAGACGCGATAGTTTCTTCTACCCATTTAATGTCTTCTTCTGACAAGTTGTATGGTTTTGCTTTCAAATCAACCATTGGTTTTACCCCCTTTTAAATATGTTAAGTTAATAAACTTCTTATTCATCCGCCTCGCAGTATGCACAGTATGCATCTACTACACGGTTGTATTCTTCTTCTGAATCGATATTCTTCACTGTAATTTCTTCACCTTCAGAAATACCTTCAAATAAATATAAGCCTTCGTCACTTAAAGTATCTCCAAGAACTTCCTGACAGATAATATATGTCTTATCTTCAAATGGAAACTCTTCTACGATAGCCCACTCCATTACTTTACCGTTTAATTCATAAGTAAAAGTATCGTATTCTACTAAATCTTCCTCATTTACTACTTCTTCGTTTTTTAAAATTTCTTCGTTTGCCATAATGTCCTCCATTTTATCTCAAGGCTTATTCTAAGCCCTTAATCGCTTCTTTTAATCGATTCAACGCTTCCACTAATTTGCTATGTGGAAGAGCCAAATTCATACGCATACAGTTTGGATCGTTAAATGCTGCACCTGGCTGCCAGATAACACCTTCTTTAATACCTGCAGCATATACTTCGTCACTTGTTCTACCATGTTTTTCAAGCCATTCTGAAAAATCTGGGAAAATCATGTATGTACCTTCTGGTCTTGAAATTTTAATACCTTCAAATTCATTCGCAAAGAAATCACAGGCATAGTTCACATTTTCCGTAAGAACCTGACAAAGCTCTCCTACCCATTCATGACCTTCTGGCTTGTACGCACCAATAAGCGCATGTACTGATAAAAGATTTGCTGTATTATAATGACACAAAGAAGACTCTTTTCTTACACGGTCGCGTAAATACTTATTGTAAATAATATGATAACTACCTACCAAACCTGCTAAGTTGAAGGTCTTCGATGGTGCATATTCTGCGATAACACGCATCTTTGCATCTTCGCTAATAGACTGTAATGGAATATGTTTGTAGTCACCTAAAATAAGGTCCGACCAAATCTCATCACATACAACCATTACATCATGCTTTTTGAAAATTTCCATTGCTTTTTCCAATTCCCAGCGTTCCCACACACGTCCAGTTGGGTTGTGAGGTGAACAGAAAATAGTGGTATGGATATCATGTTCCACAATCTTCTTTTCCATATCTTCAAAATCCATACGGTATACACCATTTTCATCTTTCACAAGTTCACTGTGGATAGCGTCATAACCGTTGTTCTTCAAAGTAAGTGTAAAGCCAATGTAAGTAGGCTTATGAATCAAAATTTTATCACCTTTTGAACAGAGTACATTGAGTGCTGAAGTCACACCTCCTAATACACTGTTTTCGTATTCGATACATTCTCTTGTAAGACCTGTTACGCCATTTCGTTTCTCATGCCAGTCGATAATAGAATTATAATATTCGTCTGGCGTTATAAAATATCCATATTCTGGATGATTTACTCTTTCAATAATCTGCTGTGGAACAGTAGGAACTGTCGCAAAACTCATATCTGCAACCCACATAGGGATAATATCTACATCTTCACGAATATCAATTCCCTGTGCCAACATACCATAACCATCTACAGCCATAGTATTTCTACCACCACGATTCATAATAGTAGTAAAATCGTATTTCATTTCTCATTTTCCTCCGTTATAAGCATACTTCTGCACGCTACCCTGATTATAACAGATTTTTCCTTATTCGTATAGTAATTTTTTATTTCGCATTGCATACAATCTGTTGACCTTAGCCGAGTAAAAAGCTATAATAAAAATAGCGTCACTATGTGACACCTTGACACTAGTTTAGGTAAAGAAAAGAAAAGGAGGATTTTTACCAAATGAGACAGATTTACAATCTCAACACAAAATGGGCATTCACAAAAGATGCTTCTGAAGCACCAAAAACAATGCCTGAAAAATGGTACTGGGTTACATTACCACACACATGGAATGACATCGATGGTCAGGACGGCGGAAATGACCTTTACCGCGGAACAGCTTACTATGCAAAAGAAATCGAAAAAGCTGATTTACCAGTAGCTGATCAGTATTACTTAGAATTCAACGGTGCAAACTCTTCTGCTAAAGTTTATATCAACGGTGAAGAAGTTGCTGTACACCACGGCGGATACTCTACATGGAGAGTAAACGTAACAGACAAATTAACAGATAAAACATTTATCGTAGTGGAAGTTGACAACGCTCCAAACGATACCGTTTATCCACAGATGGCTGACTTCACATTCTATGGCGGTCTCTATCGTAACGTAAACATCGTAGCAGTTAGCGAATCTCACTTCGACCTTGACTACTATGGTGGCCCTGGTATCGCTGTTACTCCAGAAATTGATGGTAACGATGCTACAGTTAAAGTAGATGTTTATTTAACAAATGCAAAAGCTGGCCAGGAACTTATGTACACATTAAAAGATAAAGAAGGCAACGTAGTAGCAGCTGACAAAGTAGCTGCTGATGAAACAAGCGTTACTTTCCGTATCGCAAACGTACATCGTTGGCATGGACGTAAAGATCCATATCTTTACACAGCAGAAGTATGCTTAGTAGATGGCGAAAATGTACTCGACAACGTATCTACACGTTTCGGTTGCCGTACATACGAAATCGATCCTAACAGAGGATTTATCTTAAACGGCGAAGAATATCCACTTCGTGGTGTATCTCGTCACCAGGATAGATGGGGAATCGGTAATGCACTCCTTCCAGAACACCATGACGAAGATATGGACCTTATCTGTGAAGTAGGTGCTACTACTATCCGTCTTGCTCATTATCAGCATGATCAGTACTTCTATGATCTCTGTGATGAAAGAGGACAGGTAATCTGGGCTGAAATCCCATATATTTCAAACCATATGCCAAACGGTAGAGAAAATACAATTTCTCAGATGAAAGAACTTATTACTCAGAACTACAACCATCCATCAATCGT
>JAZKYR010000125.1:0-18189 GCA_045612245.1 Agathobacter sp.
TCACCATTTAACACACGAAGTCTTTCTGCATAGATAATTTCTCTCTGGTCATTATTTACCTGATCGTATTCTAAGAGGTTTTTACGAATACCAAAGTTGTTGCTCTCAATCTTCTGCTGTGCTTTTTCAATTGCATTTGTAAGCATGTTATGCTGAATTTCTTCGTTTTCTGGAACACCCAAAGTATTGAAAATTTCCATCAAACGGTCAGAACCGAACAAACGCATCAAATCATCTTCTAACGAGATGTAGAATTTTGATTCACCTGGGTCACCCTGACGTCCAGAACGGCCACGAAGCTGGTTATCGATACGTCTTGATTCATGACGCTCTGTACCGATAATCTTAAGACCACCAGCAGCTTTTGCTTCCTCATCAAGTTTAATGTCAGTACCACGACCAGCCATGTTGGTGGCGATAGTAACTGCACCTGCAACACCAGCCTGTGCTACGATTTCCGCTTCCATTTCATGGAACTTCGCGTTAAGTACTGTATGTGGAATACCTTCACGTTTCAATAATTTACTTACTAATTCTGAAGTCTCGATAGTAATAGTACCTACAAGTACTGGCTGTTTCTTTGCATGTGCCTCTTTTACTTCCTGCACTACTGCCCAGAATTTTTCTTTCTGTGTCTTATAAACCGCATCTTCGTGGTCCACACGAGCAACTGGACGGTTAGTTGGAATTTCAATAACGTCCATTCCGTAGATATCACGAAATTCTTTTTCTTCTGTAAGAGCAGTACCTGTCATACCTGCTTTTTTATTGAATTTATTGAAGAAGTTCTGGAATGTAATGGTAGCAAGTGTCTTACTTTCACGTTTTACTTTTACGTGTTCCTTCGCTTCAATTGCCTGATGCAAACCATCTGAATAACGACGACCTGGCATAATACGTCCAGTAAATTCATCTACGATCATAACCTGATCATCTTTTACTACATAATCCTGATCTCTGTGCATAAGGTTGTGTGCACGAAGCGCAAGAATAATGTTATGCTGAATTTCTAAGTTTTCTGGATCTGCAAGGTTTTCAATATGGAAGAACTGCTCTACCCTGGAAACACCCTGCTCAGTCAGGTTTACTACCTTATCTTTTTCATTTACAACGAAGTCGCCATCTTCCTGCTGTTCGATACCCATGATAGCATCCATCTTAGAATAATCTTCTACGTCCTGACCACGGCGAAGCTGTCTTGCCAAAACATCACAAGCTTCGTATAGCTTCGTAGATTTTCCACTCTGTCCCGAAATAATGAGTGGTGTTCTAGCTTCGTCGATAAGAACAGAGTCTACTTCGTCGACAATCGCATAATGAAGATTGCGAAGAACTAACTGTTCTTTATAAATAACCATGTTATCTCTTAAGTAGTCAAAACCTAACTCATTGTTTGTAACATAGGTGATATCACATTTATAAGCTTCACGACGTTCGTCATTGTTCATGCTGTTTAATACAACACCAACCTTAAGCCCTAAGAATTCATGAACCTGGCCCATCCATTCCGCGTCACGCTTTGCAAGGTAATCATTTACAGTAACAACGTGTACACCTTTCCCTTCCAATGCATTTAAATAAGCTGGAAGTGTAGAAACAAGTGTCTTACCTTCACCAGTTCTCATTTCTGCGATACGTCCCTGATGAAGAACAATACCACCGATAATCTGTACTCTGTAGTGTTCCATGCCAAGCACACGACGAGCAGCTTCTCTTACAACTGCATATGCTTCAGGAAGGATATCGTCCATGGTTTCACCATTTGCAAGACGGTCCTTAAACTCCTTTGTCTTAGCTTTTAACTCACTATCAGAAAGAGCCATCATGGAATCTCTTAAGGCTTCTACCTGATCCACGATTGGATAGATTCTTTTTAATTCTCTTTCACTATGAGTTCCAAAAATTTTATCAAAAATACCCATTTCGTACTCCTTTTACGCAAATTCTCACGATATTGTAACACTTTCCATTATTTTTCTCAATAAAAATAGGTAAACGATTTGTAAACTTTTTATGAAGATGTTATAATAGACAAACTTGATAAAATAAAAAGGAGATGTATTTATGTCATACGTATATAAAACAAAGGGCACATGCTCTACAAAAATCGAACTCGAATTAGAAGGCAACATCGTACACAATGTAAAATTTACAGGCGGCTGCCATGGCAACCTTCAGGCAATTCCTGCCCTTGTAGAAGGTCTTACAGTTGAAGAAGTTGAAAAAAGAATCGGCGGAATCAAATGCGGATTCAAAAACACTTCTTGTGGCGATCAGTTAGCAAAAGCCGTTCGTGAAGCATACAATGCAGCAAATGCATAAAGCTAGACAACCAAAGCTGTCCCAAATACAAATTTGTGGGCAGCTTTTTTCTTGTTATTGAGAAGATATGTTACATGATAAATGGGCTGAAAAATTCTGAACATTAGAAGGAAATCGTTCATTTTCTTAAAGCACACTTCTTGCTTAAAGTTCGTGTCTGGCAACGCTTTTACTATTTGTATCGGATTTGTCCAGTGCGCAACAGACACCTATTTCAATTTCAAGTTTCTCTAATGTGGACAGTATTACAAAGTTGATATTACATATGCCATGCAAAAACTCGCACAAGTGCGGTGCTCAAACATTTGCATGGCATATGACATTTTATAATCCTGTCCACATAAGAGAAACTAAGAAATCATCATGAAGGTGTCTTTATGCACACGGACAAACCGATGCAAATTGTAAAACCTTTTGCCAGACATGAATCATCAAAAGAGCAAGAAGTGTGTTTTTTAGAAAATTTCGATTTCCTTATTGAGAAGAATTTACAGCCCATTTATCACGTGACATAATTCTCAAAAATTCAAAATAAAAAGCTGCCCACAAATTTGTATTTGGGACTGTTTTGGTTGTCATGGAAATAACATTTTGCTCATAAACTTCTTAAGAAATATATTAAGGAGTTTTTTATGAGCAGTATCGCAGGTTTTTTTCAACCAAATAATCTTTTTTCTAAAGAAAATGAATTTTGTATCAAAACCATTCACAATATGTCAAAAGCTTTGATTCATCGCGGCCCCGACGAACAATCCTATTACTATTTTCCTCAAGGGGCTTTTAGCCAGAACTTCCTTCTTGCTGGCTACATTCCCGGAACCTTTTCCCATCAAACTCAACCTGTAACCCTTAACTATAAAAACAACACCTACACACTTCTTTTTGATGGGTTTATTAGTAATACCGAAAATCTGGCAATGGAATTAGAAGTGCAACATATCTCCACCAAAGAAATGTCCTTAGAAGAACTTCTTCTGTTTTCGTTTTTAACAAAGGGACCTGATTTTATAAAACAAGTACGTGGCGCCTTTGCCATGGCAATATATAATCAGAACGAAAAAATTTTATACTTATTCCGTGACCCACTCGGTCTTCGCCCTCTTTTTTATACAGAAAAAGAGCAAACTCTTGTTTTTTCATCTGAAATCAAGGGCCTGTTTCAATACCCGGGAATTGAAGCCATTCTAGACAGAGAGGGCCTCATTGAACTCCTTAGTCTTGGACCAGCTCGCAAGCCCGGAAGTGCCATTTTCAAAAATATTTCAGAAGTAAAACCAGGATATATCGTTACATATAATAAAGAAGGAATTCATGAGTTTCGTTATCATTCTTTTGAAATCAGAGAGCACACAGATAGCTATGAAGATACCAAGGAACAGATTCATTATTTATTAAATCAATCAATTGACTCTTTAAAAAGTGCAGTAATGCCAATTAGTAGTTTCCTCTCTGGTGGCTTAGACTCTTCTATTATAAGCGCGAAATTAGCCAAGGCACAAGACACCCCTTTGGCAACCTACTCTCTTGAATTCGATAACAGCAGACAACATTTTAAGTCCAATGCTTTTCAACCAGCCCTAGACGCCCCCTATGTACAGCAGATGGCAAATTACCTCGAAACCAAACATGTCGTATATAATTGCGACAATCAGACTCAGGTCGACTATTTAAGAAAATCCGTTCTGGCACACGATCTTCCTACTATGGCAGACGTAGATTCCTCTTACCTGTATTTTTGCGAACAAGCTGGAAAGCAACACAAAATTGTATTCACTGGTGAATGTGCGGACGAAATTTTCTGTGGATATCCTTGGTATCATAACAATACAAACTCTGCTTCCTTCCCTTGGTCCGCAGATGTATCGCCTCGCACATTGTTATTAAATGAAGATCTAATCACAAACCAAGAACTCTCCATATGTTCTCATATGGCTTATATGGACACTTGTAAAGACATCGGAATTGATGGAGAAAACACACCACAAGACCTTCTCCATCACAAAACCTTTTATTTAACCATACGTTATTTCATGCAAACATTAGTAAACCGCGGCGAACGTGCCACTGCCATCAACAGCATGGACGCTCGTGTTCCTTTTGCACATCAGGAATTGACCGAATACCTGTTTAATGTTCCCTTTGACATGAAAGCAAAAAACGGCGAGCGAAAGCACCTATTACGCGAATATGCAACAGGGCTATTACCAGAAGACATTCGAACTCGAAAGAAAAGCCCTTATCCAAAAACCTATGACCCTGGATATGAAGCCCTTATCAACCAAGAACTCCTAAATGCATTAGCAAGCCCAGACTGTCCACTTCACGCTTTTGTAGACAAAAACAAAGCAGAAATCTTTTGCCGTCAGGCCAAAGATCTTGGCAAGCCTTGGTACGGTCAGCTCATGGCAGGCCCACAGCTAGTGGCATACTATTTACAAATTTTGCACTGGTTAGAAACCTATAAAATCAAAATCAAAATTTAAAAAACCGCGCCTTGTGCGCGGTTTTATTTTACAATTGGTTGTATTTGTTTTCCTTTTAGAGCCATGTCTATCGTATCTGGAAGCAATTCCAGGTCTGCTATCATAGAATTCGGTTTCCCCTTTGGATTATCCTGACTAAATGGCACAAAGAATATATTTTTCATATTCATAAGCTGTCCTATGGTCTTAAAATTCATCCCTAGCGCATCATTGGTAGAAATCGCAATTACCAATGGTTTTCCATTTCGCATATGCGCCTTGGCAGCCATAAGCACAGGTGTATCTACTATTCCGTTACATAGCTTTGCTGCAGTATTTCCTGTACAGGGTGCAATTACCATTACATCCAGATAATTGTTTGGGCCAATCGGTTCTGCTTCCACTATAGTTCTTATCCCTTCACTTTCTGTAATTTCACAAATACCTTGCACAAACTCTTTTGCACTTCCAAATCTTGTATCTGTATTCTGCGTCTGGTAAGAGAAAATCGGCGTTATTTCAGCCCCCATTGTTTTTAACTTTACTACCGCCTTTCTCGCACTTGCGAAGGTACAAAAGGAACCTGTAATTCCATATCCTATATGACAATTTGAAAAATCCATAACTTTTCCTCGCTATTACTTTCTTTCACAGGAGCATATTTTGATATGGCATTTTTTAAAAGTAATGCACTGCTAGAAGTCGAATATATTCCCGGCAAACCCAAAGCCAACTTTGCAACAACTCCATATTTTTTTGCAGCTTCAAAGTCCGTTCCTCCCGGCTTAGATGCAATATCCAAAATAAGAGCCCCTCTCGGCATACATCGAATACAGTCCTCCGTCAATACCATAGCTGGCACTGTGTTGATGACCGTCGAAACATCCAAAAGACTGCTTGCCAAATCTTCAAAATCGATTGCCTGGAATCCATCTTTTTGAATCTCTTCCCGAACCGAAGCTCTACGTGCCGCTACTATAACCTCTGCACCAAGTTTATAAAACATTTTAGCAATTTTCTCACCACAGCATCCGTAGCCCGTTACCACGATTTTCTGCCCATTAATTGAATAATCGGACAATTGCAATACTTCAGCAACTGTCGCCTCAGCAGTAATCCATGCATTTCCTTCGACCACCTCGGGCAATTTCATAAAATCCCAATACGGAATCTCAAGCCCTTCCAAAAAAGTTTTCCACTCTGCATCAATGACACCACCAAAAACTTTTATGCTTGTGCCTTGCTTTTTTCTATTTCTTATTAATTCTTGTTTTAAATTTTCTTTAACAACTGGATTTCCATCCAACTTTGTCACAGGTATCGGCAAAACATATACCTTTTCACAAAGTTCTTTTTCGTCTTCTAAAAGAGCAACCAACTTTTCCTGTCTTTCATCTGCCGTAAGTACAATTGTATGCCTATCCATAAAAAAACGCTCCCTTCCATATAAAATATGAAAGAAAGCGCTTAACTGTTCCTGTTTCATTTTATAATTTAGTCTCTACAAAGATATCATAAATCGATTTGATTGCATTTTCGAAATCTTCATTTGCAACACCGATGATGATATTTAATTCGGAAGAACCCTGGTCAATCATGCGAACGTTGATGTTTGCATGTGCAAGAGCAGAGAAAATTCTACCAGCTGTACCTCTCTGAGATTTCATACCACGACCTACGACTGCAATAAGAGCGATATCTGCTTCTAATTCTGTAAAATCAGGATTTACAAGTCTTCTGAGCGAGCTCATAACCTGCTGTTCTTTTCCTTCGAATTCACCCTGATGAACAAATACTGTCATCGTATCTATACCAGAAGGCATATGCTCAATAGAAATATCATTTTCTTCGAACGCCTGTAATGCCTTACGGCAGAAACCAATCTGTGAATTCATCTGATCTTTATCAATACTTACAGCAACGAAGCCTTTTTTGCCAGCAATACCTGTAATTGTGTAATCCGACTTCTGGCAAGTACTATCTACAATCATAGTTCCTTCTGCTTCTGGATCATTTGTATTACGAATATTGATTGGGATACCAGCTTTACGAACTGGGAAAACTGCATCCTCATGAAGAACCGATGCACCCATGTATGATAACTCGCGGAGTTCACGATAAGTAATCACTTTAATAGGCTGTGGATTCTTAACAATTCTTGGATCTGCTACTAAACAACCAGATACATCTGTCCAGTTTTCATATAAACTTGCCTTACAAGCTTTCGCAACGATAGAACCTGTAATATCTGATCCACCTCTAGAGAAAGTACGAATACTTCCATCTGGATTAGAGCCATAAAAGCCTGGAATAACAGCATTTTCCATTTTATCCAAACGTTTTGAGAGCACTTTGTGAGTTCTCTCGGCATCAAACGAACCATCTTCTTCAAAGAAAATCACTTCTGCTGCATCTAAGAATTCATATCCTAAATAATTTGACATGATGATACCATTTAAATATTCACCACGAGATGCCGCGTAATCTACACCTACTTTATTTTTAAAGTTTTCTGCAATAATCTTAAACTCTTCTTCTAAAGAAATCTTCAAATTTAAGCCGTTAATAATTGAATCATAACGATCCTTAATCTTCATCAATGGGATACGAAAATCTTCATCTGCATCCGCTAATGCATAGCAGTCATAAAGCATATCTGTTACTTTTGTATCCTTTGAATTTCTCTTCCCTGGCGCACTTGGAACAACAAATCTGCGACTCTCATCTGAGCGAATAATATTACCAACCTTCGCAAACTGTTCTGCACTGGCAAGAGAACTGCCGCCAAATTTTACTACTTTAACCATATATCTACTCCTCTATATGTCTCTTTCGACCAATATATCGCACATTATACTGCTTTCTCACATATTTCGTCAATAAATAAAAAACTTCTACTAAAGATTCTTTCGCATCTTAGTAGAAGTTACTTTTATTTTATGCTAAACGTTTCCATTGTTTACTACATTTATAATAAGAATAGAACATACAATTTTCTGCCTGCTCGCATCGAACCGGAGCGTTTTCAATGTTGCATTGGCAATTTACCACTGCATCCGCTTTACCCTGACATGCACCTTTTACCATAACATCATCTAATACTTCACGCGACATAACTTTCTCCTTTATACTGTGTCAAATCACAAAATTTAGTTCCAAATCACCATTGATTATACTATATATAGTGGAGAAAAGCCAATTGTCATTTCCCACAAAAAAACTTTTTTCTTTTGGTACTATTGCCCCATTAAGAAAAGTCGGCATTTAGCCGACCGGACAAAAAGACAAATAAAATAGGCGTTATTTGAATTTATTCTCGTTCAAATAACGCCCATTATACTATTTCATTCATTTCCAATGGTTTATACCTCTCATTCAATGAATTTCATTTTTCTCCACTTTTCTTTCTCTTCTGTTTACCTAAATGACTTCTTAGGAATGGCTTCGTATTCTATCAACTGTTTTTTCCGAAGCTCTATCCACTTCTTCTTTATTTTTATATTGCCACTGGTTTCTCGATCCATCTAATGGAGTTTGCTAGGGTTGCTTCTTGCCAAAATTAAGTTTTTGTTGGACCATACCTTCCTTTCATAAATTTCATCCTTATGACTTTCTCGTCATCACTTGGATGATGTTGTGTTCTTTTGTTGTATTCAATATAACACGACAATTAAGATATGTCAACACTTATTTTCAAATAATTTAAAATTATTTTATAATTTATTATTATATTTGCATCTATTATATATTATTTTCTGACAATTTGTATTATTTAGATAATATGATATAATAACAATATTTAGAAATCTAAATCCTAGGATTATTTGGAGGACAATATGTTTGGATTCGAAAAATCTTTAAAACATGGACAAAGTGGCTTGAATATCTTAATTATCGGTTGCGGTAAAGTAGGCCGCACCTTGGTGGAACAACTCTGCCATGAAGGACATGATATCACAGTTATTGATAAAGATGCAAAAAAAATACAAGTCCTTTCTGAAATGTATGATGTAATGGGCGTGTGCGGAAACGGAGCCAGCTTTAGCACCCAAAAAGAAGCCGGCATTGAGGAAGCAGATTTAGTTATCGCTGTTACAGGTTCCGATGAGTTAAATCTACTCTGCTGCACCATCGCAAAGCAAGCAACAGAATGTTCTGCTATTGCACGTGTGCGTACCCCAGACTACAACGAAGATATTTCTTATTTGCGCGAAAAGCTTGGTTTGGCTCGCATTATCAATCCAGAACTCGAAGCTGCCAAAGAAGTAGCCCGCATCCTCTATCTTCCTGGTGCATTGGAAGTAAACTCGTTTGCTCACGGCCAGGCAGAAATCGTAAAATTTAAAATCACAGAAGGAAATGCGCTTGACGGGATCAAGATCATGAACCTTGGCAAACACATAAAACACAACATCCTAATTTGTGCCGTGGAACGCGCCGGAAAAGTATACATCCCATCTGGTAACTTTGAACTTTTAGCCGGAGACATTGTATCCTTTGTAGGAACCAGACGTAATTGCGCACGTTTCTTCAAGGCAATCGGATTTGACACCCACCGTGTCAACGACACCTTGATTGTTGGCGGCGGAAAAGCTGCTTATTATTTGGCAGACCAGCTCCTTCGCGCAGGCATCGAGGTAAAAATTATCGAAAGCAATTTGGAACGCTGCAAAGAGCTTAGTACACTCCTTCCAGAAGCAGTCATTATCAACGGCGACGGAACCGACGAAGCTCTCCTTCGCGAAGAAGGACTAGAAACTGCCGAATCCTTTGTACCACTTACTGGAATCGACGAAGAAAATATCATGTTAACCTTACATGCAAAACAAGTTTCACAAGCAAAGGTTATCACAAAAGTAAATCGCATCACTTTTAAAACCGTATTGAATAATTTAGACTTAGGAAGTGTAATTTATCCAAAATACATCACTTCCGAAACCATCATCTCCTACGTAAGAGCAAAACAGGCATCAAAGGATAGCAACATAGAAGTCCTTTATCATATGTTCGACTCAAAAGCGGAAGCTATTGAATTTGTTATTACGGAAGACTCTCCAGTCACAAACACAACCCTAATGGACTTACAGCTAAAGGATAACCTTTTAGTATGTTTCATCAGCCGTAAAGGTCGTGTCTTCATCCCAACTGGCCAAGATCATCTTGAAGTAGGCGATGAAGTAATGGTGGTTACCACCCACACTGGATTCCAGGATATCACCGACATTTTAGCCTAGGAGATTTATATGAACACATCAATTATTCGTTATATACTTGGGCATATCATAAAACTAGAAGGCTTTTTCATGTTGCTTCCATGTGTAATTGCCCTTATATTCCACGAAAAAGAATTATTCGTATACCTTGCCATTGCAGCGGCATGTATATTACTTGGCTCCTTACTCACCTTAAAAAAAGCCAAAGATTCTGTTTTCTATTTAAAAGAAGGTTGTATTGCAACTTCCCTAAGTTGGTTGTTACTAAGTTTCTTCGGTGCCTTACCATTTGTAATCACCGGAGAAATTCCAAACTTTACAGATGCCATGTTTGAAACCGTTTCTGGTTTCACCACAACCGGAGCTAGTATTTTAACTAATGTAGAAGCACTTAGCCATACCTCGCTTTTCTGGCGCAGTTTCACTCACTGGATTGGCGGCATGGGAGTACTTGTATTCTTACTTGCCATCGTGCCACTTAGCGGCGGTTCCAACATGAACCTGATGCGAGCAGAAAGCCCTGGTCCATCTGTTGGCAAGCTCGTACCTAAGATGCGTTATACTGCGCGTATTTTGTACATTATATACTTTGTTTTAACCATCATCGAATTCATTGCACTTTTAATTACAAAAATGCCATGGTTTGACTCCCTGTGTATCTCTATCGGTACCGCAGGAACTGGTGGCTTTGGCATATTAAATAGCAGCTGTGGGGCTTATCCCGTTTCTGCACAATGGATTATCACTCTATTTATGATTTTATTTGCCATCAACTTCAACGCTTATTACCTGATTTTGTTTGGACAAATAAAACAAGCCCTTAAATTAGAAGAAGTACGAGCCTTCCTTGGAATCGTAGTGGGAGCTATCGTACTTATAACCATCGATATCTCCAGCATGTTTGACAGCCTTTTCGAAGCTCTAACACATGCCTCATTCCAGGTGGCATCCATTATTTCATCCACAGGATTTGCCACTACTGATTTTGATATATGGCCTGGATTTAGCCGGACCTTATTGGTTCTTCTGATGTTTATCGGAGCTTGCGCAGGCAGTACTGGCGGTGGAATCAAAGTATCCCGTTTTGTAATTATGGGAAAAGCTATTAAAAAAGAGTTCCATTCTTACATCCATCCAAAATCAGTAAAACAAGTCGTAATGGACGGAAAAGAAGTAGATAGCCACACCATACGTTCGGTGTCTATTTATATCATTACTTTTTTAGCGTTGTTTGTGCTATCTATTTTGATTGTTGCCTTAGAGGAAAAAGATTTTGTAACAAACTTCACCTCAGTAGTGGCAACCATGAACAACATTGGACCTGGCTTAGCTATGGTAGGGCCAACACAAAACTTTGCACATTTTAATATTCTTTCAAAATGGGTATTTATCTTTGATATGCTAGCAGGACGATTAGAATTTTTCCCACTTCTAATCATGTTCCATCCAGCTATTTGGCATGAATTAATTGTAAGACCTATCAGAAGAAAAATAAGAAAATTGCATTTATAAAAACAAAATCAGCCGCAGTACTTGCGGCTGATTTTTTAATCCACATCATGAATAATATAACAATTTCTTCCGTTATCTTTTGCCTGGTATGCAGCAGCATCCGCCACATCCATAAGCTCTTTATACGTAATCTTTTCTCTTCTACAATAAGCTGCTCCGATACTAGCAGAAATCTTAACCGCGCCACCTTCGTAGGCGTATTCCTGTTCCATCTTCTTTACTGCAAATTTCAGTTTATCAATCAGTGTATCCCTTGGAATACCCTTTACAAAGATGCAGAACTCGTCTCCGCCAAAACGACCTACCAAGTCAAAGTTTGCAAACAGCAACTGTATCTTCTTGGCTGTTTCCTTGATTACCTGATCACCTATACTATGGCCAAAACGGTCATTGATATCTTTAAAGTGATCCATATCAATAAATACAAAGCAGGCGCCTTCTGTAGAATGATTATCTACATAATCTCTTACCTCTTTTTCAAAGGTTTGCTTATTCAAAAGACCCGTCAAAAGATCTGTACGTGTTTTGTGTTCCAGCTGAAGTTTTTCTTTTACTTCTTCATCCACATCCACGATTTTGCCTAAGATAGAAACCACATTGTGATTATCATCCATAAGCAGCGTTCTATACACGCGGCACCACAAATATTCACCATTTGCTTTTCCTACACGAAGCACCTGGTCATCAAATTTACCCACGCCGTTTGTAAGCATTGTCTGTCGGAAAATCTGTTCGTCATCTGGATGAATATGTAGAATTTCCATTGCCTTTGAAAAATCTAATTCTTCTACATGCTGAGGAATTTCCCAACCAAACTTCTTGCGAATCTTGTCAGAACCGATATTGGACTCACCCATCAAACTGATTTCATAAATCAAATCCTCAGAGCACTCCATAATCGTCTGGTATCGTCTTTGCTGCACCACAGCTCTTTGCGCTTCTAACTCTAACAGTTTTTCACGTTTTTTACGTTCCTTATAATATATTATCGCCAAAACATTCAATACAACAAATGCCGACACCACAACCATAATCGTAAAACGATAATTGTATAAGAAGTCGAAAATTTCGAGCTCATATTGGTTCTCTACAGACTCTCTCATGACCATGTTGTCCATTTCTGTTTTCGAAATTTGTGAAATAGCTTTATTTAAAATACCAATTACAAGAGCACTTTCCTCTTCGTCCATTCCTGTGTTTTCGTTGATATTTAGGATTGTAGAAAAGCATAACTCGTCTTCCAAACCATCAATCGGAACCACTTTAAAGGTGCTGTAAATTGGTTTTGCAAGAATTGCATCTACCACATACTGATTTTGTATCAGCATATCTACTTCACCTTTATATAAGGCCTTAAAACATTCTTCATTATTTTCATAATCTATGATTTCCAAGTTAGGATATCGATTGCCCAAAACAGTCTTTACCGTTTTAGACCCTGTCGCCATCGCAAGTTTATAAGTTTGTGATTCGTCATAGTCAAACTCCGGACGACTTACCATTACTTTTCTTGCCGAAATATATGGACGACTCAAAAAGATTCCTTTGGAATTCATGTTCGCACTGTTGTATTCAACACCACTTATCAAATCTATCTTCTGTTCCTGAAGATACTCATAACTAATCACACCCTCAGGCAGTTCCACATATTCAAATTTTAATCCAGACAGTTCTGACACCTTATCAAACACCGCTCTGGAAATTCCATCAAACTCTCCATTATCATCTGCAAACGACAACGGTCTACGCCCAGAAACATACGCCAGTTTTAAAGGCTCTGCATTTCTTATATATTCTAATTCCTCCCTTGTATAAAACTGCAATTCATACATAGGATAATAATTTACTAAAAGTTCGTCCAATAAAGTAGGATATGTATTCTGCACCTGGCTCATTGCATTATTCAATTCCGCCAGAAATTTTGAATCATTCTTGTTAACCAGAAAATAAAATGGCTGTGGCGAAAATCTTGCCAACAGTTTCACATCATCATCCATATCCATGATAGAATCTACTATGGCATCTACCTGACCGTTCTTTAAAGCCTCTTTACTTTCTTCTATCGTATTGAAGTACACCAGCTCTGGAGTAAAATCATGAACCTTCATATAGGTAATAAAATAATCTGTCAAAGGATAATCATTGAGCACAGCAACCTTTAATTTCCCAAAATTCTGATAATCCTCATAATACAAATCATCTCTATCACGATTCGTCACCAACACTGTAAACTCAGTACCAAAATCCAACTCACTATAAGCGAACTTTTCTTTACGAGCTTCTGTCATCATAGCAGGGCCCATCAGATCTATTTCACCTGCTTCTAATTTTTCACAGCAGTCCATAAAATCAACAGCCTCTACATATTCGTACTCCCATCCATTCAATGCGGAGATTACGTTTAAATAATCTATGCAATATCCTTCCAGCTCTCCGTAGCGATTATATGAATGAAATCCTTCCATTTCGTAAATCCCAACACGAACCGGCTCTCTCTCATCCGCCCATGTCACTTCACAATTTGTAATGCAAGATATCATTATAAGCAAATACGCTATCACTTTGTATATGTGCTTTTTCATACTTCTCCTTCTTAATGTAAAAATCCCAATTATTCCGTTCTTAAATATACAGAATTATTATACTATTTTCTTGTATTTTCTTCAATGAGCAGTTTGATAAGTTTCATAACTTTATCACGCTGTTCGGACGGAACCTTTGCCACTTCTTTAATCAAAAGGCCAGCCTTCTTTACATCCATATCAACGATTTCCATAAAATCATTGATGCCTGCATTCACAAATACATCAAAAAAGGCGTCCACCACTGCTTTGCGTTCTTCCTGATTCATCTGTGCAAGCCAGGCTTTTAAGGTAACACTAAGACTCTTACTAAATTTGTCTACGGAATCCACCAAGACAAATGTATCCCTATCAATCACCCAGGAAAAACCTTCATGTTGTAAAATCGAAAACTCTGTACTTTCTACCACCTTATAGTTTTCTTCATGTTCCATCAAAAGGCCTACTATCGACTGTTCCGGAACAAAAGTCAAAATGCGTTCTTCCACCCTGCGATAAGCTTCATCATTTATCATCTTACGGTTAAAACCTGGACCATCGAAATTATAAATCTGAACCAGTTTTTTCTGAATCTTTGGATTACAGAAAACACCTGAATATACCGCAAGATTTCCACCCTTGGAATGTCCGCCAAAACTATATTTTTTAAACAGGCCTTTCACTGTCTGTTCTACATAGTCTACAGCCGACTTCTGTGCTGGGACAGGCATCATGAAACTCATGTTCAAATCCTCTCGCCAACCCGTAACTGTACTATCTGTCCCGCGGAACGCCACAAAGGTAAAATTAGGGCTTACATTCACATGTATTGCCGCAAACTGTTCCTGCGCCTGCACATCCAAAGTACTCACATAATTACACAAGGTCATGTTTGCAAATCTAGGACTAAATGCAAGTGCATCAAACAAGCCTTCCTTCGCCTTGTAAAAAAGCATCTCTCTTGCAGTCGACTTTTCGTATTTTGCATTCGCCTCGCGAATCGTAATACAGCCTTCTTCACCTAATCGTGGCACGATATTTTCAAAGTGAATATACACCAGTTCACTTAAAATCAATGCATCCACTTCATTAAAAGGAACCTCCTTTACCGATAAGTCTCCTCGCCATTTTAAATATGTCAAAAAATTATCTTCGTACTGCATAATTTCACTCCTTAATTTATTAAAAACAATTATACATTTTTTTCAAAAAAAGATACAGTATTTTATAAAATATATGGTATACTGTTCGTAAGAATGTATTTTGGGGGAAATACTATGAGACATATTTTAGAAAATGATATTTTACGTGTCGAAATTGATTCCTTTGGTGCAGAACTCAAGTCTGTAAAAAACAAAGCTACCGGTCAGGAATACATGTGGCAGGCAGACCCTACATACTGGGGCCGCACTTCCCCTGTACTATTCCCATTTGTCGGCAGCCTAAAAGACAAACGCTACACATACGAAGGGAAA
The DNA here is from genome assembly GCA_045612245.1 of Agathobacter sp. Classification (GTDB taxonomy): domain Bacteria; phylum Bacillota; class Clostridia; order Lachnospirales; family Lachnospiraceae; genus Roseburia. The sequence goes on from JAZKYR010000125.1 coordinate 15,546, forward strand.
ACCTACGAAATGGGGCAGCATGGATTCGCAAGAGATTTGGAACATACACTTATCTCAAAGACTGAAAAAGAAATCTTTTTCGAATTAAAAAACAACGAAGAAACTCTTAAGAAGTATCCATTTGCTTTCGTTTTGAATTTAGGATATAGATTGAGTGAACGCGAATTGGAAATTATTTGGAAGGTAAGTAATCCTTCTACCGACAAGGTGTTACATTTTAGCATCGGTGCTCATCCAGCCTTTAACTGTCCAATTCACGGCGAAGAAAACAAAGCTGGCTACCAATTTTATTTTGCCGGAGCTGATGAAATTCATCACCACGGACATACCGATACCGGACTTTCTATTGAAGAAGATCTCGTCCTCAAATTGAAAGATCATCGTGCAACCATCACTCCAGACTTTTTCGACGGTTCTACTTACATCATTGAAGGACCACAGACCCAAGAAATCGGAGTCGAAGATCCAGACGGCAATCGCTTTATCACAGTTGGTTTTGATATGCCGGTTGTAGCTCTTTGGTCACCACCAGGAAAGAATGCTCCTTTCCTTTGTATCGAACCTTGGTTTGGAAGATGTGATGCAGCAGACTTTGAAGGATCTTTGGAAGAAAGAGCATTTAACAACGCCCTCGAGGCCGGAAAACAATTCCAAACATCCTACCGCATCCGCTTTGGTGCATAAAACTAAATACAAGACTTTTTTTGCTTGTGAATTTTAGTGATTAAATATATAATAATTTATTAGAGTAAAAATCTAAGGAGGATTCTTTTCTATGCCAAAAAGAACAGACATTAACAAAATTCTCATTATTGGTTCTGGCCCAATTATCATTGGACAGGCTTGTGAATTTGACTACTCTGGTACTCAGGCTTGTAAGGCACTTCGTAACTTAGGCTACGAAATCGTACTGGTTAACTCAAACCCAGCTACTATCATGACTGACCCAGAAACAGCTGACGTAACATACATCGAACCTCTTAACGTAGAACGTTTAGAACAGATTATTGCAAAAGAACGTCCAGATGCTTTGTTACCAAATCTTGGTGGACAGTCTGCACTTAACCTCTGTTCTGAATTAAATCAGGCAGGCGTTTTAGAAAAATATAACGTTCAGGTAATCGGTGTTCAGGTAGATGCTATCGAACGTGGTGAAGACCGTATCGAATTTAAGAAAGCTATGGACAAGCTCGGAATCGAAATGGCTCGTTCAGAAGTTGCTTACTCAGTAGATGAAGCACTTGCTATCGCTGACAAATTAGGTTATCCAGTAGTTCTTCGTCCAGCATACACTATGGGTGGTGCCGGCGGCGGTCTCGTATATAACAAAGAAGAATTAAAGACCGTATGTGCTCGTGGTATTCAGGCCAGCCTTGTAGGACAGGTTCTCGTAGAAGAATCTATTCTTGGTTGGGAAGAATTAGAAGTAGAAGTTGTTCGTGATGCTGCTGGTAATATGATTACCGTATGTTTCATCGAAAACATCGACCCACTTGGCGTTCATACAGGCGACTCTTTCTGTTCTGCTCCAATGCTCACCATCTCACAGGAAGTTCAGGATAGATTAAAAGCACAGGCATTTGCAATCGTAGAATCTGTAGAAGTTATCGGTGGAACAAACGTACAGTTCGCTCACGATCCAGTATCTGACCGAATCATCGTTATCGAAATCAACCCACGTACTTCTCGTTCTTCAGCACTTGCATCTAAAGCAACTGGTTTCCCTATCGCTTTAGTATCAGCAATGCTTGCATGTGGACTTAACTTATCTGATATTCCATGTGGAAAATATGGTACATTAGATAAATATGTTCCAGACGGAGATTATGTAGTAATCAAATTTGCTCGTTGGGCATTCGAAAAATTCAAAGGCGTAGAAGATAAACTCGGTACTCAGATGCGCGCCGTAGGTGAAGTAATGAGTATTGGTAAAACATATAAAGAAGCATTCCAGAAAGCTATCCGAAGCCTCGAAACAGGCCGTTATGGTTTAGGACATGCAAAAGACTTTGATTCACTTGGCAAAGAAGAACTTCTTAAAATGTTAAGAACTCCTTCAAGTGAACGTCACTTCATCATGTATGAAGCTTTAAGAGCTGGTGCTACTGTTGAAGAAATTCACAATATCACAAAAGTAAAACACTACTTCATCGAACAGATGAAAGAATTAGTAGAGGAAGAAGAAGCACTTGCAGCAAACAAAGGTGCTCTTCCAGCAGATGAAGCTCTTATCTCTGCTAAGAAAAACGGTTTCTCTGATAAATACTTAAGTCAGGTTCTTGAAATCGCTGAAGATGATATCAGAAACAAACGTATCGAACTCGGTGTAGAAGAAGCTTGGGAAGCTGTTCACGTAAGTGGTACAGAAGACAAAGCATACTACTACAGCACATACAACGCAGAAGACAAAACAGTTGCTTCTGAAAACAAGAAGATTATGATTCTTGGTGGCGGACCAAACCGTATCGGTCAGGGTATCGAATTCGACTACTGTTGTGTACATGCTGCACTCGCACTTAAGAAACTTGGTTTCGAAACAATCATCGTAAACTGTAACCCAGAAACAGTATCTACAGACTACGATACATCTGATAAATTATACTTCGAACCACTTACTCTTGAAGATGTACTTAGCATCTACAAG
>JAZKYR010000126.1:0-12664 GCA_045612245.1 Agathobacter sp.
CTTATACTATACACTTGATATCGAAGGAACTCGTGTAACACAGTTGTTTGTAAATTCTAAGAGAGAAGGAGAAGTAAACTTCTCAATGAACGTATATGTTATTGATAGAGAACTTCTCATTCGTTTAATCGATGAAGCATACGTACTTGGATTCACATGTTTCGAAAGAGACGTACTTGCTCCACAGATTGAAATGCTTGATATTCATGCTTACTGCTACGAAGGATATGCTGCTCATATTTATGATATGAAGAGCTACTTCGATGAAAACATGAGACTCCTTGAAGGAGAAAACTTAAGCGAACTCTTTGGACCAGGGCCAGTTTATACTAAGATTCGTGATGACAACCCAACAAGATACATTAAAGGCGCTAAAGTTGCTAATGTAATGGCTGCTGACGGTTGTGTAATCGAAGGTGAAGTAGAAAACTCTGTTCTCTTTAGAGGTGTTAAAATCGCTAAAGGTGCTAAAGTTAAAAACTGTGTATTAATGCAGGATACTGTAGTTGGTGAAGGTGCAAACCTTGAATATGTAATTACTGATAAAGATGTTACTATTACATCTGGTAAATCATTAACAGGTACAGATACATTCCAGGTATTTGTTGCTAAGAAACAGACAGTATAAGTAATATAGTCCGGGAACGCATAGCGTTCTCGGACTTTTGCTTTTCTTCAAAAAAAGCATTTTCAAAAGTTATATATTCTGCTATAATAGATGCAGAATAATATTCAGGAGGCAAATAAAATGGCAGAATTGAATAAAACTTTTCAGATAAAATCAGATGAAACAGGTGCTATTCGTGTTTCAGAAGAAGTGGTAGCTATTATTGCTGGACTTGCAGCTACAGAAGTAGAAGGTGTTAGCTCAATGGCTGGTAATATTACCAATGAAATCGTAAGCAAGCTTGGTATGAAGAACTTGTCAAAAGGTATCTTTGTAGAAGTTATGGATGAAGAAATTAAAGTGGATGTAGCGCTTAATATCGATTATGGCTATGCTATTCCTGAAATTTCAGCTAAAGTTCAGGAGAGAGTAAAATCATCTGTAGAAAATATGACTGGTCTTACAGTTGCAGTTGTAAATATTCGTATCGCAAGTGTTGATATGGGCGATAATTAATGCTTTTTAAAAGTGAATATTTGTAGTATAATATAGGGTGTCGAAGTGGCGCCCTATTTTTTATGTCACTTTGCATAGCGAATATAGTTTGTGAGGAAAATAAACCATGACAAGAAGAGAATTAAGAGAAAATGTATTCAAAATGTTATTCCGTGTTGAATTTCACGAAGAAGGTGAAATGACAGGACAGTTAGGAATGATGGAAGATGAAGTTGAAAATATAAAGGAAGAGGATGCTGCATATATCAACAATAAATGTAGTGATATTATTTCTAAAATTCCAGAGATTGATGAGGCAATTAACGCGTCTACTACAGGTTGGAAAACAAGCCGTATGGCAAAAGTAGATTTGTCCATCATTCGTTTGGCTGTCTATGAAATTAAATTTGAGGAGGATGTTCCTGCGAAAGTAGCGATTAACGAAGCGGTAGAATTAGCAAAATTATATGGTACAGATAATTCTGCATCCTTTGTAAATGGAGTATTAGCAAAATTTGTATGTTAAAAAATGTGTATACCGTTGAACAGGTAAATAAATATATCAAGAATATGTTCTTGCAGGATTTTATGCTCCATCAGATTTGCATTAAAGGAGAAATATCTAATTGCAAATATCATACGAGTGGACATATATATTTCACTTTGAAGGATGGTAGCGGAACAATTAGTGCAGTGATGTTTGCTGGATATAGACGAGGACTTAAGTTTCAGATGAAAGAAGGGGACAAGGTCATCGTTACTGGATCTGTCGAAGTGTATGAACGAGATGGAAAATATCAGGTTTATGCCAAAGAAATCGAGTTGGACGGAGCGGGAAATCTTTATTTGCAGTTTGAAGCACTAAAAAAAGAATTGGAAGAAATGGGCATGTTTGCTCAAGAGTATAAAAAACCAATTCCTAAGTATGTAAGGACTGTAGGGATTGTAACAGCTCCTACTGGTGCGGCGATACAGGATATTCGAAATATTGCTAGTCGTAGAAATCCTAATGTGCAGTTGATTTTATATCCTGCATTAGTTCAAGGAGAAGGTGCAAAAGAAAGTATTGTGCATGGTATTCAGGCACTGGAACAATTAGGTGTAGACGTAATTATTGTAGGTCGAGGCGGAGGATCCATAGAAGATTTATGGGCATTTAATGAAGAAATAGTTGCGAGAGCCATTTTCGAATGTAATGTACCTATTATTTCTGCTGTTGGACATGAGACGGACTGGACGATTGCAGATTTTGTATCTGACTTAAGAGCACCAACACCTTCTGCTGCGGCAGAACTCGCAGTGTTTGATTATGCTGTTACGAAACAAAAACTCGTAGAGAATAAACTTCGTATGGCGCGTTCCATGAGCCGTCATTTATATATGGCCAGACAACGATTGGAACATAAAAGAACAAAACTTAAGTTTTTAAGTCCTATGAATCGTTTAAATGAAAACAGAAGACGATTATTGGAATTTGAAGAAAAAATCACAGACAGAATGAATAAGGTTTTGACTTCTAAAAAGCATGAACTTATGCTTTTTGCAAATACCCTAGAAGGACTTTCGCCTGTCAAGAAAATCAGTAGTGGATATGCATATGTAGAATCCAAAGGAAAGTCGATAAAGACTGTTAAAAATGTAAAGATTTCAGATGAAGTATTGATTCATGTGACGGATGGTAGAATGAAGGCTGTGATAACGGAGGTTAGCAAAAATGAGTAGTGAAAAAACAGTTTCTTTAGAGGAACGTTTTGAACATATAGAAGAAATTATTGAAAAAATGGAGGCGGGGGACATTACCCTGGATACTTCATTTGAATTGTATAAAAGTGGTTTAGAAGAGATTAAGGCAGCAAATGCCATGCTTGAAACGATAGAAAAGGCAATGCTGGTTATGAATGAAGATGGAAGCCTGGAGGAATTCTAATGAATATTAGGGAAGAACTTGGTACAAGAGCTAAGCATGTAGAAGAAGTATTAGCATCTTATTTACCAAAAGAAGAAAGTTTACAGAAAACCATTTTTGAAGCAATGAATTACAGTTTGCTTGCGGGTGGAAAACGTATTCGTCCAATCCTTATGGAAGCATCTTATGAAATGTTTTCTCAGGCAAATGGTGTATCTAATAAAGCAATTTATGCATTTATGTCTGCAATGGAAATGATTCACACTTACTCACTTGTACATGATGATTTGCCTGCTATGGACAATGACGAATATCGTCGTGGAAAGAAAACAACGCATGCTGTATACGGTGAGACAATGGGGATTTTAGCAGGAGATGCTTTGCTAAATTATGCTTTTGAAACTGCAGCAGAGGCTTTTGATGATGAAGACGTAGATCCATCATATTTAAAAGCATATAAGGTTCTTGCGAAGAAGGCAGGGGCATTTGGTATGATTGGTGGTCAGGTTGTCGATATTGAAACAGAAGGAATGACTCCAGAACAGGTTACAATTGATAGATTGCAGTATATTCATTTGTTGAAGACGGCTGCACTTTTGGAATCGTCTCTTATGATTGGTGCAATTTTAGGTGGCGCGAGTGCCGAAGAAGTGGCCATTATGGAACAGATTGGTCGTAAAGTGGGGGTTGCATTCCAGATTCAGGATGATGTGTTGGATGTGACTAGTTCCATGGAAGTGTTGGGTAAACCAATCGGAAGTGATGAGAAAAACAACAAGGTGACATATGTTACTTTGATGAGTTTAGACAAAGCACAGGCGGAGGTTGAAAGACTTTCCAATGAAGCTTTAGAGTTATTAGAACAATTATCAGTAAAAAGTGAGTTTTTGAAGGATACTATTTTGTATTTAATACATAGAGAAAAATAAGATACATGAGGTTATATCATGATACTAGATCGTATACAAAAAGAAAACGATATTAAAAACTTAACAGAAGAAGAACTAAGCCAGTTAAGCGATGAAATACGCAAGTTTTTAGTAGAAAGTATTTCAGTTACAGGAGGTCATTTGGCATCCAATTTAGGTGTAGTAGAGCTTACAATGGCGTTGCATTTATGCTTTGATTTACCAAAAGATAAGATTATTTGGGATGTAGGGCATCAGTCCTATACACACAAGATTTTAACTGGAAGAAAAGAAGGTTTTTCATCTTTACGTCAGTATGGCGGATTGAGCGGATTCCCAAAAGCGAACGAAAGCGATTCAGACTGCTTCAATACAGGACATAGTTCTACCTCTATTTCAGCAGGTTTAGGTCTTGCAGCTGCGCGTGAAATTACAGGGGAAGATTATCATGTGGTCTCTGTGATTGGTGATGGTTCACTTACAGGCGGAATGGCGTATGAGGCACTTAACAATGCTTCCCAGCTGAAGAAAAACTTTATTATTGTTTTAAATGATAACAACATGTCTATTTCTGAAAATGTTGGCGGTATGAGTAAATATCTTGCAAATTTCAGAACCGCAGATTCTTATCGTGACTTGAAAGCAAGTGTTATGAAATCATTACAGAAGCTTCCTGTGTATGGTGACAGAGTAATTGAGAGCATTCGTAATACCAAGAGTAGTATTAAGCAGCTTTTAATTCCTGGTATGCTTTTTGAAGAGATGGGCATTATTACACTTGGTCCTGTTGATGGAGGAAATATCAAGGAGCTTGTAACGATTTTTAATGAAGCAAAGCGTGTGGATGGACCAGTATTGGTACATGTAATGACACATAAGGGTGCAGGATATGCACCTGCAGAGAAAAATCCATCACGTTTTCATGGTGCAGAACCTTTTTGTATTGAGACGGGATTCCCTTTGAAGAAAAAAGAAAAGTCCACATATACAGATGTTATTTCTACGGTAATGTGCCAGTTAGCAGAAAAAGAGCCAAAATTAGTTGCAATTACAGCTGCTATGGCAGATGGAACAGGTCTTGCAAAATTTGCAAAGGAATATCCAAACCGTTTTTATGATGTAGGTATTGCGGAACAGCATGGAACAACCTTTGCTGCAGGTCTTGCAAAAGCAGGTCTTAAGCCTGTGTTTGCAGTATACTCTTCGTTCTTACAGAGAGCATATGATCAGGTGTTGCATGATGTTTGCATACAGAATTTACCTGTAATTTTTGCGATAGACCGAGCTGGTTTGGTTGGTAGTGATGGAGAAACCCACCAGGGTATTTTTGATATTTCATTTTTATCATCCATACCAAATATGACAGTATTAGCTCCAAAGAATAAATGGGAATTGGCTGATATGATGCAGTTTGCGGTAGGATTTTCAACACCAATTGCAGTGCGTTATCCTAGAGGGACTGCCTATGATGGATTAAAAGACTATCGTGAACCTATTCAATTAGGAAAGAGTGAAACACTTATAGATGGAAGTGGAGTTGCACTTTTTGCTTTAGGAAGTATGGTGCAGACCGCTGAAAAAGTGGCAGAAATGCTGAAAGAACAGGAAATTGAAGCAACGGTAATCAATGCTAGATTTGCTGTACCTTTTGATAAAGAACGTGTTGCAGAGCTCACAAGAAATCACAAATTGTTAGTGACTATGGAAGAGAATGTCATGAGCGGTGGATTTGGAGAGCATGTAGCATCTTATGTAAATGAGAAGGACTTGGATATCAAAGTTCAGGTAATCGCAATTCCAGATGCCTATGTGGAGCATGGAAATGTGGATCGTTTGAAAGAAGACATTGGAATTGACGCGAAGTCAGTTTATGAAAAAGTTTTAAGTATGTATAATCAAATGTAATAGAGGAAGTTATGAAAGAACGTTTAGATGTTTTGTTGGTAAATCGTGGGCTTGCTCCTTCGAGAGAGAAGGCAAAAACCATGATTATGGAAGGGAATGTATTTGTAAATAACAACCGTGAGGACAAAGCGGGATCTATGTTTCCGGATGATTGTAATATCGAAATTCATGGAAATACATTGAAATATGTAAGCCGTGGTGGTTTAAAACTCGAAAAAGCCATGACACATTTTGGGATTACCTTGGACGGCAAAGTTTGCATGGATATTGGGGCATCTACAGGTGGATTTACAGATTGTATGCTTCAGAATGGAGCTAGTAAGGTTTATGCGGTAGATGTAGGATATGGACAGTTTGCATGGAAGTTGCGTCAGGATGAAAGAGTGGTATGTATGGAGAAGACCAATATTCGATATGTAACTCCAGAACATATTGATGATGCCCTTGATTTTGCTTCCGTTGACGTATCCTTTATTTCTCTTACCAAAGTGTTGGGGCCAGCGAGAGAATTATTAAAAGATCATGGTCAGATGGTTTGTCTTATTAAACCACAGTTCGAAGCAGGACGTGAAAAGGTTGGGAAAAAAGGTGTGGTACGCGATAAAAACGTACACGAAGAAGTAATCGAAAAGATTATTACGTTTGCTTTAGAAAATGGTTTTTCAATTCATAATTTGGAGTACTCTCCAATTAAAGGACCGGAAGGAAATATTGAGTATCTGGTTTATATTGAAAAAGATGAGAATCCTAAGAAGGAGGAATCCGTTGATATTCATGAGGTAGTAGAAGCTGCGCATGGAAGTCTGGATAAATAAGAATGAAAAACTTTGTAATCATAACCAATTTACACAAAGACCCTGATTTAAAAATTTCCAATCAAGTGCTGGAATATATAAAGGTAAAAGGTGGTAATGCAATTAATCTTCATAGTTTTACTCCTGACGTAGAGAAGTTTGAAGATTTGAATTATGAGATGATTCCAGAAGATACGGATTGCATTATTGTAATGGGTGGAGATGGAACCATGATTCGCGTGGTTCGTAAAACAAGAAAAAAAGATATTCCGATTATAGGAGTGAATTTGGGTACATTGGGATATCTTTGTGAATTTGATAGAGAAACGATGTATCAGGGAATTGATAAATTGTTAAATGGTCAGGGAATCATCGAAAAACGTTTGATGATAAAGGGCTATCGTAAAAATGAGACACAAGGACGAACAGCGCTTAACGATATTGTTGTACATTCAACTGGATGGTTAGCAATTCTACGCTTAAATGTATATGTAAATGGTCAGTTTCTTGCCACTTATGAAGGTGATGGAGTAATTATTTCTACTCCAACTGGTTCTACAGGATACAATTTATCAGCGGGTGGACCAATTATTGAACCAGGTGCAAATATATTGGCGTTGACCCCTATTAATGCACATGATCTCAATTCCAAAGGGATTATCCTACGTGCAGATGATGTTATTGAAGTGGAATTGGTGCCTCGCCGTAGTGCAAAGGATGATACAGCATATGTAAGTTGCGATGGTGATAGATTTGCGACATTAAATGCAGGAGAACGTTTTGTGATAGAACGAGCTGTTCACACAATTAAGATTTGTAAAGTGAACAAGCAGAGTTTCTTAGAAATAATGCGTAAGAAAATGAAATAAAAATCTAGGAGATAATATGAAGACCAAAAGACAGTCCAAAATTTTGGAATTGATTCGTAATAATGATGTAGAAACACAGGAAGAATTACAAGCATATCTGGTACAGGAAGGATTTGAGGTTACACAGGCAACGGTATCCAGAGATATCCGAGATATGAAGCTTACCAAGATTGCTACAAACACAGGAAAACAAAAATATGTAGCGTTAAATGATAATTCAGAGGATTTATCAGAGAAATATATTCGTGTTTTAAAAGATGGATATATTTCTATGGATATGGCCCAGAACATTCTTGTAATCAAGACCGTTTCTGGTATGGCAGGAGCTGTATGTGCTTCTATTGACGCCATGAATTTTCATGAAATCGTAGGTTCAATAGCAGGAGATGATACGATTATGTGTGCGATTCGTACTACAGAAGATACGGTTGCTATTATGAAGCGATTACGAAAGATTATTGAGCAGTAAAAATAAGACTCGCTTTTGCGAGTCTTTTACGTGCGTAGGGGAGAATAGAAGGAGTACTTATGTTACAAAATCTACATGTAAAGAACCTGGCATTGATTGATGAGACCGAAGTGGAATTTTCCGAAGGGCTCAACATTCTAACAGGTGAAACGGGTGCTGGTAAATCCATTATTATTGGTTCTATCAATTTAGCATTGGGACAGAGAGTTCCAAAGGAAATGCTAAAGGAAAATGATCAACCAGCTCTCGTAGAACTGATTTTTTCAGTAGACGATGAGAAAGTTCGTGAAAAATTAGAAGAACTGGATATTGAAACGGAAGACGACATGGTTATTCTTAGTCGTAAGATATCTTCTGGAAAAGCGGTTGCTCGTATTAATGGGGAAGCAGTATCTGCTTCTGTACTGAAAGAAGTGGCATCACTTCTTATTGATATTCATGGACAACATGAACACCAGTCTCTTTTATCTAAGAAAAAACATCTTGATATTTTAGATGCTTATGTAAAACAGGAGATTGGTTCCCGTAAGGAAGCGTTATCGTCCGTTTTTCATGAATATAGAAAATTAAAAGAAGAGTGGAATGCTTCGAATATGGATGCGGAAGAACGTTCTCGTGCGCTTTCCTTCCTTGAATTTGAAATAAAAGAGATCGAAGATGCTGCTTTAAAAATCGGTGAAGATGAAGACCTTGAAGAACAGTTTAAGCGTTTTTCAAATGGTAGAAAAATCATGGAAGCTGTGGGTTTTGCGAAAGAGGCAGTAGACGGACAAGGAGAATGTGCTTCAGAGTTAATTGGGAGAGCACTTAGAGAAATTTCATCTGTTTCTATATATGACAAACAGGTAGCTGAATTAGAAAACCAATTAATGGAAATTGAAAATTTAATACATGATTTTAATCATGAATTATCAAGCTACATATCAGATGCAGACTTTGACGAAGAGACTTTCTATCAGATAGAAAAACGATTAGATGTTATTAACCATATGAAATCTAAGTATGGAAATTCGATTGAAAGTATTCTGGAAGTCTATGAGGAGAAATGTAAACGAGTAGAAGTGCTGAATGATTATGATGAATATCTTCGTAAGCTTTCTCTTTCTTTGAAGGAAAAAGAAGAGAATGTAAGAGTTCTTTGTGAAGAACTTTCGGATATTCGTAAAAAGAATGCGGATGTTTTATGTGAAGCGATTACAAATGCTCTTAAGGATTTAAATTTCTTAGATGTGGTGTTTACAATGGAGTTTGGTGAACCAACTGCATTTGGTGCAAATGGATATGATGAACCAGAATTTATGATATCTACAAATCCAGGCGAGCCAGTAAAACCACTTGGAAAGGTTGCATCTGGTGGTGAGCTTTCTCGAATTATGTTGGCAATCAAAACTGTAATGGCAGATACAAATGAAATCGGTTCTCTTATATTCGATGAAATTGACAGTGGTATCAGTGGACGTACTGCTCAGATGGTGGCAGAGAAGATGAATCTGTTAGGTCGTCAGACTCAGATTATTTGCATTACACATTTACCACAGATTGCAGCGATGGCTGATGCGCATTATCTTATTGAAAAGAAAGTGGAAAATAATGAGACCCATTCTAATATTTTCAAATTAAATAATGAAGACAGTATTCATGAACTAGCACGTATGCTTGGTGGCGTAGAAATCACAGATGCAGTAGTAAAAAATGCTCAGGAAATGAAGGAATTGGCGAGAATGAAAAAATAAAGATTTCCGCATACTACCCTTAGGTAAAGGAGAGTAGTATGCGGATTTTTTTTGATAAATGTGTAAAAATAATTTCTTGTGTATATATTTTGGGGGTAATGTTTTTATCCTATCGTTTGGTTTATAACGAATATTATGCAGTGATGCATCAAGAAATTGTAGTAAGTAAGGACAATGACATAATGGTGTATCCATTGGGTAAAATTGTAGGGATTTATACGGAATGTAACGGTGTTTTTGTGATTGATACTTGTGAAATTGAATCTGCAGAAAATGAATTTATTAATCCGGTATTAGGTGTGCTAAAAAAAGGAGATTATATTTTAGAAGTTAATGGCATAGAATTGGAGGAAAAAGAAGTATTAGTAAAAGCGGTAAATGAATGTAATGGAAATGAATTGTCTCTCAAAGTACTTAGAAATGAAGAAGAGTTTGTTACCAGCATAACTCCGGTTTTAGGAAAAAACGGAAAGTATATGCTTGGGGTATGGGTAAAAGATGATCTAGCGGGTGTGGGTACAATTACGTATTTAACAGCAACAGGAGAATTCGCAGCACTTGGTCACGGTATGGGAGATGGTGTAACAAAGGAGTTGTTTACAGTAAAAGGTGGAGATATATATAAATCAAAAATAGTTGGTATAGAAAAAGGCGAAAGGGGAGCACCAGGTGAGGTAAAAGGAGTCATCCATTATGGTACAAAAAATCATATTGGAAAGTTGTATTCCAATTGTGGAGAAGGTGTTTATGGTAGTTTGGATCAAGATGATTTAACACAGTATATAAATCATGATGAGGCATATAAAATCGGAAATAAACAAGAAATCGAAGTAGGTCAGGCACAGATTATTTCAGATGTTTCAGGGGAAACGGAATTTTATGATATTGAAATTTCGTATGTGGATTATCTCGCGGTAAATACAAAAAAGGGGCTTCATATCAAAGTTGTCGATGAAAAACTTTTGGAATTAACCGGAGGCATCGTGCAGGGAATGAGTGGTAGTCCAATTATACAAAAAGGAAAATTGATTGGGGCGGTGACACATGTTTTAATTAATGATCCGGAAAAAGGATATGGGATTTTTATAGAAGAGATGTTGGATAGAAAGTACTAAAATAAACGAAAATCAGACTATAAGATTGACTTTGGAAAATCAAAGTGTTAAGTTGTAATTAGGAAAGATTGGCCTTTTGTTTTATAGATGAGTGGGGTAAATATCTATGAAAAAAAAGAATGTGAATGATATTTTAAAAGGTATTGCAGGAATGGGAATAGCTCTTGGTGGCGGAACTGCATTTGCAGACGGAGAGTTGTTCTATGCAGTTGAACAGGAATTAAGAGAAGTAGAATATAGTGATTTTGAAGAATTAGAAGCTGCTTCTGCATCTGCAGAGGTAAGTGAGGATTTATCAGAGTCACTTTCTATTGTTGTGTCTAATACTGCGTCTCTACAGAGTTCGGAATCACTTTCAACAGCAGAAAGTTTAAGTATAGTAAATAGTTTATCGGAGTCTACGTATTTAGAAACTTCTGATAGTATGTATGATAGTGCAGTAGAACGTTATGGTTCAGAGGTAGCAAATATCTTGTTGTCTGCTGAATATCAGACGAATGGCAATGCTATTTATCTGGATCAAGAAGGCAATATTTTACAAGAGACTCGTGTTTTGAATGCGAATGGGGAACCAGTATTTGACGAGGATGGCGTTCCGGTTTATGCATATACATATTTTTATCAGAATGGACAAAATCGTGTTGAGTTAAATCAGGGCAATATCATTGAAGATGAAAATGGAAATAAGACTATTAATTTCGATGGATTATATTTAAATCAGAATGAAATTGTAAATGCATCTTTTGGCACTGATTATAATGAAAAATCAGGAAATAAAGTATTTATTAATGGAAAACTAGCTGTCGTAAACGATATGGGAACAGAAGATACTTCTGATGATATGTGGAGATATGTTCTGGTTAATGGAAAGCATTTTGTAGAATATAGAGATAAGCTTAGAATTGGTTTGTGGGCATATCAGGTCGTTTCTATTGATGGAGTAGACTATTATCTGGATGGTGCTCGTATAGATGATCAAGAGGTTCATTTTGCAAAAGCGTATATGCATACACCACTTGGTAGAGTTTGGTTAGATAAAGATGAATTCAGAGATTTTAAATATACTTTATCGAGTCAATCATTTGAAAAAATTGCTGATAAAGCAATTGTAAAAGAAAATTCTGTTTCTGTACAGCAACAGTTTGAGTCGGATAGTACATCTGTTATTCAGTCAGATGTAGAAGTAGATTCAGAATCAATATCAGAGAGCAAGTTGGCGGAAAGTCTTAGTGTTGTTGCATCTGAGGCACATGATGCAAGTGAAAAGGCTTATATTGAACATAGTGAATCATTAAAAGAAAGAGTTTCAGAGTCGATTAGAATTAGTGAAGCAAATTCTACATCGGTAAGTGTGAGCGAAGCAAACTCAGCAAGCGTAAGAGATTCAGTGGCAGTAAGTACCTATGAATCCGCAAGTGTACGTGATTCTGTAGCAGTAAGTACATATGACTCAGCAAGTGTACGAGATTCAGAAGCAGTAAGTACATATGAGTCAGCAAGTGTACGCGATTCAGAAGCAGTAAGTACCTACGAATCAGCGAGTACAAGAGATTCCCAGGCAGTAAGTACATATGAATCAGCAAGTACAAGAGATTCAGAAGCAGTAAGCACCTATGAATCCGCAAGTGCGCGAGATTCTGTAGAAGTGAGTACCTATGAATCAGCGAGCGTACGCGATTCAGTGGCAGTAAGTACTTATGAGTCAGCAAGTGTACGCGATTCAGAAGCAGTAAGTACCTATGAATCAGCGAGTGTAAGAGATTCAGAAGCAGTAAGTACGTACGAATCCGCGAGTGTAAGAGATTCAGAAGCGGTAAGTACCTACGAATCAGCGAGTGTACGAGATTCAGTGGCAGTAAGTAC
>JAZKYR010000127.1:0-3202 GCA_045612245.1 Agathobacter sp.
TAATCTTTCTCCTCTGCACGAAGTTGTTAAATTTAGTATAACGGCTAATCAATGTAATGGCAAATAAAAAAACCTTCGAGAATTTAATTCTCGAAGGTTCCATAAAATCTTATTTATCCAATGTCTTCATTGTTGGGAAAAGAAATACATCTCTAATTGCTGGAGAGTTTGTCATAATCATACACATACGGTCAATACCAAATCCGATACCACCTGTTGGAGGCATACCAATGCTAAGTGCATTAAGGGAGTCTTCGTCTGTGTGGTTTGCTTCTTCGTCACCATTTGCGAAAAGTTCTTCCTGTGCTTCGAAACGAGCTCTCTGATCGATTGGATCGTTAAGTTCTGAGTATGCGTTAGCCATTTCCCATCCGTTCATGAAGAACTCGAAACGTTCTACATATTCTGGATTTTCTGGTTTTTTCTTTGTAAGTGGAGAAATCTCAATTGGATGATCCATTACAAATGTTGGCTGAATTAAGTGATGTTCTACATATTCTTCGAAGAATAAGTTAAGGATATCACCTTTCTTATGATGTTCTTCAAATTCAATGTGGTGTTCTTTTGCAATTGCACGTGCAGCTTCTAAATCAGCTACTTCGTTCCAATCTACACCAGCATATTTCTTAACAGCGTCTACCATTGTGATTCTTTCAAATGGTTTTGAAAGATCCATTTCATGTTCACCGTAAGTAAGTGTAAGTCCACCTGTTACTTCCTGTGCTACATGACGGTAAAGAGCTTCTGTTAAGTCCATCATTCCGTGGTAGTCTGTGTATGCCTGGTAAAGTTCCATAAGTGTGAACTCTGGATTGTGTCTTGTATCAAGACCTTCGTTACGGAATACACGACCGATTTCATATACTCTTTCTAATCCACCAACAATAAGTCTCTTAAGTGGAAGTTCAAGAGAGATACGAAGTTTGAAATCTTCGTTTAATGCATTAAAGTGTGTTTCGAATGGTCTAGCGGCAGCTCCACCAGCATTAGAAACGAGCATTGGTGTTTCTACTTCCATGAAGCCTTCTCCATCTAAGTAGTTACGGATAGCTTTAATCATTTTTGAACGTTTGATAAAAGTATCTCTTGAATCATCGTTCATGATAAGGTCAACATACCGTTGACGATATCTTGTAGCTGTAACTGTAAGTCCATGGAATTTTTCTGGTAAGATCTGTAAGCTCTTTGAAAGCATTACAAGTTCTTCTGCATGGATAGAAATTTCACCTGTTTTTGTACGGAAAGCATATCCCTTAACACCAAAGATATCACCGATATCTGATTTCTTGAAATCTGCATAAGATTCTTCGCCGATAGCATCACGTGCTACATATACCTGAATCTTTCCTTTTAAGTCCTGAATGTTACAGAAAGAAGCTTTACCCATTACACGTTTGAAAAGCATACGACCTGCAATGCTTACCTGAATTGGGCTTGCATCCATGATTGCTCTTCTTTCGTTGTAGTCTTCATTGATAGCAGTTCTTGCTTCTGCTTCATCCATTCCATCTGTATTTACAGCAGCTCTTCCTGCAAGTAATTCTGCTTCATGCGCTTCATAAAGAGCTTTTACTTCGTCAGAATGATGTTCCTGATTGTACTTTGTAATTACAAAAGGATCTTTTCCACTTTCCTGTAATGTCTGTAACTTTTCACGGCGGATTTTAAGGAGTTCATTTAAATCCTGCTGTGGTGCGTTGTTTGTATTTTCCTGATTACTCATGTGTACCTCCTAGATAGATCTCTGAATGTCGAGTACTTTGTACTGAACTACCCCTACCTGAGTTTCTACGGATACCATTTCTCCAACTTTCTTACCGATAAGTGCTTTACCTACTGGTGATTCGTTAGAAATTTTTCCTTTTAAGCTGTTTGCTTCTGTAGAACCTACGATTTTGTAGATAAGTTCTTCATCAAATTCGCAGTCTAAGATTTTTACCTGGCAACCAATATTGATTGTTTCAAGGTCTACTTCATCTTCATCTACGATTTCAGCATTCTTTAAGATTTTTTCGATTTCTTCAATACGAGCTTCGATGTCACGCTGTTCATCTTTTGCTGCGTCATATTCTGCATTTTCAGATAAGTCGCCCTGTTCACGAGCTTCTTTAATTTTCTGTGCTACTTCTTTACGTTTTACAACGATTAAATCATCTAATTCGTCTTCTAATTTCTTAAGACCTTCGCTAGTTAAAATGTTCTTCTTTACAGTCATTTTACCTTACCCCTTTTTGTATTTCACGTTTCGATTGCACTCTTTAGGTGCATGCAACTTAAAGCATTATAGCCAATCGTACCCTTTATGTCAAGGAAATTAGGCGTTTTGCTCACATACCTTGTACAATAATGCTTCTAACTCATTGTATGTTTCCACTTCATTTATCATGACACGAAGTTTTGCAGAATTCTTATATCCCGCAGTATACCAGGCTCCGTGTTTTCGTATCTCTCTAATGCCTGTATATTCACCTTTGAATTCTAGCATCATGCGTGCATGTCGAAGCATCATTTCTGCCACTTCTTCAAACTCAGGCTTTGGTAAATGTTCGCCCGTTTCAAAGTAATGCAACACCTGACGGAAAATCCATGGATTTCCCTGTGCGCCTCGACCTATCATAAAACCATCGCAACCAGTCTGCTTTTGCATCGCGATTACATCTTCTGCAGTAAGCAGGTCCCCGTTTCCAATTACCGGAATGGATACCGCTTCCTTTACCTGGCGGATAATATCCCAATCTGCTTTACCTGAATAATACTGTTCTCTGGTTCTTCCGTGCACTGCAATTGCAGCTGCACCACTAGCCTCCGCAATCTTTGCCATCTCTACGGCATTTACATGCTCATCATCAAATCCTTTTCGAATTTTTACGGTCACAGGTTTCTTGATTGCTCTTGCTGTCTTTTCAATAATTTCACCTGCTAATTTGGGATTCTTCATAAGCGCAGAGCCTTCGCCGTTGTTTACTATCTTTGGAACCGGGCAACCCATATTGATATCCAGGATATCGAATGGTCTTTCTTCTATTTCGTGCGCAATGCTGGAAATTATGTCTGGATCTGAACCAAATAGCTGTAGAGAAACTGGCAGCTCTCTTTCATCAATTTTTAGCAAATCGATAGTATTTCTATTTTTGTACATAATGGCTTTGGCACTAACCATTTCCATACATAACAGTCCTGCGCCCTGCTCCTTGCATAACAA
>JAZKYR010000128.1:0-3012 GCA_045612245.1 Agathobacter sp.
ATTTCGTTTGGTCAGCTTGGGATTATCTGGGAGAAGCATGTATTGGAGACTGGACTTATCACTCCTATAAGGGATTGCCACTGTTAGCTGGTCAAGGAATGATAGATATCACAGGGAAGCCACTGGCTTCTATGTACTTCATGCAGATAGTATGGGGGCTTAGAAAAGAACCATTTATTGGAGTACGTCCAGTAAATCATGCCAAGGAATCACCTTCTGCAGGCGCATGGCAGTTTACCAATGCAATCGACAGTTGGAGCTGGCAGGGCTATGAAGGTACAAAGGCTACAGTAGAGGTTTATGCAGATGCAGTAGCAGTAAGACTGTCTTTGGATGGAAAAGAAATTGCTACAAAGCAAATAAAGAAATACAAAGCAATGTTTAAAGTAGAATACCAGCCAGGAATCTTAAAAGCAGAGGCTTTGGATGAAAATGGTAACATGATTTCAGAGTATAACCTCACAAGTGCTGATGAAGAAACCGTTTTATCAGTAAAACCGGAGAAACTGGTTTTAAAAGCGAATCAACAGGATTTGTGTTATCTGCCTATCGAATTTACGGATAAAGAAGGTAATCTCAAACCTTATATTGAGCAAAGAGTTGAGATTGAAGTACATGGTCCAGTAATGCTCGCTGGATTTGGTAGTGCTTTATGTAAGACGGATGAGGTGTTTGGTAAGACTTATCATGATTCTTACAGAGGACGTGCTCTAGCGGTGCTGAGAGCTGGAAGCGAGCCGGGAAAGGCAAATATTACAATAAAATCTGCAGGCGTAGAACCGGTAGAAATTGAAATAGAGGTACGTTAAGATGGAAAAATTCCGAGTTTATGGTGCATATACAAGTGAAGAATCAGAGCGTGAACGTGAACACAAAGCCCTTGCCCGTCGTGTAGCGGCGGAAGGTATCGTTCTGCTTAAAAACGATGGAGTTCTTCCGCTTAGTAATAAAAAAATTGCAATCTATGGACCAGGCAGTCGAATGACAGTAAAGGGAGGTTCTGGTAGTGGTGATGTGCAGGAACGACATAGTGTTACGATAGAAGAAGGTTTGCTCAATGCAGGATTTCAGTTCCCGACAACTCTTTGGATGGAGCGTTTTAAGAATAAGTATGATGCGGATGTTGCGGCATGGCGAGTTGATGTAGAGGAGAAGATAAAAGGCTTTTCTCCTATTCAGACGATGAAGATGTTTGATGTGATTCATGAAAATCCTATGCCTTACCCAGCATGTACACCTGTTTTAGAGGATGAATTAACAGATGCGACAGATACGGCTATATACGTACTGTCTCGTCAGGCTGGTGAGGGAAGAGATCGACGAGTAGAAAAAGGCGATTATCTTCTTTCTGATGTGGAAGCAGAGAGTTTGAAAGTGCTATCTGCTCATTACACAAAACTGATTTTGGTACTAAATTGTGGCAGTGTAATAGACCTAAGTATTTTAGATGAGACACGCATTGATGCGGTTCTATTCTATGGTCAGGGCGGTATGGAAGGTGGTAATGCCTTAGCGGATTTGCTTACAGGAAAGGCAACTCCTTGCGGAAAATTAACAGATACTTGGGCAATGAGATATGAGGATTATCCAAGTCAAGATACTTTCAGTTATAGAAATGGAAATTTAGAACAGGAAGATTATCTAGAAGGAATTTATGTAGGATATCGGTATTTTTCATCCTTTAATGTGAAAACAAGATATCCATTTGGCTATGGACTTTCCTATACAACTTTTGATTATGAAATGATATTTGCAAAGGCAAATCAATCAGAAGTAGAATTATCTGTCCGAGTAAAAAATACGGGTTTGTATAATGGAAAAGAAGTAGTACAGCTGTATCTTCGTAAACCGAATAGCAAATTAGGTGGTGAAAGCATCAGCCTAGTAGCCTTTGCCAAAACAAAGCTTCTTGCATCTGGTGAAGAAACAGAACTGCCCCTAAGTTTCGATTTGCGAGAGTTTGCCACTTTCGATGAGAACAAGAGCTGCTTTGTTTTAGAAGAGGGAGAATATGGTTTGTTCTTGGGTACTTCTTCTGAAAGTATAGCTCCTTATGCAGTGATAAATATAGAAGAAGATGTGGTTGTAGAGGAAGTAGAAGCAATTGGCTTAAAGCAACTAAACTTTAAAGATTTAGAAAGCGCATCTACAGAATATACGTATGATTTGATGCTTCCAAGATTACAGATGCGTGCATCTGATATTCAGATGATGCGACATGATATCTGTGAAGAAAAACGTTCTACTAAAGTAGCAAAGATTTTGGAAGAACTCAGTGATAACGACAAAATAAGTCTTGTGACAGGTGGCGGTTATTCCATCAAGTGTTTTAACAATGTAATGGGTGCAGCAGGACGAACTTGTACGAAACTACTGAAAAAAGGCATTCCAAACATTGTGTTATCCGATGGTCCAGCTGGACTTAATGTAAATCAGTCGGTTGTTATTATGAAAGATGGTACACCTCGTTATCCGGATGGTTTACCTGCGGATTGGAAATGGGGCTGGCTTAAATCATTTGAACCCTTTGTAAAGGCGAAACCAAATAAGGGGCGTCCAGTTTATCATTATATGACTGCATGGCCAAGCGAGACCGTCCAGGCACAGAGTTGGGATATAACTCTGTTAGAGGAAGTAGGAAAAGCAGTAGGATGTGAAATGTTAGAGATTGGTGTTTCTGTATGGCTTGCACCAGGGCTTAACATCCATAGAAATCCTTTGTGTGGACGTAATTTTGAATACTATTCTGAAGATCCATTGATATCGGGAAAAATGGCAGCAGCTATCTCTCGTGGTGTGCAAAGTCAAGGTGGAGTCGGAGTAACGATTAAGCACTTCTGTTGTAATAATCAAGAAGATAACCGAAATCGTGTATCAGAGAATGTATCACAACGTGCTCTGCGAGAACTGTATCTGCGAGCTTTTCGAATTGCAGTAACGGAAGGGAAACCTTGGTGTGTTATGAGTAGTTACAACAAGGTCAATGATGAATATGTTTGTAATTCACGAGAA
>JAZKYR010000129.1:0-23943 GCA_045612245.1 Agathobacter sp.
TCTTTCACCAGCAACCTTGTAAAGGTTAGGAATCATAAGTAAGAGACCCTGAGATGCTGTAAATGTTGTTGTTAAAGCACCTGCTGTTAAAGAACCGTGTACTGTACCAGCTGCACCTGCTTCAGACTGCATTTCTGTTACCTGAACGGTCTGGCCGAAGATATTTTTTCTTCCGGCTGTTGCCCATTCATCTGTAGCTTCAGCCATAACAGATGAAGGTGTGATTGGATAGATAGCTGCTACATCAGTATACGCATAAGACACGTGCGCTGCTGCATGGTTACCATCCATAGTTTTCATTGAACGTTTCATGGTAATTCCTCCTATATATTAATGTTCAAATTTAGTGACAAAGTATATCCCCCCACTTAGAGCAAGTATAAAATGTCTATAACTAATAATATAGGAGTTTTTACTGAAAAAATCAAGTCAAATCACGTTTTTATTTGTATTTTTACCAATGCATTACTTACCATATGAAAAAGACTTGCAAAAATTGGATAAATAGGTAAAATAGATAGCGGTGTCTATTAATAAATGCTTATAAATTGGAGGACATAAAAGATGATTCAGGCTAGTAACATCACATTACGACTTGGAAAAAAAGCTCTTTTTGAAGATGTAAATATCAAATTCACAGAAGGAAACTGTTATGGTCTTATCGGTGCAAATGGTGCTGGTAAATCAACATTCCTTAAAATCTTATCAGGACAGTTAGAACCTACCAATGGTGACATCATCATCACCCCTGGTCAGCGTCTATCATTCTTACAGCAGGACCACTTCAAATATGATGAGTTCCATGTATTAGATACAGTTATCATGGGAAACAAACGTCTCTATGATATCATGAAAGAAAAAGATGCTATCTACATGAAAGAAGACTTCACTGATGAAGACGGCATCCGCGCAAGTGAATTAGAAGGCGAATTTGCTGAGATGGACGGCTGGAACGCAGAATCAGATGCTGCTACTCTTCTTAATGGACTTGGCATCGATACAGAATACCACTACACTCTTATGGCAGATATGCCAGGTGCATTAAAGGTTAAGATTCTTCTTGCACAGGCTCTGTTTGGTAACCCAGACATCCTTCTTCTCGACGAACCTACTAACCACTTGGATTTAGATGCTATCGCTTGGTTAGAAGAATTCTTAATCAACTTTGAAAACACTGTAGTAGTTGTATCTCATGACCGTTACTTCTTAAATAAAGTATGTACACATATCGCAGATATGGACTATGGTAAAATTCAGCTTTACGCTGGTAACTACGATTTCTGGTACGAATCAAGCCAGTTACTTGTTCGCCAGATGAAAGAAGCGAATAAGAAAAAGGAAGAAAAAATCAAAGAATTACAGGAATTCATTTCTCGATTCTCTGCTAATGCTTCCAAATCAAAACAGGCTACTTCTCGTAAACGTGCCTTAGAAAAAATTCAGCTCGATGAAATCAAACCATCAAGCCGTAAATATCCATACATCGACTTCCGTCCACAGCGCGAAATCGGAAACGAAGTTCTTACTGTTGAAGGAATCTCAAAAACTATCGATGGCGTAAAGGTATTGGACAACGTATCTTTCGTAGTAGGACGTGAAGACAAAATTGCTTTTGTAGGTGGTAATGAACTTGCAAAAACTACATTCTTCAAAATCCTCGCTGGCGAAATGGAACCAGACGAAGGTTCTTACAAATGGGGAATTACAACAAGCCAGGCTTACTTCCCTAAGGATAATACCGAAATCTTCGATACAGACGAACTTATCGTAGACTGGTTGACAGGATACTCAGAAATCAAAGATGCTACTTATGTACGTGGTTTCTTAGGACGTATGCTTTTCGCGGGTGAAGACGGTGTTAAGAAAATGCGAGTACTTTCCGGTGGCGAAAAAGTACGAGTACTTCTCTCTCGTATGATGATTCAGGCAGCAAATGTTCTTATGTTTGACGAACCTACTGACCACTTAGATATGGAATCAATCACTGCATTAAACAACGGTATGATGAAATTCTCTGGTGTAATCCTCTTCTCTTGTCGTGACCACCAGGTAGTTCAGACTACAGCAAACCGTATCATCGAATTCTTACCAGACGGATCTTACATCGATAAGATGACCACATACGACGAATACTTAGAAAGCGACGTAATGGCTAGAAAACGTACAGTTTACAATGTAAACTTAGATGAGGATAATGAGTAAAAATAAAGACTGGTGCAAGCTCGCTTGTACCAGTCTTTTTTATACATGAGATTGAACTAAACACCTACTTTAGTCATCAAAATCCTTCACTCCTTCAAGAGCATCTTTTCCCCACTCAAAATTTCCATAACAATTTTTACACATATTTGTATCTCTTATACTATCTAGATTTCCCTCATTCGTAAACGTTCTTCCGCAGCTCTTACAAACATCATTTCCATCTGCACCACCTGAAAATAATTTTGGTGGTAAAACTATGAATCCAAATATAAGTCCACATATTATAAAAATAATAAGTTTTCTCTTTTTATTTTTCAGTTCTTTAAACCACGAAAGAAAGAGATTCATATCATTATATTCCGAAATTTTACGTTTTTCCTTAACAAAACATTCAATCTGCCATAAAACAGTTAAACCTGTTACTATCACAGTTGCTACTATTATCACTCTAAGCAAAAGTTCATTTGATGGTGCTAACAGTGCTAGAGCAAATATCAGAAGACAAACTATCATGACATCTAAGATATAATATCTCAAAAGCGGATGCACTTCACCATGATACTCTTCTACACTCTTTTTATACTTATTTCTGATTACAATCACAAGAGAGGCAATCAAAGCAACAATCGAAATTGCTATTCCTAATACAATCATCCCTTGATTCGTTTCACCATTGACAGCAATTAGTCCCGCTGCCAGAAACATGATAATACCATCTAAAATCATTAACCCTGATGCTAGCTTGCTTTTTCGAGTTATTAATTTAACAAGAAATCTTACAATCCCGATTACAAATAACAAAAAACTTATGAATCCTATAATCCCAGTTACTACTAAATAATCCATATGTACCTCCACAAAAATTTTAAAAACATTATATAAATATATACACTTTAAGTCAATATATTTCGACTTTCCTTTACACAACAAAAGGACTATCCGCAGATAGTCCTTTCATCATATATATTATTATCAAGTTTACGTTTAAATCGTATCACTAAAAATTGTTCCTGTGTTGTAATTGTTGGAATATGTCGCATTATCAGTATAGGTATTTGCCTTATTCGCTTCCGTTTCTGCCTGGTTTGCTACCATAGCAGCTTTCAAAGTTACCTGATAAGCAAATGTACCAGTTCCTATAAACAATGCTTTTGCATCATCCATATCTGAATTCAGGAAATTCTTTTCATCAAAGTTTAGTGTGCCATCCTTATCTACTGTGATACCAATTGCAGATAAATCTTTCTTATAGGCATCTGTGATACCTTCCAAAGTCTTCATAGCACTTTCGATACCGGAACTCTTGGTATTTTCCGCACCGATAATCAAATCATTATAATCTTTGATAAATGCACTGATTTCTTCCACGATTTCATTGGTATCATATTCTCCATTGTAATCGGTTTTAAACAACGAACGATTCTTATAAAGATCTGTACCTGTTGAAACCAAATCGTCTGCTCTATCTTTAATCTTTGCAATTGTTTTTGCAGTATCTTTTGATGTACTGCTAGAGCTTTCTGTCTTACCTGACTTATAACCACTGCCAGTAACTTTATCCTCTACCATATTATAGATACGAGAAGCCTTTGCACCTACCTGATATGCATAAGAACCTACCCCACTAAACATGGTCTTAATATTAGTTTCTTTCGCTTCCATAAACTTTTCTTTATCGATGGAAAGTGTAAAATCCGCACCACTCACAGAAATACCAATTTTTGATAACATATCGATATTGTTTGTGGTGTAATTTACAAGGCTCGCACCTGCATTGGCAATGCTTTCTGTCTCAGCTGAACCTACAGCCTCAATGGTCGCATTATAATCTTCGACAAACTTACTTACCTTTTCATAAATGGCTTCCATATCATATTCACCATTTGCATCTTTTGCAAAAAGACCTTTTGATGAATACAATGCTGCCGCACTATCCTTTAAATCATCCGATGCAGTCTTGATGCCTCGAATTGTTGCATCTGTATCATCTGTGTCATTTTTTGACTTCTTATCTTTTACATTCTCTTTTTCATCTAATGCATAATAAGATTTTACCAACTTTCCATAAGAACCATTCTTAATGCTGGCATAATCGTTAAGATTAATACCCATCATTCCATTTGATGTAGAATTCGTATTCGTTGTTCCCAAGCCGGAAAACAAAGAGCTTATTGAGTTAGAATCATAACCATTAATAGTAGACATAATCTCGCTCCTTTCTTCATATCTATTCCTTTAGATATCTGCAATTTGCCAGTCAATCGCTTCTAATCCATTAGAAGTCAGGAAATCATTGGTCTGGCTGAAGTGTTTACATCCAAAAAATCCACGATATGCAGACAATGGACTTGGATGAGGTGCCTTTAATATTAAATGCTTAGGATTATTAAGCATTGAAATCTTAGGCTGTGCTGGTTTTCCCCACAAAAGGTAAACCACTGGTCTATCTATTTTATTTACTTCACGAATAATCGCATCCGTAAACTGTTCCCATCCTTTATTCTGGTGGGAATTTGCCTGGTGCGCTCTTACCGTAAGCACTGTATTGAGCATCAGCACACCTTGCTTCGCCCATTTCTCTAAATAGCCATTATTTGGAATCTTACAACCTAAATCTGCTTCCAATTCCTTATAAATATTCTGCAGAGATGGCGGAATATCTGGTTGTGATGGCAACACAGAGAAGCATAACCCGTGTGCCTGATTCACATTGTGATATGGATCCTGCCCCAGTATTACTACTTTCACCTCACTGAGCGGAGTATAATGCAAAGCATTAAAAATATCTTCCGCTGGTGGATATATAGTAGTCTCGGCATATTCCTTTTTTACAAAATTATATAACTCTCTGTAATAAGGCTTTTTAAACTCTTCATCAAGAGCCTGCGCCCAATCATTTGTAAGCATTGCCATATCTTTCTTCTTTCTATATCGGCATTATCTTCTTACAGATACACCTCTATCCGCTAAATAATTTTTTAAATCCATAATTTCCAACTCTTTAAAGTGGAATAATGATGCCGCCAAAGCAGCATCTGCACATCCATCTGTAAGTGCATCATAAAAATGTTCCTTTGTCCCAGCCCCACCAGAGGCAATTACTGGAATCGACACATTCTGCGAGATTAAACGAGTCAGTTCAATATCGTATCCTGCCTTTGTTCCGTCACAATCCATGCTGGTAAGCAGTATTTCCCCAGCCCCCATCTTATTTGCTTTCATAGCCCATTCGATGGCATCTAAGCCAGTATCAATACGACCACCATTTTTGTATACATTCCAACCACTTCCGTCTTCTCGACGGCGTGCATCTATGGCTACCACTACACATTGGCTACCAAAACGGTCTGCTGCATTACTAATAAGTTCTGGCGTATTAATCGCAGAAGAATTGATAGAAATCTTGTCCGCACCTTCACGAAGAAGCACTTTAAAATCTTCCACGGTACGAATTCCACCACCTACCGTAAATGGTATAAACACCTTTTCGGCAACACGACGCACCATATCTACTACAGTTCCACGATTATCTGAAGATGCTGTAATATCTAAAAAAACCAATTCATCTGCTCCTGCTTTATCATACGCTGCAGCAATCTCAACAGGATCACCTGCATCAATCAAATTTACAAAATTTACACCTTTTACTACTCGACCACCATTTACATCCAGACAAGGGATAATTCTTTTCGTAAACATACTATCGTCCTCCCTCAATCTGTGTAAAGTTTTTCAAAATAGAAAGTCCTATTTCGCTACTCTTTTCTGGATGAAATTGACAAGCAAAGACATTATCCTTCTCAACAGAAGCATGAATACAAGCGCTGTAATCACAGGTCGCTTTGACAATACTTTCATCCGCCGCTTTTAAATAATATGAATGCACAAAATATACATACGGATTCTGTTTCATTCCTTGAAACAAACGTCCGTCATTCTGTAACTCCAAAGAATTCCAGCCTATATGTGGAATCTTTAGCCCCTCTTTATCCGGAATACGAAGAATCTCTCCATCTAAAATATGCAATCCTTCAACACCCTGACTTTCATCACTACCCTCAAACAAAAGCTGAAGGCCGAGGCAGATTCCTAAAAATGGCTTTTTCTCATCAACTACTTCGCGGATTACTTTATCAAGTTCGTATTTTTTCAATTGCTCCATAGCTTTACCAAAAGCTCCTACTCCCGGTAAAATCACATGGTCTGCTGACATAATCTCGTGATAATCTCTTGTAATTACACATTCCTGTCCAACTGCAGCCAGCGCTTTTTCTACACTTTTTAAATTTCCCGCGTTGTAATCAATAATTGCTACCATTATTCCCAATCAATTCCTAAATCTGTTAATTTCTTATATAAAGCATAAGTATAGTCATCTCTGTCTCGAATCGTATACATTTCAATTGCTTCTTCATAGGTCATTCCATACTTCTGCTCTAATTCATTAGAAACCGTTCTTTTTAAAACTTCTAATTGTCCCAGACAACCATATACATCTGCATCTTCTTCGTTGATATAGCATCTACCAGCTGCACAAATCAAAGAGTCAAACTCTTTATCCGCAACACCTGCTTTTGCGAATGCCTCATAAGCATTCAATTCACTATCAACGGTTGCTAATACCGCCATCTGATTATAAAATTCCATATCTGCTTCATTGATTTCCAAACCATTCAGAGCAGAAAAAGCTTCTGCATAATGTCCCTGGTTCTGTAAACTCTTCGCATTCGACATTGAAGAATTATATTTAATCAAATTAACGCCCAATAAAACCAAAGCTACCATAGAGGCTGCCATAACCCAAATCATAAGAACCGGACCTCTTGGAAGTGGAGGTGTATTGTCTACTTCCTTTGGTTTCTTTTCTTTCTTTGGTTTTGGCTCTTTTGGTTTCTTTGGAGCCTTTTCTTTTTTAGGTTTCTTCTCTTTTTTCTTCTTTTCTTTCTTTTCTTTTTTCTTAGACGCTTTTCCATCTTCAGCATCTAATTCGGCAAGAATCTCCGCATTTTCTCCAGACAAGGATTCTGCAGATGGGCTCTTAGAATCCTTCAACTCTACTTCGTCATCATCATCGCCCTTCATAAGAGAACTCAAAAGACCTTTTAACTTTCCTATTAATCCACCTTTTTTCCCATTCTTACTCTGTGGCACAAGATCTTCTTCTGCAGGCTCAGCAGACACCTGCTGTATCGCCATCTCATTTTCCGCGAAAGCAGCAAATGCATCCATTTCTTCTAATGGAATCTCTGTAGCGTCGCTTTGAGAAAGCATATCTCCTATATCAGATAAACCGTCTGCACCCGCCAAAAGATTCATCAAATCTTCTTCACCAAGATTGCCAAGGTCTAGTCCCTCTGTTGATGGCTGCTCTGGAATTCCATCTCCAGCAAATAAATCCTCAAATATATCCGCAGGTATTTCATCCATAGACACAATATCCATCGGAACATCTTCTGCTGCTGGTTCCCCAATAGGAGCATACTCTTCAAAACCACCTGACATAACATCTGCAGCCTCTTCAACCAACGATGCTAAATCCATATCACCTAACGGAAACTCATCATTCTCCGCAATCATCTCTGGTTCCTGTGGAACTGGCTCTGGCTCTTTTACAACTACATCATCTTTAAAAATCTGAGCCTCAATATCCTGTTGTTCTAATCTATCTTCAGGATCTACCGCTCTTGCAAATTCTTCAAAAAGTTCAGCAAACTCTTCTGTATCATACTCCAATTCTGCCTCAAACTCTCTTAAAAAATCAGCTTCCGATCTAGACACACGACGAGAATACATGGAACTTGCACTTGGATTTGGCTCTGGTCTTTTCTTATTCATCCCAAATTCCGTATTACTTGCTCCTGAAAGCAAAGCATCCAAGACATCTTCCTGTCCAGACTTCTTCTCTTCTGGTTGAGTTGCCGGCATATAAGAAGCTTCTTCAAAATCCTCTGCAGCACTTTCATCTTCCCAAAAATGCACAGCGTCTTCTAACATTTTAGCAGTCTCTTTGAACTTTTCTTTTTTTGTTTTCTCATCGTTCACAGAATTTAATAACTTATCAAGATAATCTTCTGCCGATTTCTTTCCCATAACGTCTCTCCGTAAAAATTATAATAAATGTCATAAAGGGATGTGACAGTTCATCACATCCCTTAACTTGCAAAAATTAATTAAACTCCTGATGCTGCAATCAAACGATCAATTGCATCTACAAGCATTCCGATTTCAGGTTTTGTCAACTGTGCATCTGCGCCAAGCTGTTCCCCTTTACGTCTCATTTCCTCATTTACAAGAGATGAGAAGATAACGAGTGGAATCTGCTTAATCGTATCATCTGACTTACAAAGTTTTGTAAGACGATGTCCGTCCATCTGTGGCATTTCAATATCTGTGATGATACACTGAATTCCACCAATCAAGGTTCCATTCTGCTTCATTTCACAAATCTTATCCCATGCTTCCTGTCCATTATTTGTAACAACCAAATCCTGATATCCCGCTTTCTTTAAGCAATCTGTGATAAGCTTGCTAAGAAGTGGAGAATCTTCTGCAATAAGAATTCTAGAATCGCTTCTGTCTCTAGCCTGAAGATTATCAATGTCAGCAGTACGAAGTCCTGTTTCAGGGCTAATGCTTGACACGATAGATTCGAAGTCTAAGATTACAACAAGTCTATCGTTCATCTTGATAACACCAGTAGAAACACTTCCATTTTCTCCATTGATTGTAGAATCTGGTTTGATAATTTCCTCCCAAGAAACTCTGTGAATACCAATAACCTGATCTACATGGAATGCAACATTTAATTTGTTAAAGTTCGTAATAACGAACAAACCATCAATGTCTGCATCTGGCATGCCAAGGCATCTTCTAAGATTGATAACTGTAATCATGACATCACGTGGCATGAAAATTCCTTCTACACTTGGGTGCGCATTTGGAACAGGTGTAACCTGTGTATATTGTAAAATTTCTTTAATCTTGGCAACATTAATACCGTAATGATTATCTCCTAATGCAAATTCGAGAATCTCCAGTTCGTTTGTCCCAGACTCTAATAAAATATTGGTATCCATAGTTTTCCTCCCAAAATCATCTATATAGCACATTATAACATATTGTTATACATTTTGTAGTTATTTTTTTAAAATTTTTTACAATTTAATGTTTTTTGTCGAATTGCCCACCGTAATTTGAAGCACAGGCGCTGTAATCTTCTCTGCAACAGTCTCCGAAACCTCAAATAAGAGTATCGTATCTACCGATTCTCCCGCTTTTATCGTTCCTTGATATGTCGAAAAATCACTGGTCAAAAAGGTAACTTCCGACTTCACCGTTACTGCATCACTTACCAACTTCATAATTGGACTTTTGGTCGCATTGTTAACCTCAACATCCTTATCTGATTTGTTAGTCAGTTTAAACTTCATAACGTAGAAAGTTTTCCCTGCCTCCGCATCAACGATATATGCTGAACCTTCCTTGTAACTATCTGAAATATAGTCACCTTCATATGTAATTTTCAAAGTGTCCTTATGTCCGATAACTTCCGCAAGAGTAACCTCATTCTCTGCTGGCTTTGTGGAACCATCCGTTTCTCCACTTCCGCCATTTCCTTCAGATTCTGACTCTGATTCTGATTCCATTTCTGACTCCTCTTCCTCAAAGCTATCTGGCAAAGAAACACCATTTACACCATCTTTTTGTTGAATATTGTGTTTCGCAACAAAATATGCCGCAGAATGAACAATTAAGTCCTCCTCTTCCGCAGTCAACTCAAAGAGCTGGGTCCCACATCCCGTGAGGAACAGCATCATCGCAGAAACACTGATACACAAAAATCTTTTGAAATTTTTCATATCCGCTCCTATAAAATATAGACAAAAATCTTCTATTTATCGTATCACATTTAAATGAATTGTACAACTATTTTGTTTTGTAGTATAATAATTCTATCAACTCTTAGGAGGTTACATATGAAAAAACAGTGTAAACCAATTTTTTTCCTTATTATGAACATTTTGCTAGTGTTCAACTTCCTCGTTTATTGGGGAATCCGTTCTATGTGGTCCGGAATTGTTCGCTACACAATTAAACCTATGCCATATATCCTTTTGGCAGTTTTAGTAGTGACCATCCTAGTAACTACGATTTTAACAATGTTAAAGAAACGACCTATCCTGATATCAATTTGGAATATCATTTTAAATCTATTATTCTTAGGTTTGGATGCTTACATCATTTCTCTTACTACAGAAGCTACCCATTACTTCATTCGCGAAGCTCTTTATGGTCTTCTGTTTGTAAGTGTTATCGCAGGCTTAGTATTTGGTTTCACTTATGTTTCTAAAATGGAATGGTTCCAGAAAAAATGGGTTCCATGCGCATTACTCGTTGTTTTCTTTATTTCCGGTGTATTCATTACTCTGGAAATAAACCCATTCAATGCGATCGAAAGAACTCCTGTCGTATATGCAGTAGAAGATACTTACCAAATCGTATTTACTACCTCCTCAAAAGGCGAAGCATGGGTAGAAATCAATGGCGTTGAATACAACGATACTTATGCTGGATATCGTCAGACAGAAACTACCATACATAAAATCACAGTCCCTATGGAAGTTTTGGATAACGCGAACGAATATACTGTATCAACACGCGCAATGTACCTTCGTGGGCCTTATGAATCATTACAAGGTCCTACCATCAGTAAAACCTATAACTGGAAAGGCGTAAATACCGAAGACGGTTTAAACTATTACGTCCTAGCAGATACACATAACACTCGAAAAACACCACTTGCAGCAGCTAGCTACTGGGGCGAAGACCTGGACCTCCTTATTTCTGCCGGCGACAACGTTAGCTGGGTAGATCGAGAAGCAGATCTTACTGAATTTCTTTATCTAGCAAGCGACATTACAAAAGGACAAATACCTGTAGTCTATGCGCGTGGCAATCATGAAACCAAAGGCATCTTAGGACATGAATTTTATCGTTATGTAGGTGCAGATGGAGAAAACTTCTACTACACCTTCCGCATCCAGAACATCTGGGGCATCGTACTCGATGTCGGCGAAGACCACGCTGACGACTTCATCGAATATGCCGGTATCGCACGTTTCGATGCTTACCGAGATGAACAGACTGTATTTTTGGACCAAGTCATTGCCAATGCAGAAAACGAATATAATGCCGAAGGCATAGACTACCGCATCGGTGTATGTCACATTCCTCTTACAATTAAAGGTATGAACGACCATGCCGGACCACATAAAGATGAATGGGTGAAACGTCTCAACCAGATGAATCTTACCATCATGTATAGTGGACACGTCCACGAACTCTGGTTCGTAGACCCAGCCTTTGAAGACGGAGCTACTCTCACTCAAGTTGTAGAATATAGTGGCAAAGAAGAAGGAAACAACCAACGTATCATGACAGATGCCACCTTCCCATCCATCCTCGTTTCCAAACGTGGCGAAGCACAATCCCTGACTGACCCAGAAAAGGTGTTTGATACTGGATTTATCGGTGTGGCAGTTAGCGTAGAAGACGACGAAACTGTACTCAAATATACTGATGAAGAAAAGAACGTATTAGAAACCATCTCTCCATGGTTTAGTGATATTAAATACGGAAAAGAGATTCGAGTAAAGAATAAATAAAACCAAAAAGGCCGCAATAATCTTGCGGCCTTTTTCACTCAATTAATTCCCACCATTCACCTGATTTCTAAACTGTTCTTCACGCTGTTCCAAATTCTCTTCCCAACGGTCCAAACGCTCCTCTTCTTCTTTAAGTTCTGCTTCCCAGCCAGAATACTCATCTAAAATTTCTTCACGATAATTAATGATATTTACATTATTCCCACTGAGTGCATTGATAATAAACATACCAAACACAGATACCGCAAATACAATCGCAAAAAATAACGTTACATAAAATGGCTTTTTATAATCCATTCCATTCCCAGTTGATTTCTCTACAATTTTTTCCACCACTCGAACGGGCTCCGTCTTTTTCTCAACCTCTGTCATCTTTACTGGAATAGGTGGAATCTCATCTCTTGCAATATATACCGAGGTCAGAAGAATATTCTGCAACTCTGTCAAAAAACGTGTTCCAACCGGCGTCACAAAGAGATCCTGCTCCAGTAATTTTTTATATAGCTTAAGCACTACCTCAGGGTTATTCAAAGCCGTACGTTCTTTGATAAAACGCACTCCTTCTTCTTCCTTCTTGGCTAACTGTGCCATTTCTTCATCTTCAAACAAAAATCCATCTACGTTTATCATTTTTACTCCAACATGATCTTTATAATTTCTTTATCCGTTCCTGCCATACCTTCTCTGGCAAGTTTTCCTACATTTGCAATCGTATTTTCTACACCTTTGGTAATGATACCATCACCACCATAGAACTGCTGCCCATTGCGATACATTTCATAACCAAGGATACCGCTTTCTACAGCCATGGCAATTTTCGCTGCACAAGACGATTTTGCTCCATCACAAATCGTTCCCGAAAGAATTGCCAGCGAGTTTACGACCGTATGTGCTACTTCTTCAAATCCGCCGCCCTGAAGGTATGCGATACCTGCCCCAGCTCCACAACCAGCACTGACTGCTCCACAATATGCAGAAAGACAACCAATACCTGTTTTCAAATGTGTAGTAACCAAATCAGATACTACCAAAGCTCTAAGCATCTCTTCTTCTGATTTTCCAAGTTCTCTTGCATAAATAACTACTGGAATAGAAGCTGTCATACCCTGATTTCCGCTACCTGAAATGATACAAACTGGAAGTTCGCATCCATTCATACGTGCATCAGAACCTGCTGCA
Organism: Agathobacter sp.; assembly: GCA_045612245.1. Lineage (GTDB taxonomy): Bacteria > Bacillota > Clostridia > Lachnospirales > Lachnospiraceae > Roseburia. The sequence goes on from JAZKYR010000129.1 coordinate 13,047, forward strand.
GTATATGCCCTCGCTTTATCTGCCAATGAACAATCACCATTTTTATAAATCACTTTACCAATGCAGGCACCATAATTATTTTTAAGGCCTTCTTCCGCAATTGCCATATTGCAAGAAATCTGTCTCTCTAAAAGTACACGAACATCCTCTAAATCCACTTCATTTGCAAATTTCACAATATTTTCAACAGTAAGCAAGGTGCGGTCTGTTTTGATACCACCAGCCTCTTCTTCCGCCTCGTTTCGCACGAGCACTTCTCCATTTTTCTCCACATAGACAAGGTTTGTATGACGGTCTAACAAACGTACAGTCACTGCTTCTGTTTCATTTTTCATCTGGATTAATATTTCAAAAATATGAGATGTCTCCAATTCTCCAATTTCAATCGAACAAGACTCCATCAGTTCCTTCATACGAGGCACATCTTCTGACGTCAAAGACGCCAACACCTCTAATACCAACTCTGGCTTGTTCGCGACAGTTCCGGCTGCTACTGCTGCCGCAATCCCATGCATTCCACCAGTGGCAGGTACCACTACGCTCTTTGTATTTTTAATAATATTTCCACTAAGGCCAATGCGAATTTCTGTTGGTTCAGTACTCAAATAACTGCGGGCAATCGAAGCACTATATGCAATGGCAATCGGCTCTGTACAACCCATAGCCAGACGTAATTCTTCTTTTAAAATATCACAATAAGCCTGATAAACTTCTTTTGTTAAACTCATGAATGTTCTCCATTTTCCTATTTGAAATCCTTCGTCATTATATCATATATTTCATTGGAAAAAATCTTTTTTGACAAAAAATATAAATATTTATCCCCAATGACCGATATATGAGTTACATAGGTTATGGATCCAACCTTAAAACGAAAACTATATTTTGGACTAATCAAGGATGACACTGTAGAAAATGGACGTTTCTATCAGCTGCCATCCTTTTTCTTTTCCAATGAAAGGAGTCATGAAAAAGAATACCGTCCTAGAAAGAAAGAGGATGATATTTTGATAATTACAAATAGTTCGATTGGCACAAGCGCCAGCAGACGCTACCATTCTACCCAGATGAGTTATGCGGAACATACAGAGTGGGACAACTCTACCGGTGCGTTTTTTCAAGAAACCTGTAGCTCTATATTGCACGAAAAAGAGATGTCTGAATCTCAAAACGGCTCTATGTGTGCCCCACAGGAAAATGAGACCGATGAGACTTCGCTTGACAGTCACTTAGATAGCACAGAAGGTACGGAAATCCCTGCACTTTTGAAGCAATTCTCACCAATTCAGTTAAACGGTATCCCTACGGTGCAAGACCGTCTCGAAATGGTTCAGGACATCAAACAAAAATGTCTGGATTACTTGCTTCGTATTATTTTCGGCGATGATGGAAAGTATGTAAAAGACGTAAACAGCGACACACAAAGCACAACCGAAACACCTTCCGATGCAACAGATTTGGCAAATCAGTTGTCCACAGGAACCTCACGAGGCGCCGGCTGGAGTCACTACGCCTTCTATTACTGTGCAGAAAGTGAGACCACCTGTTTTGGTACCACAGGCACAGCTATCACTGCAGATGGTCGAAGTTTAAGTTTTAATATCAGTGTGGAAATGTCACGTTCCTTTGTAGAAATGGCTGAAGAACAGATAAACTTTGGTGAACCACGCCTTTGCGACCCGCTCGTCATCAATTTAAATAACAATGTGGCCAGTGTCTCTGACCAGAAATTTTTCTTCGATATTGATGCAGATGGTATAAAAGATGAAATTTCTATGCTAGGAAAAGACAGTGGTTATCTTGCGCTCGACACCAATTCCGACGGCATTATCAATGATGGAAGTGAACTTTTCGGAACCGAAAGCGGAAATGGTTTTAAAGACCTTCTTGCTCATGATGAAGATGGAAACGGATGGATTGACGAAGCAGATTCTATTTACAAGTTACTTAAAATCTGGACCTTGGATGAAAATGGAGGCGCCACTCTCCTCGACCTAAAAGAAGCTGGTGTAGGCGCCATATATCTTGGATATGAAAACACCGAGTTTTCACTAAAAAATGAAACACATGAAACCAATGCTGTCATTCAAAAGACTGGACTTTTCCTTTACGAAGATGGTACAGCAGGAACCGTACAACAAATGGATTTAGCCGTATAATATTTTACAAAAAAGAACCACAGGATAACTTCCTGTGGTTCTTTTCAAGTGGACTAGACGGGAGTCGAACCCGTGTCCGAAAACCAATTCCCTGTCCTTCTACGAGTGTAGTTTATCGTTTGACATTCCCTCCACCGTTCGAGGATAAACACCCTAACGGCTTTAGTAGCTTCATGATACGCCCACTGACTCAAAGCTTTGTCAGCGTCGTTTCCTACATAGTCGAAGCCTGGGTCCTAATGTGTAGGTGCACTAGGTCAGACTGCTGCAATTAAGCAGCGTATGCTAAATTTTCTTCAGCGTTTATATTTAAGTTTGCCATTTAACGCATTGCATACGACTCGCTTCTCCAGCTGCATGATCCCCGTCGAAACCATTACTAGCCCGGATTAAATTTATATACAAGAGCTTAGGCTCTCATATTCACTTTGAAATCTCTCTGTGCTTCACGCTTCATATCCTTCTTTGCGATATCCTGACGTTTGTCATAGAGCTTCTTACCTTTTGCAAGTGCAATCTGCACTTTTACAAGACCCTTGCTTAAATATACTTCAACAGGTACGAGAGTGTAACCTTTTTCCGCAATCTTTCCAATAAGTTTCTGAATCTCCTTCTTATGAAGAAGAAGTTTCTTTGGTCTAAGTGGGTCCTTGTTAAAAATATTGCCTTTTTCGTAAGGACTAATGTGCATACCATAGATATATATCTGTCCGTCTTTTTCAATACGGACAAAGGATTCCTTGATACTGCATTTTCCCATACGAATGGATTTTACTTCAGTACCATGAAGGGCGATGCCAGCTTCATAAATTTCTTCTAAGAAATATTCATGGTATACTTTTTTATTATTCGCAATAAGCTTTTTTGCGCCTTTTTCCATGTGGCATCCTCCTTTCATGAGACTTTATTTTAATCTTCTACGAGTGAAAAGTCAACCGTCCTTGCAATTCTATCGGTACCTTCCACACGAACCTTAACCACTTGCCCTAATTTATAGGCTTTACCACTATTTTCACCCACCATTTCATAGGTTGACTCAATATAGTGATAATAGTCATCCTTCAACGCTGTAACTCTTACAAGCCCTTCTACCGTATTAGGAAGTTCTACAAAAATTCCCCATTCCATCACACCGGAAATAACACCTTCGAATTCCTCACCGATAAACTGTTCCATGTACTGGACTTTTTTCAGTTTTACAGTTTCTCTTTCTGCTTCCTCTGCGCGGCGCTCTGTTTCACAAGAATGTTTTGCTACTTCGTTCAAAATCTTATCATAATGCTCGATTCGTTTGTCATTCAAGCGACCGCGCAAATTCTCTTTGATAATTCTATGAATCTGAAGGTCAGGATAACGTCGAATTGGAGAAGTAAAGTGACAATAGTACTTCGCAGCCAGACCAAAGTGACCTGTACAAGATGTCGTGTACTTCGCCTGCTTCATCGAACGAAGGGTGAGTCGGCTAATCAACGCTTCTTCTGGTGTTCCTTCTATTTTTCCAAGCAGTTTCTGAAGTTCCTTTGGATGAAGTTCATCACTGCCCAAATGGATATGATGTCCGAAATTACTGATAAAGATATTGAGTTTCTTAATCTTCTCTTCATCTGGATTATCATGTGTACGGTATACAAAAGGAAGTTCCTGCCAGAAATAATCCGATGCTACCGTTTCATTTGCAATAAGCATGAAGTCTTCGATAATCTTGGTTGCCACATTTCTATCATAAGGTTTGATATCGATAGGTTTTCCTTCTTTATCCAAAATCACCTTTGTTTCAGGGAAATCAAAGTCAATCGAACCACGTTTCATACGTTTCTTACGAAGAATGCCCGCAAGCTCCTCCATCATTTCAAACATTGGAACCAAATCACGGTATTTCTCGATTTCTTCCTCATCTTTATCCGCCAGAATCTTCTTCACACTGGTGTAGCTCATACGTGTATCTACTTTGATAACTGTCTCAGCTATCGTATGGTCGATGACCTCGCCCTTAGGATTAATCGTCATAATACAGCTGAGTGCCAGACGATTTTCTCCAGCATTCAAAGAACAAATCCCATTGGACAAAGCATGTGGAAGCATTGGAATTACACGGTCTACAAGATACACGGAAGTACCACGTTTTAAGGCCTCAACATCAAGTGCACTCTTTTCCTGCACATAATTCGTTACATCCGCAATATGCACACCAAGAATATAGTTCTCTCCATCTTTTGTAACAGATACCGCATCATCTAAATCTTTGGCATCTTCTCCATCGATGGTCACCATGACTACATCACGAAGGTCCATACGACCTGCCATATCTGCGTCAGATACTTCTTTTGCAACGTTTTCTACCTGATGCATAATCTTTTCAGAAAATTCCATCGGCAACTCATATGCACGCACGATAGAAAGAATATCTGTACCTGGATCATTTACATGCCCCAGAATTTCTACTACCTTTCCTTCCGGACTCTTTCCAGGCTGGGCATATTTCGTAATCTCTACTACAACCTTATGTCCTTTTACTGCACCTTTAGAATTTTCCAGCGGAATAAAAATATCCGAACCAAAACGTGGGTTATCTGGTACTGCAAAACCAAAGTTTTTGCTTTGCTCATAGGTACATACCACCTGCTTCATACCACGTTCCAAAATCTTTACAATAACACCTTCTTTACGGCGTCCTGTTGCTCTAGGCGAAACCACTACCTGCACCTTATCCATATGCAGAGCATCTCCCACCTTCACTTCTGGAATAAAGATATCTTCCTCTTCCCCTTCTACGGATACAAACCCAAATCCCTTTGGATGCGCGGTGAAAATTCCCACCACCTGAGATTCCTCTGCTTTGGTGTATTTTCCACGTTTGGAAAGGGCAATCTTTCCTTCTGCCATAAGTTCCATGAGGATGTTTTCCAACTGTGGTCGGTCTTCTTTCTTTACGCCAAGCACAATTGCCAGTTCCTTGATCTTCATTGGAACATACATATCATCACAGATAAACTGATATACAATTTCTTTACGTTTTTTAAAATCTTTTCCCATATAGTTCCCCTGCTTATTCGCGAAAAAAATAAGACTGTCTATTCGACAGTCTCATTAGTTTTACCAAATTCCTAAATTTAATACTACAGCTAATACAAGGAAAGCTACTACACAAATTTTTGTAACTTTAACGAGCATTCCTTCCATTGAACGTCCTTTATTTTTTCCCCAGTAAGTATCAGCAGCACCTGCGATTGCTCCAAGACCTGCCTGTTTACCTTCCTGCATTAAGATTACTACTGTAATTACAAGACTGACTATGATAAATACAATTGTTAATAATGTCTTTAAGATTTCCACGGTTTACACCTCCTTGATTATTTCACAACTCATGCTAGTATATCATACGATTTTTACATTTTCAACTGTTTTTATTAGAAGAAATTGGATTTTTAAGTTTCCATTTGTTCTAATCTGTTTTATAATATAAGAGACATTTTGTATTAAAACAACCGAACGGAGTATATATGAAATTTAAGGCAAAAAAAACATATCTGATATATGTTTTCATTTTCCTTTTTTGCACTTTACTGACCGCCTGCGGTGACGATAGTGGAAAGGATAAACCAGGTAACACTCCTACTCTCCAGTCTACGGAAAAAGGAACCAGAGATAACACCTCTGTAATTCTAGTTCCAGAAGCTACCGGGGCTATTACCGAATCCTGCGAAAGTGCCACCATTGACACCTCCAACTCTGCCGAAGGTTATGTCATGGCAGATTATCACGGAACGAACGAAAAAGTAAAACTGCAAATCACCGGTCCAGATGGCGTAACCTATAGCTACAACATGCAAGGTGGCTATGAAGTATTCCCTCTTACCGCTGGAAATGGAACTTATACCATCGGAATATATGAAAACATTTCTGGAACTAAATATTCAACAGCATTATCCTGTAGTGTAGACGTGGCCATTTCTAATGAATTTGGTCCTTACCTCTATCCAAACCAGTATGTAAACTTTACTGCTACCTCACTTCCAGTGACAAAGGCTGTAGATTTAGCTTACTCTGCAAATACAGATTTGGAAGTTGTAGAAAACGTATATAACTATATGATTCGCAATTTTACTTATGATTATGACAAAGCTGCCAATGTTCAAAAAGGCTACCTCCCAGTAATTGACGAGGTATACAAAGCCAATACTGGCATCTGCTTTGATTATGCTGCTGTTATGGCTACCATGCTGCGCACCCAGAATATTCCTACTCGTTTAGAAGTTGGATATGTGGGCGAAGAATATCATGCATGGATTAGTACCTATATCAAAGATATGGGATGGGTGAATGGTATCATCGAATTTGATGGTTCAGATTGGAATCTTTTAGATCCTACCTTTGCATCCACCAGCAAATCTCCTACTGACTTCATCACGGAAGACAGTAAATATTTGACCAAGTACGTTTACTAGGAGGCTCTATATGTCTTTAAAAGAAAAAACACTCAGTGAATCTGAAATCTCTACTTTCTGCCAACAGATTGGTATGATTGTAAAAGCAGGTCTTCCTACTTATTATGGCATCTCCATTTTAAGAGACGAAGCCAGCGATGAATTTACAAGAGATTTCTTAAACCAGATTTATGAACCAATGGAAAAAGGTGTTACCTTGGGCGAAGCCTTAGGAAATACACAGGCGTTTCCTGATTATATGGTTGATATGATTCGTCTTGGAGAAGCAACCGGACGTCTCGAAGAGGTATTAGATTCTTTATCTGCTTATTATGAGCGTGAATCTGCCATAAAAGCAGGCATCCGCCATGCCGTTACATATCCACTTATTATGACCGTTATGATGCTCGTCGTAATTGTAGTTATTATTACACAGGTTGTACCTGTATTTTCTCAGATATATGAACAGTTAGGAAGTAGCCTTAGCGGCACAGCACTTATGCTCATGAATATCAGCAACTTCTTAAACCGAAACATGTTGATATTGGTTGGAACTGTGATTGCCGCAGCCATTGCTGCTTATGTATTTTTCCGTACTCCAACTGGCAAGGTAATGTTCCAGGGAAGAAGCTTGTCTATGTCTATCGCCGCAAGCCGCTTTGCAAACTGCATGTACCTTGCACTTTCCAGTGGACTTGATACAGACCGCAGCCTTGAAATGGCAGAAAAACTTATCGACAATCCTTATATGCTAAAAAAAATCAGCGACTGTAAAAAGCATATCAAAAATGGCGAACCATTTATAAAATCCCTACTACTCTCTGGAATTTTCTCTAAGGTATATTCCAGCATGATGACAATTGGTTTTAAAACTGGTGCCATGGATGATATTATGCAGAAAATTTCGATTGCATATGAAGAAGAAACTGATGAAAAACTTCGCCATTTTATTTCTATTTTGGAACCAACTTTAATTGTTATTTTGTCCTTCTTTATTGGACTTATTTTGATTTCATTTTTACTTCCACTGCTTGGAATCATGTCTAGCATTGGATAAACAGGAGGTTTTATGAATCTTTTTTCTAACAAGAAAGAAAAAATATCCATAACTTCATATCTCCCTGTGCTCATTATGATTATCGTACTGGGTGTGTTTGTGTTGTTTGCAAACTCTATGACAAACACCAATACCGAACGCGAAAAAGAGATACTAAAGAATGCTATCGACCGCAGCGTTACTCAGTGCTATGCCTTAGAGGGCGTTTACCCAGGCAACCTCGAATACTTAGAAGAAAACTATGGTCTGATTTATAATAAAGACCAGTTCTTTGTAGATTACCAGTATATCGGCGGAAACTTACGACCAGATATTACGATTATAGAAAGGGATTAATGCATGCTTCGACTTGATAACAGACGTTCAACAAAAATTGATAGCGTGTTTGTCATTGCACTTTTTACTATGTTTGCAGTGACAGCTTTTCTGTTGATTCTCATTGGAGCCAAACAGTATCAGCATACTGCCGATACCATGGACTCTAACTATGAAAGCCGCACCATCTCTTCCTATTTGACCGAAAAAATTCGCCAAAATGATAGTCAGGGACAAGTATCTATCGAAAAACTTGAAAACATAAATGCTCTCTCTATCAAAACAACCGAAAATGACATTACTTATATTACATATATTTACTATTACGACAATGCATTGCGTGAAATCGTGGTAAATGACCAGTCTGTTTTTTCACTTTCCTCAGGTCAGGAAATTATCAAAACTGGTGGATTTGAAGCAGAGCTTATTACCAATAACCTACTTAAGATTACCATTACCACTAACGAGGATACACAGAGAACCCTTTTCCTCTCCCTTCATAGCAATCGCGGAAAGGAGCAGGTATAATGCATTTTGAACATTCAAAATCCAGCATGTTTCTGTTGGAAATCCTGATAAACATTCTGCTCTTCAGCGTTCTATGTGTATGTAGCCTGCAATTTTTTATTAAATCTTATCAGGTGACAGAAAACACAACTACACTTCACCATGCCGTGACCGCTTGCAACAACGTAGCTGCGGTATATCAGGCAAATGAAGGGTCAATAAAAGCAATACAGCAAACCTTTCCTAAATCCATTACGGAAAATGGGGAAATATACATTTATTTAGATGAAAACTATCAGGAATGTGATTCACAGAATGTAGCCTTTTATCTTACGGTTACAGAACAGATTAGCACTATCCCATCTGTACGCATCTCCTTTTATCAGAACGGCTTGGATGCATCCTATTCCATTGATGTGTACCACTACAAGCCTCTGACACCGACCATTCCATCCCTAGAAAGCGAGGTGCCAGCAAATGAATAAACACAAAAAAAGCGCACCAGGATTTTCAAACTTTGGTTTTTCAACCATCCTGCTTGCCTTTGTTATGATTTGTATCGTCACTGTGGCAGCCTTATCTCTTTTAACAGCGAACTCTGATTACCGGCTTAGTCAGAAAGTTGCCGAGAAAAACTCAGACTTTTATGCAGCCGAACGACAAGCCTATGAGAACTTAGCTAAAATCGATACATTATTGGCAACTGCCTATACAAATGCAGATGACGCAAATGGGTATTACCAAGAAGCAGAAAATGCATTGCTTTCTCTTGAAATTGGTAACTATGATAGAATTACAGGTACTTTTACCTATCTAATTCCAATCGCAGAAAATCAAAGTTTGGAAATACGACTTCTTATCCAACATCCAATGAAGTCAGATGAAAACTTTTATAAAATAATTTCTTGGAAATCTGTATATGAACAAGTAGAAATTGAAGAAGGAACACTTGATCTTATTGATTAACGTTAGAAAGGATTAAAAAATGGACGTAAAAAACATATTAGCACAAGCTACTGAAAAAGGAGCTTCCGATATCTTTATAATTGCAGGTAAACCTTTAGCATATAAGAAGCGCGGGAAACTCACACATTTAAATGAAGATCGTTTAATGCCACCTGAAACACATGAAATCGTTACCGGAATTTATGGATTGGCAGACAGAGATATTTCCCACTTCGAAAACTCAGGCGATGACGATTTCTCTTTCGCTATCCCAGGGGTATCGAGATTCCGTGTCAGCACCTATAAACAGCGTGGTGCATACTCTGCTGTTATTCGTGTTATCGGATTTAATCTTCCAAAACCAGAGGAACTTGGAATTCCAGAAACAGTTATGAACTTAGCCAATACCAACAGCGGTATGATTTTAGTAACTGGTCCTGCCGGAAGTGGTAAGTCAACTACACTTTCATGTATTATAAACAAAATCAATCAGGAACGTGAAGAACACATCATCACCCTGGAAGATCCATTGGAATTCTTGCACCGCCACGAAAAATGTATTGTTTCGCAGCGAGAAATTTCAACTGATACAGAAAGCTATTTAACTGCCCTTCGTGCAGCCCTTCGTCAGAGTCCTGATGTAATCCTTCTTGGCGAAATGCGTGACTATGAAACTATAAATACCGCAGTTACTGCAGCTGAAACTGGTCATGTAATTTACTCTTCACTCCACACTTTGGGTGCAGCAAATACCATCGACCGTATCATTGATGCATTCCCAGCTTCACAGCAGCACCAGATTTGTATCCAGTTGTCCGCTGTTCTTCAGGCTGTAGTCAGCCAGAAGCTTTTACCATCTACCGATGGCGGAATGGTTCCAGCTTTTGAAATCATGGTACTTACTCCTGCAATCCGAAACCTTATTCGTGAACGCAAGGTACATCAGATTGATGGTATCATCTATACCTCTGCGAATGACAATATGATTTCTATGGACACAAGCATTTACAACCTTTATTTAGAAGGTCGCATCACAAAAGAAACCGCTATTTCTGAAGCTGTAAATCCAGAAATGATGGAACGCCGTATATTAATAAAATAACAAGTAGATTTGCATTGAACTTTCTATAAACTACGAAATCAGCCCATATAAATATATAAATGCACACACGCTCTCGCTCCTATGCGTTACGTAACGGTACTAAGCTCGTCACGCCTCAAAAACAGCACCGTGACTCGCTAAGTGCCGACGACGCCTAAAGGTGTTTATTTATATATTTATATGGGCTGATTTCGTACATTTGGGATAATTTTCAATGCAAATCTACTCGTTATTCCTATAGATATACGGCTTTATAAGGAAAATCACTCTATTAATTAAATATGTAATAGATTAGTGTTTGGGAAATCCATAGAGTAAGAAAAGACGCCTATATATTTTGTAAAATTGGACCGTATGCGGCCGTCGCTACTTAATAAGCGGCGATGAT
>JAZKYR010000130.1:0-3160 GCA_045612245.1 Agathobacter sp.
ATTTCTACAGGTGTAGAAGGTGTTGCTGTCTTAACTCTTCTTCCCTTATCATCAATCATAGCTCTTACTTTACCGTAAGCAGAACCGATTGCAATTGCGTCACCAACATTTAAAGTACCTTTCTGTACTAAAATTGTAGCAACTGGTCCACGACCTTTATCTAACTGAGCTTCGATTACGATACCTCTTGCTCTTCTATTTGGATTAGCCTTTAATTCAGCTACTTCTGCTGTTAAAAGTACCATTTCCAGAAGCTGGTCAATACCTTCACCTGTCTTAGCAGAAACTGGTACGAATACAGTATCTCCGCCCCAATCTTCTGGAATCAACTGATGTTCAGAAAGCTCTTGTTTTACTCTATCAATATTTGCTGTTGGTTTATCAATCTTGTTAATTGCAACGATGATTTCTACACCAGCTGCTTTCGCATGATTGATAGCTTCGACTGTCTGAGGCATTACACCGTCATCCGCTGCTACTACTAAAATAGCAATATCTGTAGAGTTTGCACCACGCATACGCATAGCTGTAAACGCTTCATGACCAGGTGTATCAAGGAATGTGATATTCTGATCGTTAATTGATACTACAGATGCACCAATGTGCTGTGTAATACCACCTGCTTCTCTTGCAGTAACCTTTGTAGAACGGATTGCATCGAGAAGTGATGTTTTACCATGGTCAACGTGACCCATTACACATACTACTGGAGGACGAGCCACCATATCGTCTTCATTTTCTTCATCTTCTTTTAAGAGTTCTGCAATTACGTCAATCTTTTCTTCCTGTTCACAGATAAAGTTGAATTCTAAAGCAATTTCTTCTGCTTCTTCAAAGCTGATGTCATGGTTCATAGTAACCATCTGACCTTTCATGAAAAGGTTTTTAATAATTACCGATGGCTGAAGTTTCATAGCATCTGCTAATTCTTTAATTGTCATTTTTTCAGGAAGAGTAATTGTCTTAATTTCATTTGGATCTTCCTTTGGTTTCTGTGGCTGTGGCTGATGTTTCTTCTTTCCACCATTCTTTTCAAGATTGATGAAGTTTTCCTGTTTCTTGCCTAATTTATCATGATCCTGGCGTCTGTTATTGTTGTTATTTCGACGGTCATTTCCACGTTCACGACTTTCTTTACCACGTACATCTTCAACAGGTGCTGCTGAATCTTTATTAAATTTATCCATTTCACGCTCGAAAGGACGTTTACCACCCTGTGGGCGTTCATTTCTAGCAGGTCTTTCTGATCTTTCAGGTCTATCACCCTGTGGACGTTCGCTTCTAACTGGTCTTTCAGGTCTTGCTGGTCTTTCAGGTCTTTCGCCCTGTGGGCGTTCATTTCTTAATGGTCTTTCAGGTCTTGCTGGTCTTTCGTTCTGAACAACCTCTTTCTGTGACGCACTTGTCATTACAAGTTCATCCTGATTTGGTGTTCTTTCACTGATTGGACGCATTGCACGTTCCCCTACTGGACGTGGTTTAATAAGCGGACGCTGTTCCTGCTTTGGAGCACCCTCACGTCTTGGTCTATCGCCCTGTGGCCTACGCTCTCCATCTGGTCTAGCACCTGGTTTTCTCTGCTGTCCATTTGGACCGCCTGGACGTCTCTGCTGCTGTTTGCTGTACTGTGGATTAAACACAGCTGCAATACTAGATTTTTTCTTTGGACGTTCTTTATTTTCGCCTTCTGCTGTTTTAGGAGCCTCAGTTTTTGGTGCCTCAGTTTTTGGCGTTTCAACTTTTTTACCAAAGTTTTTGCGTACCATTTCCTGTGCTGCATCTTCAATACCACTCTGTGCAGACTTTACTTCATGTTCAGTTCCTTTAAGGAACTCAATTACACTTTTTGAATCTATTTCTAACTCTTTTGCGAGTTCATGAACTCTCATTTTTGCCATATATTAGTTACCTCCATTATTCAGTTTTACATGCTTTCAGCTTGTTTTCTACTGCATTTGCTAAATTCTCATCGGTAATAGCCAGCGATGCACGAAATTCTTTTCCAATACACCTTCCCAGCTCTTCCTTTGTACCAAATACATACATTGGGACCTCATAAAATGAAGTCATATTTGTAAACATCTTATTGGTATTATTCGACGCTTCTTCTGAAACGATTACCAAGTATGCATGACCTGTCTTTACAGCTTTTTCTGTAGAAAACTCACCACTTACTACATTTCCGGATTTTGCTGCAATTCCTAACATCTGAAATACTCTATTTCGCAACTTTACTCATCTCCTGTTCTAAAGAATCATAAACATTTTCAGGAATGGCAACCTTCAAGGAACGTTCCAAGCCCTTTTTACGTCGTGCAGTTTTTAAGCATTCCATACTTGCACATATATATGCACCACGACCATTTTTTCGTCCTGTTGCATCTAAGATAATTTCCTCTTCTGGAGTCTTAATCACGCGAATCAATTCTTTTTTTGATTTCATTTCACCGCAACCTACACATTGGCGCATTGGAACTTTTTTGTTAACCATTATTCTTCGTAACCTTCCTCGTCGTATCCTTCTTCTACGTATTCTTCATCATAATACTCGCCATCTTCGTCGTAGTATTCTTCGTCTAAGTAATCATTTTCATAATCCATGAAATCACCAGCTTCACGAGCCTGTGTTTCACTCTTAATATCAATCTTGAATCCTGTTAAACGAGCTGCAAGACGAGCGTTCTGTCCTTCTTTACCAATTGCAAGTGATAACTGATAATCAGGTACTACAACTTTTGCTGTCTTTTCATCACCATCTGCAATAACAGAAATAACTTTTGCTGGACTAAGTGCATTTTGAATTAAAATAGCTGGGTTTTCATCCCATGTAACGATATCAATCTTTTCACCACGAAGTTCATCAACGATAGCGTTTACACGTGCACCATTCATACCTACACAAGCGCCTACTGGATCTACATCTGGATCATTTGACCAAACTGCCATCTTTGTACGGCTTCCTGCTTCACGAGAAATAGATTTGATTTCCACGATACCATCTTTCACTTCTGTAACTTCAGATTCAAATAATCTCTTTACAAGTTCTGGATGTGTTCTAGAAACTAAAATCTTAGGTCCTTTTGAAGTAGATTTAACTTCTAAAACATATACTTTGATACGTTCTGTTGGAGCATAAGTTTCACCTTTAATCTGTTCACTT
>JAZKYR010000131.1:0-4720 GCA_045612245.1 Agathobacter sp.
AAAACAGTCAGTTATGAGAGCTCTTACAAGTTCTTATGCTGGACGTAAAGAAAGAAAGAGACAGTTCCGTCAGTTATGGATCGCTCGTATCAACGCAGCAGCTAGATTAAACGGACTTTCATACAGCCAGTTCATGCACGGTCTTAAATTAGCAGAAGTTGATTTAAACCGTAAAGTATTAGCTGATATGGCTGTTACAGATGCAGCTGGTTTTGCAGCACTTGTAGAAGTTGCTAAAAGCAAACTTGCTTAATTAAGATTTTAAAGGACACCTTGAAGGTGTCCTTTTTATTTGCTTTAGGACTATACAAATGAGATGATTTGGGATAGAATATTAACAAATAAATTATAAAAGGAGCACGAACGATGGCGATTTTAGTTACAGGTGGTGCAGGCTATATTGGTAGTCATACATGTGTGGAATTATTAAATGAAGGCTATGAGGTAGTTGTATTGGACAACCTTTCGAACTCTTCAGAAAAGTCATTGAACAGAGTAGAAGAACTTACAGGAAAAACTCTTAAATTTATTAAAGGGGATATTTTAGATATAGATATTCTTCATTATATATTTGAGACCGAAAATATCGAAAGTGTTATTCATTTTGCAGGCTTAAAGGCGGTTGGTGAATCTGTTGCTATGCCTTGGGAATATTATAATAACAATATTACAGGAACACTTACTTTGGTAGATGTTATGAGAGATCATAATTGTAAAAATATTATTTTCTCATCATCAGCTACTATTTATGGTGATCCAGCACAGATTCCTATTACAGAGGAATGCCCAAAGGGACAGTGTACCAATCCATATGGATGGACAAAATCAATGCTTGAACAGATGCTTATTGATATTCAGAAAGCAGATAACGAGTGGAATGTAATCATTCTTCGTTACTTTAATCCAATTGGTGCGCATAAGAGTGGTAGAATTGGTGAAAATCCAAATGGTATTCCAAATAATCTTATGCCATATGTGACCCAGGTTGCAGTAGGTAAACTTGAACATCTAGGTATTTTTGGTAATGATTATGATACGCCAGATGGTACAGGTGTACGTGATTACATCCATGTAGTGGATCTTGCAAAAGGTCATGTAGCTGCATTGAAAAAGATTGATGAAAATGCAGAACTTTGCATCTATAACTTAGGAACGGGACATGGTTATAGCGTTCTTGATATCGTAAAGAATTTCGAAGAAGCGAATGGAATTAAGATTCCATATATTATCAAAAACAGAAGACCGGGAGATATTGCTACCTGTTATTGTGACCCACGAAAAGCAAAAAAAGAGATGGGATGGGAAGCACAGTACGGCATCAAAGAAATGTGTGAAGATGCATGGAGATGGCAGAGCAATAATCCTAATGGGTACGAATCATAAAGAATAAAAAGACAGGATTCGCCTCGAGGCAACAAGTTGCTTAACCTCGGCGAATTCCTGTTTTTTATTTTGTATGCTTCGTTGAGAAATTTTATCTTGCAAATGTATTTGTATTATGTTATATTTTCATAGCATGGTTCGTTGGTCAAGCGGTCAAGACGTCGCCCTCTCACGGCGAAAACACGGGTTCGATTCCCGTACGAACTGTTGACTGTATGAGATTTTCATAACAGCCCAACCCGAGAACACATCCTTTAAAGATGTGTTTTTTTTATTACATAAAATTTGTTTATACAATTCTTAAATATTTTGTTGTTTTTTTGGATTATTTCTTGAAAAAGATTTGGAAATGTTATACAATTCAAGTAATAATGAATGTTAATGTACGGGGGAGACATTATGGGAAAAAAAGCTTCAAAAGAAAAAGTGGCAATGAACGGTAAAAAACCAGTTAGCCAGAAAGCGCAGTTAGACCAGATTCGTAAAAGAAATGTTACAATTCTTTTTATTGGAACAATTGTAATGGTGATTATGCTTGCGACTAGTATCATGAATGGTATGGCAAAAAGACAGCAGCTTTCAGTTACTATGGCATTAGATCAATATCGTATGGGATCTAAAGCGTTGACATCAGCAGTTCAGTCTTATGCAGTTACTGGTGAAACTGTATATAAAGATGAGTATTTTAAAGAACTTAATGAAGATAAAAATCGTGACAAAGCCCTTGCGGTTTTAGAAGATGAAGGTCTTGAAGATTCTGAATGGGCAATCTTAAAGCAGATTCAGGATTATTCAAATGGTTTAGTTCCATTAGAAGAAGCTGCTATGGCAAGTGTAGAAGCTGGCGATTTAGCATCTGCACAGGAGGCTGTATTTGGACATGCCTATGAAGACGTAGTTGTTCAGATTAACGATTTAACAGATAAGCTTATTTCAACTGTTCAGGGACGTTTGGAAAATGCTACTAGTGTAGCATCTCTTTTACAGA
Organism: Agathobacter sp.; assembly: GCA_045612245.1. GTDB lineage: Bacteria > Bacillota > Clostridia > Lachnospirales > Lachnospiraceae > Roseburia. Next base: position 2,372 of record JAZKYR010000131.1, read on the forward strand.
CGATATCACAGGTTGCACTTTTAATTATGTTCTTGTTTATTGGTAGACAGTTCTTAAGTGTAATTTCATTCGCGGGAAGAGAATTACTTGCTCCTATTGAAAAAGTTTCTGTTGAAATGCAGAATCTTGCACAGGGTGATTTTGATCAGGTGCTTGATCTTAAGGAAGATGCTAGTGAAGTAGGTATTATGGTTTCTTCTATCGCTACTATGAAGAAGAATAACAAAGAAATGATTGGTGAAATCTCTGATGTATTAGTTGCAATGGGAGATGGTAACTATAATTTCCGTTTAGAAAAAGATTATGTGGGTGCTTTTGTTCAGATTAGAGAATCTCTTGAAAGAATCGGACAGAAGATGCGCGAAACATTACTTACAATTCGTGATGTATCTGGTCAGATTGATGCAGGTGCTGAACAGCTTGCATGTGCAGCTCAGGATTTAGCAGATGGTACTACAAGACAGGCAGCTCAGGTTTCTGATTTAGTTGATATTATTGAATTGATGACACATAGTATGGAATCTAGTGCGGCAGAAGCAGAAGAATCTGTTCAGCTTGCAACACAGGCTGGAGAAACTGTTATGGTTGGTAGCCAGAAGTTAGAAGAATTAAAAGATGCTATCGCTGAAATTAGTAAATGTTCAGAACAGATTAGTACAATTATTAGCGATATTGATGATATCGCATCTCAGACAAACCTCTTATCACTCAATGCTTCTATTGAAGCAGCTCGTGCAGGTGAAGCTGGTAAGGGCTTTGCGGTAGTAGCTGATCAGGTTAAGAAGTTATCTGAAGAGTCTGCAGCTGCAGCTGGTAGAACAAATAAATTAATCGAAACAACAATTGCTACAGTTGAAAGAGGTATTGCAATTGCTGATGAAACAGTAGCAAGCATGAGCGAAGTTGTTATTAAAGCACAGGAAGCAACTGACAAGATGGGACAGATTTCTGATAAGCTTCGCAATGATGTAAATAATATGCATGATATCAATGCGTCTATCGCAGATGTATCTGCAGTAGTAGATAATAACTCTGCTACATCTGAAGAAACAGCAGCTGTTTCTGAAGAACAGAAAGCACAGGTTGATACAATGGTTTCTATTATGGAATCTTTCTCTATCTAATTGCTTTTAGTTTCGGAAAAAGCTTGCAATTTCTAATGTTTGATGGTATTATTATCAAGACAATATAGAAAGACTAGATTGAGAGAGGGCAAAAGTCCTCTCTCAATTCACGTTTTAAACAAAATTGATTTAAATAAACCGAAAGAGAGGTGTGTTTCAGGTGTCAAAGGCAAATGATTATGAGGCAAAGACCGAAGGCTTGATTTTACCTATTTTAGAGAGAATGCAATTTGAACTCGTTGATGTAGAATATGTAAAAGAAGGCGGTGTTTTTTACCTTAGAGCTTTTATTGACAAAGAAGGCGGTATTACAGTTAATGACTGTGAAGCTGTGGCCAGAGAAATGAACGTGTTGTTGGATGAAAAGGATTTTATTCCTGATTCCTATACTTTTGAGGTGAGCTCACCAGGATTGGGACGTCCACTTAAGAAAGAAAAAGATTATGTTCGCAACATGGGTCAGGAAGTTGAGATTCGCACCTATCGTGCAATAAACAGAAGTAAGGAGTTTTATGGTCTGCTTACTGCATACGATAAAGACAGTGTAACAATTGATTCAGACGGCGAAGAGATTATGTTTGATAAAAAGGATATTGCATTAATCCGTCAGGCAGTACATTTTTAGCGTAAGATAACGAAAATAGGAGGATAAAAGAAAATGAATAATGAGTTATTAATGGCGTTAAATATATTAGAACAGGAGAAAAATATTAGCAAAGAGACATTACTTGAAGCAATTGAAAATTCTCTCGTTCAGGCATGTAAAAACCACTTTGGTAAAGCTGATAATGTAAAGGTTGTTATTGATCCAGAAACATGTGAATTCCATTGTTATCAGGAAAAAACTGTTGTAGAAGAAGTAGAAGACTTAGTAGAACAGATTTCCCTTGTGAATGCACAGATGATTGATCCTAAATATGAATTAGGTGATGTAGTTCAGATCGAAGTAAAATCAAAGGAATTTGGTCGTATTGCAACACAGAATGCAAAGAACGTAATTTTACAGAAAATTCGTGAAGAAGAAAGAAAAGTAATCTTTGATGAATATAACAGTAAAGAAAAAGATGTAGTAACTGGTGTTGTACAGCGTTATGTTGGAAAGAATGTAAGTATTAATCTTGGCAAGGCTGATGCACTTCTTACAGAAAGTGAACAGATTAAAGGTGAAACTTATGCTCCAACAGAACGTATCAAAGTATATGTTTTAGAAGTTAAATCTACTTCA